>DATFHM010000284.1:0-4368 GCA_035248385.1 Nocardioides sp. | reverse complement strand
GTCAAGCCCGTTGACCCTCCCCCTGCGGGAGGGTGTTGGCTGGAGCCATGACGGAGCTGCTCAGCATCGGGGACTTCTCGCGGATGACCTTCCTGTCGGTCAAGGCGCTGCGCCACTACCACGACGTCGGGCTGCTGGCGCCGGCCCGCGTGGACGACCACAGCGGCTACCGCTACTACGGCACCGACCAGGTGGCGCAGGCGCAGCTGATCCGGCGGCTGCGCGCGCTGGACATGCCCGTCGAGGACGTCCGGACGGTGCTCACCGCTCCCGACCAGAGCACTCTCAACGACACGGTCGCCGCGCACCTGGAGCGGATGAGCCGGCAGCTGCGCGAGACCCAGGAGACCGTCGACTCGCTGCGCCGGCTGCTCACCTCGCCCACCCCGGCGGAGGTGGAGTACCGCGACGAACCCGCCACGACCGTGCTCGCCATCCGCGAGACCGTGCAGGCCGCCGAGTGGGTCGCCTGGTGGATGGGCGCGTTCACCGAGCTGCACGGCGCCCTCATCTCCTCCGGCCTCACCCGCACCGGCCCGGACGGCGCGCTGTTCCCCACCGAGGCCTTCACCGACGAGGTCGGCGAGCTCGTGGCGTTCGTCCCGGTCGACGCCGACGGCTTCCGGCCCAGCGGCCGGATCGAGGTCAGCGAGATCCCGGCCGCGCGCCTGGCCGTGACCCGGTACGACGGCCCCATGGTCGACCTCGACCAGGCCTACAGCGCGGTGGGGCTGTGGGTGGCCGAGCAGGCCCGTACGGCGAGCGGGCCGGTCCGCGAGCGCTACCACCCCACCGGCGACCCCACCGACCTGCTCGCCCACGTCACGGATGTCTGCTGGCCGGTCGCCTGACCCCGCGAAAGAAGGGTTCTGGCCCCGCGAATGATGGGTTCTGGCCCTTCGAGATCGCGATCTCGAAGGGCCAGAACCCGCCATTCGGCGGGCCGGGAGGCTTCTTTCGCGCGATCAGTCGTCGGAGGTGGCGCTGCGGTGGACCAGGGTCAGGCCGGCGATGAAGGCGAGCAGGCACAGCGCGCCCAGCATGCCCAGGTCGAGGGCGTAGTGGCTGCCGCCGGACAGGGCGATCCAGTCCTCGTGGCTCCGCTCGGCCTGGCCACGGACCAGGCCGATGACGGAGGCGGAGGCGGCGTACGCCCACCGTGACGGGGACAGCCACGCGACCTGCTCGAGACCCGGGCGGCCGGCGATCTCGAAGAGCGCACCGGACAGCACCAGCTGCAGCATGATGACGCCGACCAGCGCCGGCATCGTCTGCTCGGTGCTGGTCACGACGGCTGAGAGGGCGAGCCCCACCACCGCCATCGTGAACGCCAGGGCCGCGATCGCGAGCGCCACCCGGATCGCGCCGGCGGCGCCGTCCGGCGGCGGCAGCCCGACCGTGGCGATGAAGGTGACGACCAAGCCCTGCACGAAGGCGGCCGTACCCAGGACCAGCACCTTGCTGGTGAGGTAGACGCCCGGCGAGAGGCCGACGGCGTACTCCCGCCGGAAGATGGGCCGCTCCCCCACCAGCTCACGGATCGCGATCGCCGCGCCCATCAGGCAGGCCGCCACGATGAGCACGGTCAGGCGCTGGGTCGCCTCGGTGGCGGCGTACACGGCATGCACGGTGTGGCCGTCCGGGCCACGGCACTGGCTGTGCGCGACCCGCTTCAGCCCGTCGGCGCACCTCACCGAGTGCCGCAGGGAGAGGCCGGCGTGCCCCGGGACCAGGCGGCTCAGGCCGCCGAGGATGAGCGGGAGGAGCAGCAGCATCCCGAGCAGCAGCCGGTCGGCCATCACGACGGCGAGGTTGCGGGAGACGAGGGTGGTCAGCTGCCGGCCGATCGACTGCCGGTGCGGGGCCGGTACGCCGGCCCCCTGGCGGGCCGTCACCGGAGCCGGCGCCTGCTGCGGCCGGGCCGGGATCCGGTTCCACAGGTCGGACGCGTCGAGCAGGTCGAACACCTCGGGGTAGCTGGACCGCCCGAAGTGCGCCAGGACACCTGCCGGCTGCCCCAGGTAGGCGATCCTGCCGCCCGGCGCGAGCACCATGACGTTGTCGCACAGGTCGAGCGCCAGCACGGAGTGCGTGACGACCACGACCACGCGGCCGTCGTCGGCGAGCGTGCGCAGCTGGCGCATCACCTCCAGGTCGAGCCCGGGATCCAGGCCGGACGTGGGCTCGTCGAGGAAGAGCAGCGGCGGCGCGGTGAGCAGCTCGGTCGCGATCGAGACCCGCTTGCGCTGGCCGCCGGAGAGCTGGGTGCCGATCCGGTTGCCGAGCCGCTCGGTCAGCTGCAGCTGCTGGGCCACCTGCTGCACGCGCAGCTCGCGCTCGCGCGCCGTGGTGTCGGGCGGCAGGCGGAGCTGGGCGGCGTACCCGAGGCCCTGCTTGACCTTCAGCTGCGGGTGCAGGATGTCCTGCTGCGGCACCAGGCCGATCTGGAACCGCAGCTGGTCGTAGCTGGCGTAGAGGTCGTGGCCCTGCCACACGACGCGGCCGTGCGAGGCGGGTCTGAGGCCGGTGAGGGCGCCGAGCAGCGTGGACTTGCCCGCGCCGGACGGGCCGATCACCGCGGTCAGGGTCGAGGGCGCGAGCTGGAAGCTGACGTCGTCGAGCAGCCGCCTGCCGCCGGCCACCACCTGGGTGAGCGCGTCGGCGTACAGGGTGAACTCATGGGTCGTCGCCGACGCCACCAGCTCGCGCCCGTCCCAGTGGAAGCTCTGGTTGCCGAGCGTGACCTCGACGCCCGGCGGCAGGTGCGCCGCGCCGTGGATCCGGCGGCCCGCGACGAAGACGCCGTTGAAGCTGCCGAGGTCGTGGATGACGGCGGGGCTGCTCGGCGATCCGAGGTCCAGGCGCGCGTGGCGGCGGCTGACAAGCGGGTCGTCGAGCACGATGTCGTTGCCCGCCTCGCGGCCGATCGTGAGGCTGCGCCCGGCCTGCTGGTGCTGTGGCCGCACGATCGAGTGTCCGTGCGGGACGTGGCCGGGCGGCAGCACGGCGACCGGCCGGGACTCCTCCGGCGCGCGGGGTGCGGCGGCGGGCGGTGGAGGGACAGGCGCCGCTGCCGGTACGACGAGCGCCACGACCACCGGCTCCCCCGCCGGGTCACCGAGGTTCAGCGTGACCGGCTGGGGGCCGATGCTGACCCGCGTGACCCGCTCGCCGGCGACGTACGTGCCGTTGCTGCTGGCGTCGGTCAGCACCCAGCCGGCGGGCTCGCGCTCCAGGTACACGTGGTGCCGTGACGCGCGGCCGTCGGAGACGAGGACGTCGCAGTCCGACTCCCGCCCGACGACCACGCGCGGCCCGTCGAAGGTGCGGGCGGAGCCTGCCCATCGCACCTGCAGTCGGTCCACGGATCCCCCTCGCACCGGCGTCGGTGACAGCACCCTAGTGCCGCACGCCGGGGCCCTGGGTCAGGCGACGGACTCCTGCTCGTCCCGCGCCGACCGGCGCAGGCTCGCGACGGCCGTGACCACCAGCGTCACGACGATCACGGCGAGGCTGGTCAGCGAGCCGATGTCGGGGACGTGCACGCCGTGGCCGCCGTTGATGAAAGGCAGCTCGTTCTCGTGCAGCGCGTGCAGGACGAGCTTCACGCCGATGAAGGCGAGGATGAAGGCCAGGCCGAGCGAGAGGTAGACCAGCCGCTGCAGCAGCCCGCCGAGCAGGAAGTAGAGCTGGCGCAGGCCCATCAGCGCGAACACGTTCGCCGTGAGCACCAGGTACGGCTCCTGGGTGATGCCGAAGATCGCGGGGATCGAGTCGAGCGCGAAGAGCAGGTCGGTCACGCCGAGCGCGACGATGACGACGACCATCGGCGAGAGGACGCGGCCGGCGGCGGTGCGGTACCACGGGCGCAGGCCGTGGAACTCGTCGCCGACGTTGAGGTGGGTGCGGGCGAAGCGGACGATGGCGCCGTCCTCCGGGTGCTCGTCCTCGTCGTCACCGTAGGAGCGCACGAGCTTGGCGGCCGTGTAGACGAGGAACGCACCGAAGACGTAGAAGATCGCCGAGAAGTTCTGGACGAGCGTGTAGCCGAGGGCGATGAACACGCCACGGAAGAGCAGCGCGAGCACGATGCCCACGAGCAGCGCCTCCTGCTGGAAGTGGCGCGGCACCTTCAGCGCGGCCATCAGCAGCAGGAAGACGAAGAGGTTGTCGATCGACAGGCTGTACTCGGTCAGCCAGCCGGCGAAGAACTGCACCCCGTAGTCGTGGCCGTGGTCGAGGAAGATCCAGGTGCCGAAGGCGATGGCGCCGCCGACGTACGCCGCGAGCGCGAGCGCGCACTCGCGCAACGAGGGCTCGCGCGGGTTGCGGCCGATGGCCACGAGGTCGAAGAGCAGGACGCCGATG
>DATFHM010000283.1:0-4868 GCA_035248385.1 Nocardioides sp. | reverse complement strand
CAACGACGTCGTCGCTGACCTGGTGTTCTCCGACGTGCCCGGCCGTGTCGCCAAGGCGCTGCTCGACCTCGCCGAGCGCTTCGGCCGCACCGCCGACGACGGCGTGCACGTCCACCACGACCTCACCCAGGAGGAGCTCGCCCAGCTGGTCGGCGCCTCCCGCGAGACGGTCAACAAGGCGCTCGCCGACTTCGCGTCGCGCGGCTGGCTGCGGCTCGAGCCGCGCTCGGTGGTCATCATGGACATGGAGCGGATGGCGCGCCGCGCCCGCTGATTTCTTCGGCTGTTCCACCCCCCGGCCCCCTCTCACGGTGCGTAGATACCGGTGAAAGGGGGCCGTTGTGGTTCGTGAAGCGTCTCGGGCTGGCTTCGAGCAGTACGTCGCCGCGCGCACGCCCGCGCTCTCGCGCACCGCGTTCCTGCTGACCGGCGACGGGCACCTCGCCGAGGAGCTGGTCCAGGTCACCCTGGTGCAGGCGGCCAGGGCGTGGCACCGGATCGCGGGCGACCCCGAACCGTACGTCCGCCGGATCATGGCCAACCAGAACATCTCGCGGTGGCGGCGGTCGCGCTCGCGGGTGGCCGAGGTGCCGTTGTCGACGTACGACGACCGCGCGGACTCCGCCGTCGCCGACCCCGACCTGCGGCTCAGCCTCGACGCCGCCCTGCGCCTGCTGACGCCGCGCCAGCGCACCGTGCTGGTGCTGCGCTACTACGAGGACCTCACCGAGGTCGAGACCGCGCGGCTCCTCGGGATCGGCGCCGGCACCGTGAAGTCGACGACCCGGGAGGCCCTGGCCCGCCTCCGCGTCGTCGCGCCCCATCTCGAGACCCTGCTGGAGGGTGTGTCATGAGCCGCGAAGAGCTCCGCGAGCAGCTGGCCCGCCTCGCCGACACCGCGCCGGTCGCCTCGGTCCCGGCGGACACCTACCGGCGGGGGCGGCGGGCGACGACGCGGGCCCGACTCGGCGCCGGAGCCGTCGCGGCCGCATGCCTGGTGCTGGCGTCGGCCCTCGGCACGCAGCTCCTCGGCCACTCGCCGAAGGCCGACGACGTCGGCACCTCCCCGGCCAGCCCGGGGGTCCCCGACCACATCTGGGCGCCGCCCTACGCGATCCCGGCGACCTCGGACTTCAAGGTCGGGCGCGCCGCCGCGGCGTACGTCGACACCCGGGGCCAGGTGATGGTCGTCGGCTCCGACAACGGGCGCTACCACCGGCTGGCACTACCGGCGACCGACGCAGCGCGTGCCCATCCCGTCGTGGCGCTCGCTCCGGACGGGCGACACCTCGCCGCCGTGCGGACGCTGCAGACCTCGGTCGGCGGCTACCGCAGCGACATCATCGTCGTGGATCTCACCACCGGCGGCGCGCGCTACGTCCTTCCGCGTGGCGGTCGCGAGGACATCACGACCCTCGCCTGGTCGTCCGACGGCAGCTACCTCGCCTGGCAGGGCGTCGAGGTGAACGGGTGGACCATCGATGAGTACCACCCCACCGGCACCTACCAGGTCGGCACGCTGCGGATGGCCGACGGGAAGACCCGTCAGGCCCTCACCCTGGGCGCAGGAGCCGACACGATCCGGATCGGTGCCCGCTCGTACTCCGACGAGCGGCCGCGGCCCCTGGCGGTGTCCACCTCGGGACAGGTGGCGCTCGTCGCCGGCAACACGCTGTGGCTGGACGGGCGCACCCAGCGGGTCGCGATGCGGGTCAGCGACGCGGGCAGCGACGTCGTGAGTGCGATCTGGTTCGACCGGTCGGGTGTCGTGGGCACGCTCTACTTCGGCCGCGGGTCAGACGCCACGATCGGCTCCCTCACGGACGCGACCCGACGCAGCAGTCTCGGTGTGCAGGTGCCGGCGTACCGGGGTCTCCTGGCGAACGGCCAGGTTCTCGTGCAGCCCGACGGCGCATCGACGTACGCCGGCACGACGACGGTCGGTGTCGTGGCCTACCGCCCCGGCGTCGCGCTGGGCGCTCGCCCGGTCATCGCGGTCAACCCGCACGTGACCCAGCTCAGCGTCGCCACCGAGCTGATGGCCCCGGGGGCGCACACCGTCCCGTGGCCGCGGCCGGACTGGCCGTGGTCGACGCCCCACCGCCTTGCGGTGTTCGTCGGACTTCCCCTGGCGCTCGTCGGCCTCGCGGCCGCCGGGTGGCGGTGGCGCCGCCGCCGGCTCACTCACCTGTGAGTGAATCCCGTTCACTCACAAGTGAGTGAACGGGGACCGGGAGGCCGCCCCAGGGACCGCACTGGAGCGCTACCGCTGAGCCAGGTAGGCCAGCTGGGCCCGCACCGACCACTCGGCCGCGCCCCAGAGGGACTCGTCGACGTCGGCGTAGACGATCTCGACGACCTGGCGCGGAAGCACGGGATCCTCGGCGACATCGGGCGGGAGGGCGTCGACCCCGAGCCGCCGGAGCGCCGACTCGACCTGCGCGAGGCGCTCCTGGCGGTGGACCCGGTAGTGGTCGAGCACCGCGCCCGCGTCGGGGAGCACCGGTCCGTGCGCGGGCCACAGCGAGGCCACGCGACCGGAGGTCACGAGCGACCGCATCCGCTCCAGGGAGGAGAAGTAGCCGCCCAGGTCCCCGTCGGGATGGACGATCACGGTGGTCCCGCGGCCGAGCACCATGTCGCCGGTCAGCAGGGCGCGGTCGGCGTCGTTGACGAGCGAGATCGAGTCGCGGGTGTGGCCGGGCGTCGTGATCACCTCGACCGACAGGTCGCCGGCGACGAGCACCTCGCCGTCGACGACGGGCTCGGACCGCCAGCACTGCGCGGGATCCAGGCCGCGTACGCCGCAGCCCATCCGCTCGGCGAAGGAGCGCGCCGCCTCGGTGTGGTCGGCGTGGTGGTGGGTCACGACGACCGCGGTCACCTCGCCGCACACCTCGGCGAGCGCGTCCAGGTGTCCGTCGTCCAGGGGACCCGGGTCGACGACGATCGAGGACGCCGAGCCCGGCTCGCGCAGCACCCAGGTGTTGGTGCCGTCGAGGGTCATGAGGCCCGGGTTCGGGGCGAGGACGCAGCGGCCGCGATCGCCGTACGCACCGCCCTCCCAGGCGTCGCTCACGCCCGGCTCCGTCCCTCGACCAGCGGGCGCACGCGGTCGGGCATGGACAGACCCCAGCCCCCGTCGCGCTCCTCCAGCTCGGGCATGAACATGACGACCGACTCCGGCGCCGCGGACTGCACCGCGTCCACCGAGGCGTGCTGGGAGATCTCCAGCAGCGTGAGGTACGTCGGCGGCAGCATCGCGAGCTGCTCCGCGTGCGCCTGCGCGATGGCGTCGCGGGCACCGAGCCACATGACCTCCGAGGACTCCGAGGACACGTCGCGGGTGCGCTGGCCCTCCGGCAGCCGCGCGACGAAGAACCAGGTCGCGTAGCGCTTCGGCTCGAAGATCGGCGTGACCCAGGCCCACCACACGTTCAGCAGGTCGGTGCGCAGCACCAGCCCGCGCCGCTCCAGGAAGTCGGTGAGCGACAGCGAGCGCGACTCGAGCGCGACCCGGTCGGCCTCCCACTCCTCGCCGGTCGTGTCGGCGACCACGCTCGACGCCGACTCACCCGCCAGCAGGACCCCCGACTCCTCGAAGGTCTCGCGGACGGCGGCGCACACGAGCGCGACCGCGTCCGACTCCTCCACCCCCAGCCGCGCGGCCCACTCCGCGACCGACGGCCCGGCCCACAGCGACGGCTCAAGCCCGTGGTCGCGCGCGTCCACGCCGCCGCCGGGGAAGACCGCCATACCGCCGGCGAAGTCCATGCTGAGCTGACGCCGCAGCAGGTACACCTCCGGCTCCGCGCCGGCCTCGCGCAGCAGGATCACGGTCGCCGCGTTGCGCGGCTCGACCGCGACCCGGGTGCCGTCGACGTACTCCTGGTAGCGGCCGACGAGGTGCTCGGGCAGGGCCACGGGCGGCAGCGGGATGGGGAGGGCCATGCTCAGCCGACGATCTCGGCGATGACCTCGACCTCGACGGGCGCGTCCAGCGGCAGGACCGGTACGCCGACGGCGGATCGCGCGTGCACGCCCGCGTCGCCGAAGACGTCACCGAACAGGTTCGACGCGCCGTTCGCCACGCCCGGCTGGCCGGTGAAGTCCGGGGTCGAGGCGACGAACGCCACGACCTTCACGATCCGCACGTTCTCCAGCGAGCCCGTGATCGACTTGATGGCCGCGATCGCGTTGAGCGCGCACTGGCGGGCGCACTCGGTGGCGACCTCCGCGGTCACCGCGTCGCCGACCTTGCCGGTCGCGACCAGCGAGCCGTCGCGCATCGGCAGCTGGCCGGCGGTGTACACCAGCGAGCCCACCTGCACGGCCGGCACGTACGCCGCCACCGGCGGCACCACCTCGGGAACGGTCAGCCCGAGCTCGGCGAGACGCGCCTCGACGGTCATGGCTCAGCCCTCCACGGGACGCTTGAAGTAGGCCAGGTCGTTGCCCTGCGGGCTCGGGATCACCGCGACGAGCTCCCAGCCGTCCTGGCCGAAGTTGTTGAGGATCTGCGTCGCCGCATGGTTGAGGACGGGCGCTACCTGGTACTCCCACTTGGTCATGACTCGCACGATACTGCCGGGCCCAGGTCGCTACGCTGCCCCGGTGAGTGATTGGAGCCGGGTGCGCCTGCACGTCGTCACCGGCAAGGGGGGTACGGGGAAGTCGACGGTCGCGTCGGCGCTCGCTCTCGCCCTGGCCGGAGCCGGGAAGAACGTGCTGCTGTGCGAGGTCGAGGGACGCCAGGGCATCGCCCGGATGTTCGACGTCGACCCGCTCCCCTACGAGGAGCGCCGCCTCGCCACCGGCCTGCCCGACGACGCCGGCAACCACGGCACCGTCTACGCGCTGCACGTCGA
>DATFHM010000282.1:0-5918 GCA_035248385.1 Nocardioides sp. | reverse complement strand
GGTGACCTTCTTCAGGTAGCGGCCCTTGGAGCTGGCCGGCTTGAGACGCAGCACCTCCTCGAGGGCAGCGGCGTAGTTCTCGGCGAGCGCCTGCTCGGAGAAGGACGCCTTGCCGATGATGAAGTGCAGGTTCGCGTGCCGGTCGACCCGGAACTCGATCTTGCCGCCCTTGATGTCGGTCACGGCCTTGGCCGGGTCCGGGGTGACGGTGCCGGTCTTCGGGTTCGGCATGAGGCCGCGCGGACCGAGGACGCGGGCGACCTTGCCGACCTTGCCCATCAGGTCCGGGGTCGCGACGACGGCGTCGAAGTCGAGCCAGCCGCCGGCGATCTTGTCGATGAGCTCGTCGCCACCGACGTAGTCGGCGCCGGCCTCACGGGCGGCGTCGGCCTTGTCGGCGTTGGCCAGCACGAGGACGCGGACGGTCTTGCCCGTGCCGTGCGGCAGGGAGACGGTGCCACGGACCATCTGGTCGGCCTTGCGCGGGTCGACACCCAGGCGCATGGACACGTCGACGGTCTCGTCGAACTTCTTCTTGGACGCGGCCTTGGCGATCTTGATCGCGGCCAGCGGGGCGAAGAGCTCGTTCTTGTCGAACGTCTCGGTCGCCGCGCGGTAGGTCTTGCTGCGCTGCATGATGTGTTCCTTCAAGTAGGTGAGGAGATGTGGTCAGCGGGCCAGCGCGGCCCTTCCACAGGGGTTTCAGTCGGTGGTGACGCCCATCGAGCGCGCGGTGCCCTCGATGATGAGCATCGCTGCGTCGATGTCGTTGGCGTTGAGGTCCGGGAGCTTCGTCGTGGCGATCTCGCGGATCTGGTCCTTGGTCAGCTTGCCGACCTTGTCCTTGTGCGGAACCGACGAACCCTTGGACAGACCAGCGGCCTTCTTGATCATCTCGGCCGCCGGCGGCGTCTTGGTGATGAAGTCGAAGGAGCGGTCCTCGTAGATGGTGATCTCGACGGGGATCACGTTGCCGCGCATGGACTCGGTCTGCGCGTTGTACGCCTTGCAGAAGTCCATGATGTTGACGCCGTGCGGTCCGAGGGCGGTACCGACCGGCGGGGCCGGCGTGGCCGAACCGGCCTGCAGCTGCACCTTGACCAGCGCGGCGATCTTCTTCTTGGGAGGCATTCCCTTGTTCTCTCTTTCTCTCTCGTGGTCATGACGAGGCGTATGACATACGTCTCTGCCACCTGCTGGACCGCGTCATGCGGCCCGATCAGCTCAGACCTTCTGGACCTGGCTGAAGCTCAGCTCGACCGGGGTCTCCCGGCCGAAGATCTCGACCAGCGCCTTGACCCGCTGGGCCTCGGCGTTGATCTCGGTGATGGTCGCGTGCAGCGTCGCGAACGGGCCGTCGACGACCATGACGGAGTCGCCGACACCGAAGTCCGCGACCTCGATCGGCTTCTTGGCGGTCGGCGCCGGGGTGCCACCGGTGGAGGCGGCAGCAGCGGCCTCGGCCTCGGCGGCAGCGGCGGTGACGACGGCCGGGGCGAGCATGTTCTCGACCTCGGTCATGCTCAGCGGCACCGGCTGGTGGCTGTGGCCCACGAAGCCGGTCACCGACGGCGTGTGCCGCACGGCGGCCCACGACTCGTCGGTGAGGTCCATGCGGACCAGGACGTAGCCGGGGAGAACGGTGCGCTTGACCATCTTGCGCTGGCCGTTCTTGATCTCCGCGACCTCCTCGGTGGGGACCACGATCTCGTGGATGTAGTCCTCCATGTTGAGGGAGTGGATCCGGTTCTCGAGGTTCTGCTTCACCCGGTTCTCCATGCCGGAGTAGGTGTGCACGACGAACCACTCGCCCGGCTTGGCCCACAGCTCGCGGCGGAACGCCTCGAGCGGGTCCTCGGCAACAGCGTCGTCAGCGTCGTCAGCGTCGCCCTCGGCGTCGTCAGCGTCGCCCTCGGCGTCGTCGACGTCCTCGACAGCGGCGATCTCCTCGGAGTCGTCGACGTCGACGGTCTCGTCGACCTCGACGGTCTGCTCGCCCTCGTCGGCCGCCTCAGTGTCGAGGTCCGCGACGTCCTCCGCGATCTCGACGGCGTCGACCTGGTCGGCCGCCTCGTCGATTCCGGACGCCGAGTCGTACTGCTCCGACACGTGTTGCTCCATCAGGTTGCTGGGGATTACGGGTTGCTGTTCTTCGAGCCGCCGAAGACCTCGAACGCCACCTTGCCCAGACCGAGGTCGAGCAGCGAGACGAGCGCGATCATGAACAGCACGAACGCCATGACGACGAAGAAGTAGGTGACCAGCTGGTCGCGCGTGGGCCAGACGACCTTGCGCAGCTCGGCAACGATCTGCCGATAGAAGGTCACCGGGCCAGTGCGCTTGTCGGCGGGCTTGCTGCCCGACCGGTCACCGCGGACTACGGGGGCGTCCGACACGCTCCTTCACCCTTCCTTCTCGTCGTCGTTCATTCGCAGGGCACGAGGGACTTGAACCCCCAACCTTCGGTTTTGGAGACCGATGCTCTGCCAGTTGAGCTAGTGCCCTCCGAGACTGACCCCGGTGAAGCTGCACCCGATCGAGGGCGCGACTCACCATGTGGGGAAAGCCACCGGAGCGAGTCTACGCATAGCGGGCAACGCCGACCAATCGGAGGCGGGGCGCCGTCGCCCGACCGGCCCGGTCCTAGGATGGCGCGACCATGGTGAGCGCGACGACGGGCAGGGATCTGCGACTGCTGCCCAAGGCGCACCTGCACCTGCACTTCACCGGCTCCATGCGGCACGGCACCCTGCTCGAGCTCGCCGAGCGCGACGGCATCAACCTCCCCGACCAGCTCGTCAGCCAGTGGCCGCCGCAGCTCTCGGCCGCGGACGAGAAGGGCTGGTTCCGGTTCCAGCGCCTGTACGACGTGGCGCGGTCGGTCGTCCGCACCGAGGGCGACGTGCGCCGGCTCCTGCGCGAGGCCGCCGAGGACGACGTACGGGACGGCGGCCGGTGGCTGGAGATCCAGGTCGACCCGAGCGGGTACGCCGCCCGCTTCGGCGGCATCACCGCCTTCACCGACCTCGTCATCGACGCCGCCGCCGAGGCCACCGCCCTGACCGGGCTGCCCGTCGCCATCGTGATCGCCGCGAACCGCACCCGGCACCCGCTGGACGCCCGCACCCTCGCCCGCCTCGCCGCGCAGTACGCCGGTCGCGGCGTGGTCGGCTTCGGCCTGTCCAACGACGAGCGCCGCGGCGACACCGCCGCGTTCGCGCCGGCGTTCTCCATCGCCGAGCGGGCCGGGCTGCTGCTGGCCCCGCACGGGGGCGAGCTGTGCGGGCCCGACCACATCCGGACCTGCCTCGACGCGCTGCATGCCGACCGGCTGGGGCACGGGGTGCGCGCGGCCGAGGACCCGCGCCTGCTGGACCGGATCGTCGAGCGCGGCGTCGCGCTCGAGGTCTGCCCGACGTCGAACGTGGCGCTCGGCGTCTACTCCGACCTGACCTCGGTGCCGCTGCCGACGCTGCTCGCCGCCGGCGCGACGGTCGCGCTGGGTGCCGACGACCCGCTGCTGTTCGGCTCCCGGCTCGCGGGGCAGTACGCCACCATGCGTGCCGCGCACGAGCTGTCCGACGAGACCCTCGCAGAGCTCGGCCGGATGTCGCTGCGTGCCAGCCGCGCGCCGTCCGACGTACGCGACGCGGCGCTGGCCGACGTCGACGCCTGGCTGGCTAGCCCGGCAGGCTGACCGCCTCGCCGGCGTCGTACGGCGGAGCCCCGACCCCCGTCACGGCGACGTTGCCCCACGGGTCGTGCTCGGCGAGGCGGACGGCTGCCGCGAGCGAGCCGATCCGCAGCTCGCCGCTCGTCGCTCCGCCCTGCTTGAGCGCGTCGACCTCGGGGGCGGCCTGGATCCGGCCGTACCAGTGGGTGCGGCCGTCGAGCGGCTCGAAGTGGTCCAGCAGGTCGACGTCGACCTCCAGAGCGGCCTCCCCCACGACGAGCAGCGCCCGGCCCCGGTAGCCCTCGTCCTCGGCCGGCGGGACGAACGGCTCGCGGCGCGCCCTGTGTCGGCTCACCGGAGGTACCCGGCGCGACGCCACATCCGGCGGGCGAACCGGCCCATCAGGCCGTTCTCCTCGAGGAACTCCGCGAGCGAGGCGAAGCCGTCGACCTTGATGTCGGCGAAGTGCGGGTTGGCGCGCGCCTCCCGCACCGCGCGCTCGACGTCGAGCCCGGCACGGCGGTAGATCGCCGGGTTGGTGAAGGCGACGCCGAAGAAGAGGGCGGCCAGGCCGTGCGCGTTGCCGACCAGGAACCGCTCGCGCCGGCCCATCTGCGCGCACTCGTGCACGACACCCTCACGGGCGAAGCGGATGTGTCGGGCCTCCTCGGTCACGTGGATGCGCATCACCTGGGAGATGTAGGGCTGCAGCTCGGGGTCGTTCATCCACTTCCGCTGCCAGGCGTCGAACATCTCCTCGCCGACCAGCGCGCCCACCCACAGCATCGCGCCGCCGAGCAGGAAGGGCAGCCGGGCGGCGACCACCCGCTCCCAGCGGCGCAGGTTGTACATCCGGGCGCCGGAGTGGGCGATCGCCTTGCCGAACATCGTCATGTGCCGGCACTCGTCGCCCATCTCGGTGAGCGCGTAGTGGGCGAAGGGCGAGGTGTGGTCCTCGCTGAGCAGCCGGTGCAGGATGCCGCGGTTGAGGACGTTCTCGAACCACAGGCCGACCGAGAGGATGTTGGCCATCTCCTGCCGGGACAGGTCGATGCGCTGTGCCTCGGTCAGCTCCTCCCAGTACGGCGTGCCGTAGAGGCTGATCAGCTGGGGAGGCAGGAAGTACTTGTCGGGGTCCAGCGGCGCGGCCCAGTCGATGGCGACCTCGGGCCGGTAGGAGCGGCGTACCGAACCGCTGTTGAGCCGCTCGGCGACCACGTCAGGGTCGAGGGCGGCGCGGGTGGTGCGGGGCGTGGCGCGGGTGGCGGGCATCGGTTCCCTCTCCGAAGGTTGTTGACGAAGCATTGCATTTCGTAAACAACTGTTCAAGGACCCCTGCTGGCTACGATGCGGGCATGGCGAGCACCCCGGCACCGCTCCGCCCGGGTCCCGCCGGGCCGGACCGGGCGGCCGAGCTGCGCGACCGGATCCTCGACGCGGCCGTGGCGTGCATCGTCGAGGAGGGCCTGAACGCGAGGCTGCACGCGCTCATCGCCCATCGCGCCGGCGTGTCCCGCCCCACCGTCTACAAGTACGTCGGCGACCAGGACGCCGTCCTCGCCGCGCTGGTCGACCGCGAGATCGACCGCTTCTTCGCCGTGGTGCTGCCGCTGCTGCGGGTCGGCGAGGACGTCGTGCCCGACCTCATCGACGGCATCACCCTGATCGTCGACTACGCCCGCCGGCACGAGCTGCTGCAGATCGCGCTGCGCGACCACCCCGAGGTCGTGCTGCCCGCGCTGACCACCCGGTCGGCCCCGATCCTCGACCGCTGCCTGGCGCTGTTCGCGCGGCCGCTGGGCCAGGCGCTCGCGCTCGAGGACGAGCAGGACGCCCGGCTCGTGACGGAGTGGCTGTTCCGGGTGATCGTCTCCCTGATCACCACGCCCGGCACGGTCGGTCAGTCACGCGAGGACGTGCAGGCGCACGTGACGCGGCTGCTGGCCGTGATCGGGGTCAGAGAGCACAACCGAGCATGACCGGCTCGTTGACGAGCTCGATGCCGTAGGCCTTCTCCACGCCGGCCCGCACCTCGCGGGCCAGGTCGAGCAGGTCCGCCGTCGTGGCCGAGCCGCGGTTGGTGAGCGCCAGGGTGTGCTTGGTCGACAGGGACACCCGGTCGTTGCCGTGGCCCTTGCCGAAGCCGGCGTGCTCGATCAGCCAGGCCGCGCTGGTCTTCACCGTCCCGTCGCCCTGGGGGTACGCCGGTGCGCCCTCCGGGACGCGCTCCGGCTCGACCACGGGG
>DATFHM010000281.1:0-5618 GCA_035248385.1 Nocardioides sp. | reverse complement strand
AAGCCGACGATCGAGCCGATGGTGTCCGAGGAGCCGGCGAGCGCCGCGAACACGATGACCAGCGCGAGGCCGCCGAGCAGCGTGCGCTTGGGGCCGATCCGCGAGGAGATGACGCCGGTGACGAGCATCGCCACGCCCATGATCGCCATGTAGCTGGTGAACATGAGCGAGACGTCGCTCGCGCTGGCGTGCAGCTGTGCGGCGATGTCCTTGAGGATCGGGTCGACCAGTCCGATGCCCATGAAGGCGATCACGCAGGCGAACGCCACGGCCCAGACGGCACGCGGCTGGCGCAGGATCGAGGTCTCGGTGGTCACGGTTGGTTCTCCTTGTTCGTCGTCGGTTCGGTGAGTACGTCGCGCAGCACGCCGACCGCGATCGCGAGATCGGCTGCGGTGCGCTGCGGGTGATGGGCGATCCGCGAGGCGACCAGCTCGGCGTTCGCCGCGCGGACCCGGGTCAGCTCGGCCCGGCCCTCGTCGGTCAGGCCGATCAGCGTGCTGCGGGCGTCGGTGGGGTGCGGCTCGCGGCTGACCCAGCCCTGCTCGAGGAGCTGCCGGACGATGCCGGTCATGGTCGGCTGGGAGCAGTTGTCGAGCTGGGCGAGCGTGGTGACGCCGAGCGGCCCGTGCTGGTCGATGGTCGACATCGCGCGGATGCCCGCCGGCTGCGGGTTGTTCTGCCGGATGAGGCGGACCAGCCGCGCGGCGTACATCGCCAGGTCGCTGCTGAGGGCGGTCATCTCGGTCGTTGGTTCCATCGATCAACCAATATACATAGGAAACCTATGCAGTGCAAGGCGGGGCAGACTGGGCCCATGCCGACGTACGTCGCCTTCCTCCGCGCCATCAACCTGGGTCCGACCCGCAAGTTCCCCAAGGCGGGGATCGTCGCCGCGACCGAGGCGGCCGGCTTCGGGGACGTGGAGACCTACATCAACAGCGGCAACGTCCGGCTGAGCTCCTCGAAGCGCTCGCACGCCCGGGTCGCGACCGCCCTCGAGGAGGCGTACGCCGAGCGGGCGGGCTTCGAGGTGCCGACCATCGTGTTCCCGGCCGCCGAGCTCGCCGAGGTCGCCGCCACGGCGCGTGAGCTGACCAGCCCCGACCTGGCCCGCCACTACATCTACCTGCTGCGCGAGGAGCCCTCGGCCGCCCGGGCCGCGGACCTCGAGTCGCGGACCCGCGCGGACGGCTCCGTCGTCGTACGGGGCCGGGCGGTGCACCTGCTCCTCGGCGCGGGCTACGAGGCAGGAACCGTGGACCCGTGGGGCGTGGAGAAGGTGCTCGGCGTCGTCGCCACCAACCGCAACTTCAACGTCGTGACCACGGTGGCCGACAGGTGGTGCACCTGACCGGCTGTGGAACGATGGGAACCGTGAGCACCGCGAGTCCCACCCAGGTCGATCCGGGGGTGCTGCCGGACCTGACGCCCGACGAGATCACCGTCGCCGACACCCCCTGGGTGACGATCGTGTGGAACGACCCGGTGAACCTGATGTCGTACGTGACCTTCGTGTTCACCAAGTACTTCGGCTACTCCAAGAAGAAGTCCGAGAAGCTGATGATGGAGGTCCACGAGGACGGCAAGTCCGTCGTCAGCACGGGCAGCCGCGAGGAGATGGAGCGCGACGTGCAGGCGATGCACGAGTACGGGCTGTGGGCGACCCTGCAGAAGGCTGACGCATGACCGGGTTCCACCGGCACCGTCGCAGCAAGCTCGTCTTCGCCACCTTCTCGGTGTTCGAGGCCGACCTGCTGCGCGCGCTGGCCGCCCAGCTGGTCGAGCTGCTGCACAACGAGCGCGCCATGACCACGACGAGCGACGACCCGCTCGAGGCGCTGCTCGACTTCTCCGGCCCGACCACCGCGCCCGAGGACCCGGTGCTGCAGCGGCTGTTTCCGACGGCGTACCACCACGACGAGGAGGCCGCGGGCGAGTTCCGCCGCTTCACCGAGGGCGGCCTGCGCGACTCCAAGGCCAAGGCCGCCGAGGCGATCATCGACGCGCTGGAGGAGGCCGGCCTGCCGACCGACCCGACCGACGAGGAGCACGGCGACCTGGTCATCGACGTGGAGCTCGACGAGCCCTCCGCCCTGGTCTGGATGCGCGCGTTCACCGACCTCCGGCTCGCCCTCGGCACCCGGCTCGAGGTCGAGGAGGGCGACCAGGACTACTGGGACTCCCTGCCCGACGAGGACCCGCGGGCGCAGGC
Organism: Nocardioides sp.; assembly: GCA_035248385.1. Lineage (GTDB taxonomy): Bacteria > Actinomycetota > Actinomycetes > Propionibacteriales > Nocardioidaceae > Nocardioides. The sequence goes on along the minus strand of DATFHM010000281.1, from coordinate 3,403 downwards.
CCACCACCTCTACGAGTGGCTGGGCTACCTGCAGGAGACCCTGGTGGACGCGGTCGGCTAGGCCGAGCAGACTCGGATAGGCTCAGAGGTACTGACCGCGACCGCACGGGGGATCCATGACCGCGCTCGACGACCGACCCACCGACACGGTCAGGGCGACCCTCGGTGGCGACACCCAGGGATTCTGGGAGCGCTTCGCTCTCGCCCTGTTCATCGCCGTCCCGTTCGTCGCCTTCGTGGCCGCCATCCCGGTCGCCTGGGGCGGCTGGCTCGGCTGGAGCGACGTCGTCATCACCTTCGTGATGTACGGGCTGACCCTGCACGGCATCACCGTCGGCTACCACCGGCTGTTCACGCACAAGTCCTTCAAGCCGAACCGCGCGGTGAAGATCACCCTGGCCATCCTCGGCTCGATGGCGATCGAGGGTCCGGTCATCCGCTGGGTCGCCGACCACCGCAAGCACCACCAGTTCTCCGACCGCGACGGCGACCCGCACTCCCCGTGGCGCTTCGGCAAGAGCCTGGGTGCGCTCACCAAGGGCATGATCTGGGCGCACGTCGGCTGGCTCTTCGACGAGGAGCAGACCCCGATCGAGCGCTACGCGCCCGACCTCGCCAAGGATCGCGACCTGCTGCGGATCTCGCGGATGTTCTGGCTGTGGACGCTCACCTCGATCCTGCTGCCGCCCGTGCTCGGTGCGCTGCTGACCTGGTCCTGGCAGGGCGCCCTGACCGCGTTCTTCTGGGGCACCGTCGTGCGGATCGGCCTGATCCACCACGTCACCTGGTCGATCAACTCGATCTGCCACACCGTGGGGGAGCGGCCCTTCGCCTCGCGCGACTTCTCCGGCAACGTCTGGTGGCTGGCCATCCCGTCGGGCGGCGAGTCGTGGCACAACCTGCACCACGCCGACCCGACCAGCGCCCGGCACGGCGTGAAGAGGTTCCAGCTCGACACCTCGGCCCGGGTGATCTGGGTGATGGAGAAGCTCGGCTGGGTCAAGGACGTGCGCTGGCCCACGCAGGAGCGTCTCGCGGCGAAGGCCGCGACGCCCGCCTCCTGATCCGCACCCTAGGCTTGTCCCCGTGTTGAAGATCGGTCAGGCGGCGTACGACGCCATCGTCGCCCACGCCAAGCGTGACCACCCCGTCGAGGCGTGCGGCATGGTCGCCGGCCCCGAGGGCAGCGACCGGCCCGAGCGGTTCATCGAGATGGTGAACGCCGCCGGCAGCCCGACCTTCTACGAGTACGACTCGACCGACCTGCTCGAGCTCTACAAGGACCTCGCGAAGCGCGACGAGGAGCCGGTGGTGATCTACCACTCCCACACGGCGACCGAGGCCTACCCGAGCGTCACCGACATCAACCTCGCCGGTGAGCCGAACGCCCACTACGTGCTGGTCAGCACGCGCGAGCACGGGAATAACGAGGGCCCTGTCGAGTTCAGGTCCTACAGAATCGTCGACGGCGAGGTGACCGAGGAACCGGTCGAGCTCGTCGCCGCTGACGGCAGCAGCACCACCATTGCACCACCGAACGAGGAGAACCTCTGACATGGCCATCGAGGTCAAGATCCCGACCATCCTGCGCACCTACACCGGTGGTGAGAAGGCGGTCTCCGCCGACGGCACCACGCTGAGCGCGCTGATCGACGCCCTCGAGGCCGACCACCCGGGCATCAAGGACCGGCTCATCGACGTCAAGGAGAGCGGCCCGGACCTGCGCCGGTTCGTCAACATCTACGTCAACGACGAGGACGTCCGCTTCCTCGGCAGCCTCGACGCGAAGCTCAACGACGGCGACGAGGTCACGATCCTGCCGGCGGTCGCCGGCGGCGCTCGCTGAGCCGATCTGAGCTGATCTGAGATGGCCCGGTTCGACAACCTGCTGGCGTCCGTCGGCGGTACGCCGCTGGTCGGTCTGCCGCGGTTGTCGCCGGGCGTCCTGCCCAACGGCGCCGAGGTGCGCCTGTGGGCGAAGCTCGAGGACCGCAACCCCACCGGCTCGATCAAGGACCGCCCGGCCCTGAAGATGATCGAGGAGGCGGAGAAGGACGGCACGCTGCGTCCCGGCTGCACCATCCTCGAGCCGACCTCCGGCAACACGGGCATCTCCATCGCGATGGCGGCCAAGCTCAAGGGCTACCGCACCGTCTTCGTGATGCCGGAGAACACCTCCGAGGAGCGCCGCGTCCTGCTCCGGATGTGGGGGTCGGAGATCATCTCCAGCCCCGCGGCCGGCGGTTCGAACGAGGCCGTCCGCGTGGCCAAGCGGATGGCCGCCGAGCACCCCGACTGGGTGATGCTCTACCAGTACGGCAACGCCGCGAACGCGCTCGCGCACGAGGAGAGCACCGGCCCCGAGCTGCTCGCCGACCTCCCGAGCATCACGCACTTCGTCGCGGGTCTTGGCACGACCGGCACGCTGATGGGCGTCTCGCGCTACTTCCGCGGCGCCAAGCCCGACGTCACCATCGTGGCTGCGGAGCCGCGCTACGGCGAGCTGGTCTACGGCCTGCGCAACCTCGACGAGGGCTTCGTCCCCGAGCTGTACGACGCCAGCCTGATCGACACCCGCTTCTCGGTCGGCCCCCGCGACGCCGTACGCCGGGTCCGGGAGCTGCTCGAGCTCGAGGGCATCTTCGCCGGCATCTCCACCGGCGCGATCCTGCACGCGGCCCTCGGCCAGGCGGCCAAGGCGGCGAAGGCCGGCCAGTCCGCCGACATCGCCTTCGTGGTCGCCGACGCCGGGTGGAAGTACCTGTCGACCGGCGCCTACGAGGGCACGATCGACGACGCCGAGGAGCGGCTCGAGGGCCAGCTCTGGGCCTGAGCCGGCCCGATGTCGGTGCCGGCGCCTAGCGTGATCGGCATGACAGAACTTGACTGGAAGATCGAGCTCATCCCGCTTGCCGTCGCCGACGTCGACCGCTCCGTGAAGTTCTACGGCGACCAGGTCGGGTGGAACGTCGACTTCGACCACACCGTCCACGAGGGGCTGCGCTTCGTGCAGGTGACCCCCCAGGGGTCGGCCTGCTCCTTCTGCTTCGGCGTCGGTCTGGAGATGCTGCCGGAGGGCTCCTCGCAGTTCATCCAGGTCGTGGTCCCGGACGCCGAGGCGGCTCTCGCCCACCTCCAGGGGCGGGGCATCGAGGCGACCGGCGTCGACGAGCAGCCCTGGGGCCGCTTCGTCTACTTCGACGACCCCGACGGCAACCGGTGGGCGTTGCAGCAGATCGTGCGCCCGAGCTGACGGGCGGCGTCCGTGCGGCGTGAGTTCGGTCGCTAGTTGCGCCGCCTCGGCGTGCCGGGGCTCTAGGCTGTCACCGTGCTGGGCCAAGGAATCGTCGACGTCGACGCGCCGATCGGCATCTTCGACTCCGGATTCGGTGGCCTGACCGTC
>DATFHM010000280.1:0-18622 GCA_035248385.1 Nocardioides sp. | reverse complement strand
GACGCGTCCGATGCTCACGACCTCAGACTAGAGGCCGACGAGCGGTGCCAGCGCGGCGCGGTGGGCACCGGCCGTGCCGAGCGCGATCTGGTCGGCCTTCGCCTTCTTCAGGTACAGGTGCGCCGGGTGCTCCCAGGTCATCCCGATGCCGCCATGCAGCTGCACCGCCTCCTCCGCGGCGCGCACCGCGACGTCGGAGCAGTACGCCGCCGCGACCCGCGCCGACACCTCGACATCCGTGCCCTCCGCGAGGGCGGCCGCCGCATAGCGCGCCGTGGCGGAGGCGGACTCGACCTCGGCGTACAGGTCGGCCAGGCGGTGCTTGAGCGCCTGGAACCCGCCGACCACGCGGCCGAACTGCTTGCGGATCTTCAGGTAGGAGACGGTCTCCTCCAGGCACCAGCGCGCCACCCCCGACTGCTCGGAGGCGAGCAGCGCGGCGCCGGTCAGCAGCGCCGAACGGACCGCGGCGGTGGCGTCGGCGGCGAGCACCTGCGCCGGCGTACCGGTGAAGGTGACGTCGGCGAGCTGACGCGCCATGTCCAGCGAGCTCACCTCGGCGACCTCGGCGTCGGAGCGCTCGACAAGCAGCAGCGAGCCGCCGGCCGGGACGAGCAGGACGTCGGCCTCGAGCACACCGGCCACCGACCGGACGGCGCCGGTCACGGCACCGTCGGTCACGGTCAGCTCGGGCAGCGAACCGTCCGGCCCGGTCGACAGCGGTACGACGAGGGCGACGGTCCGCTCGCCCGACGCGACCGCCGCGAGGGTGGACCGCGCGAGGTCACCATCCAGGGCGAGCAGAGCCGTCGTGGCCACGACCGCGCTCGTCAGGAACGGCACGGGTGCGCAGACACGACCGAGCTCGTCCAGCACGGCAGCGGCCTCGCGCGCGGAGGCACCCGCCCCGCCCAGCGACTCCGGAACGAGCAGCCCGGCGAGGCCGAGGTCGACCGCGAGCGCCTTCCAGAGCGGGGCGACCACGGAGCGGTCGCCGTCGTAGATCGCGGCGACCGCGGTCGGCGGGCACTGGTCGGCGAGCAGGTCGCGGACGGTGCCGCGCAGGTCGGTCTCGACGTCGGTGGCCAGCAGGGCCAGGTCGGCGGCGGGAGGCACGGGGGTGCTCACTTGGCGAGCTCCTTCCAGGGACGGTCCTTGTCGGTGCGGTGCTCGGCCGGCAGGCCCAGCACGCGCTCGGACACGATGTTGCGGATGATCTCGGACGTGCCGCCCTCGATGGAGTTGCCCTTGGCGCGCAGGTAGCGGTAGCCCGCGTCGCGGCCGGTGAACTCGACCCGGCCCGGCCGGACCATCTCCCAGCCCTGCTCGTCCTCGTAGCGCAGGCCGTCCTCGCCGAGGAGCTCGACCTCGAAGCCCGACAGCTGCTGCGCGGTCTTCGCGAACAGCAGCTTCATCATCGAGCCCTCGGGACCAGGCTGGCCGGAGGCCAGCTTCTGCGCGAGCTGCCGGCCGGTGATCCGAGCGGCCTCCGCATCGACCCACAGCCGCACCAGGCGGTCCTGCAGCTCGGCGGTGTGCAGCTCGGGGTGCTCGCGCCAGGTCTGCGCGACCTTGCCGATCATCCCGGTCTCGCGCGCGCTGGCGCCGCTGCCGATCGCGACCCGCTCGTTGTTGAGCGTCGCGTTCGCGACCTTCCACCCCTCACCGACCGCACCGAGACGCTGGCTGTCCGGGATGCGTACGTCGGACAGGAAGACCTCGTTGAACTCCGCCTCGCCCGTGATCTGCCGCAGCGGACGTACGTCGACCCCGGGGTCGGCCATCGGGCACAGGAAGTAGGTCAGGCCCGCGTGCTTGACCGCGTCCGGGTCCGTGCGCGCCACCAGGATCGCGAACGCCGCGTTGTGCGCACCCGAGGTCCACACCTTCTGCCCGTTCACGACCCACTCGTCGCCGTCACGCACCGCGCGGGTCGAGACGTTCGCCAGGTCCGAGCCCGCGCCGGGCTCGGAGAACAGCTGGCACCAGATCTCCTCACCGGTCCACAACGGCCGCAGGAAGCGCTGCTTCTGCTCCTCGGTGCCGAACGCCAGGATCGTCGGCGCCGCCATGCCGAGGCCGATGCCGTTGACCTCGGGCCGGTTGCTCGGCGCACCCGCGGCCGCGAAGGCCGCGTCCACGGCGGGCTGCAGCGCGCGCGGGAGCCCCTGGCCGCCGTACCCCTCGGGATAGGCCACCCACGCCAGGCCCGCGTCGAAGCGGGCGCGGAGGAACTCCAGCGGCTCCGTCGCCGCCGGGTCGTGGGCGGCGAGGAAGTCCGCGACCTGCTCGAGCAGCGCGGCGGCCGGGTCGGTCATCCCCGCGCCTCCCGGATCGCGGTCTGCCGCGCCAGCTCGCTCTTGGCGAGCGCGTTCTTGTGGACCTCGTCGGGCCCGTCGGCGAAGCGCAGGGTACGGATGCCGGCGATCATGTTGGCGAGCGGGAAGTCCTGCGAGAGGCCGCCGGCGCCGTGGGTCTGGATCGCCTTGTCGAGGATCCACTCGACCGCGGCCGGGGTGGCGATCTTGATCATCTGGATCTCGGTGTGCGCGGCCTTGTTGCCCTGGGTGTCCATCAGCCACGCGGCCTTCAGGCACAGCAGCCGCAGCTGCTCGATCTTCACCCGCGACTCCGCGATCCAGTCCCGGATGACGCCCTGCTGGGACAGCGGCTTGCCGAACGCGACGCGGCTCTCGGCGCGGGCGCACATCAGCTCCACCGCGCGCTCGGCGAGGCCGATCGACCGCATGCAGTGGTGGATCCGGCCGGGGCCGAGGCGCATCTGCGCGATCGCGAAGCCGTCGCCCTCCCCCATCAACAGGTTGCCGACCGGGACGCGGACGTCGGTGAAGCGCAGCTCCGCGTGGCCGCCGTGCTCGTGGTCGTCGTACCCGAGCACGTGCATGGCGCGGACGACCTCGAGGCCGGGGGTGTCCCGCTCGACCAGGATCATCGACTGCTGGCGGTGCCGCGCGGCCGTGGGATCGGTCTTGCCCATGACCACGAAGATCTTGGCGTTCGGGTTCATCGCGCCGGTGATCCACCACTTGCGGCCGTTGAGGACGTACTCGTCGCCGTCGCGCACGATGCTCAGCTCGATGTTCGTGGCGTCCGACGAGGCCACGTCGGGCTCGGTCATCGCGAAGGCCGAGCGGATCTCGCCGTCGAGCAGCGGCTCGAGCCACTTCTTCTTCTGCTCGTCGTTGCCCGCGACCGCGAGCACCTCCATGTTGCCGGTGTCCGGGGCGGCGCAGTTCATCGCGGCGGGCGCCAGGTGGATGCTGCGGCCGGAGATCTCCGCGAGGGTCGCGTACTGGACGTTGGTCAGGCCGCCGCCCTCCTCGCCGGGGAGGAAGAGGTTCCACAGACCACGGCTCCGCGCCTCGGCACGCAGCTCGGCGAGCACGGGGACCGAGTCCCAGGCCCAGGGGTTCTCGAGCTGCTCGATCTGCTCGTGGAACACCGCCTCCGCCGGGTAGACGTGCTGCTCCATGAAGTCGAGCATGCTGGCGCGCAGCTCCTCGGTGCGGGCGTCGTACGCGAAGTCCATCAGTTGTTCTCCTTCATAGCGGTGAGTCCCGCGTCGAGCAGGGGGTGGATGGCGTCGCCGATCCGGTCGAAGCCGGGGCCGACGGTTTGGCCGTGCAGGTAGCGGTAGTGGATGCCCTCGAGGATCGCGGCGAGCTTGTACGCCGCCAGGCCGAGGTAGAAGCCGAAGCCGGACAGGTCGCGGTCGCTGCCGTGCGAGTAGCGCGCGACGACCTCGTCCTCGGAGGGGTAGCCGGGGGCGACCGACACGTCGCTGACCGCGTCGCCACCGATCTGGCCGAGACGGCCGTAGAGCAGCATCAGCGCGAGGTCGGTGAGCGGGTCGCCGAGGGTGGCCATCTCCCAGTCCAGGACGGCCGTCACCCGGTCGGTGTCGTCGACGAGCACGTTGTCGAGCCGGAAGTCACCGTGCACGATGCCGGTCGCCGACTCATCAGGGACGTTCGCGGCCAGCAGCCGGTACAGCTCGTCTGCGGCCGGGAGGTCACGGCAGTACGACGCGTCCAGCTGCTTCTTCCACCGGCCGACCTGCCGGCCCAGGAACCCTTCGGGGCGGCCGAAGTCGGACAGCCCGACCTCGGCGGGGTCGACCGCGTGCAGCGCGGCGAGCGTGTCGACGAGCCGCTCGCCGATGACGCGGGTCCGCTCCGGGCCGAGCGGGCGGAGCTCCTCGGCCAGCCGGTACGGCGTACCGGCGCACCGCTGCATCACGTAGAACTCGGCCCCGATCACGTCGGGGTCGGTGCACATCGCGTCGGTGCGCGGCACCGGGACGGCGGTGTCCTGCAGCGCCGACATCACCCGGTACTCACGCGCCATGTCGTGCGCGGTGGCCAGCACGTGGCCGAGCGGCGGACGGCGGACGATCCACTCCCGGCCGCCGTCGGTGACGGCGTAGGTGAGGTTCGACTTGCCGCCCGCGATCAAGGTGGCCTCCAGCTCCGCACCCGCGCCGGGCACGTGCTCGGCGAACCAGGCGCCGAGCCGGCCGAGGTCCAGGCCCGGAGGAGCGTCGGCCGGCATCAGGGCACCACGACCGCGAGCATCTCGACCACGCAGGCCGGCTTGTCGCCGCCCTCGCGCTCGATCGTCACGCGGGTGGCGAGCTGGTAGCCCAGCGGGATCGGGGTGATCCCGAGCAGCTCCACCCCGGCCCGCAGCCGCGAGTCGACCGGCACCGGTGCGGGGAAGCGCAGCTTGTTCGCGCCGTAGTTGACGCCGGCGCTGACCCCCTTCACCTCGTAGACCTGCTCGCACAGCATCGGCAGCAGGCTCAGGGTGAGGAAGCCGTGCGCGATGGTGGCGCCGAACGGCCCGGCCGCCGCGCGCTCCGGGTCGACGTGGATCCACTGGTGGTCGCCGGTCGCCGCGGCGAATGCGTCGATCTGCGCCTGGTCGACCGTGTGCCAGTCGGAGTAGCCGAGGTGGGTGCCCGCAGCGCCCTGCAGCTCCTCGATGCCGTTGAACGTCCTCATCGTCTCTCCTGCAGGTCTCGGGGCTGGGTCACTCGCCGGCGGTGAGGCTGACGCCGCCGTCGACGAGCACGGTCTGGCCGGTGATCCAGCCTGCGTCCTCGGACAGCAGGAACGCGACCACGCTGCCGATGTCCTCGGGCTCACCGAGCCGCTTGAGCGGGTAGGCGCGGCTCGACTCCTCCTCGCGGCCCTCGTACAGGGCCTTCGCGAACTTCGTCTTCACCACGGCCGGCGCGACGCCGTTGACCCGGACGTCCGGGCCGAGCTCGACGGCGAGCAGCTCGGTCAGCGAGTTGAGCATCGCCTTGGACGCGCCGTAGAAGCCGATCATCGGCGCGGTGCGGACGCTGGACAGCGAGGAGACGTTGACGATCGCGCCGCCGTGCTCCTTCATCCAGGCGCGGTAGGCCTGCTGCACCCACGACACGGCGGCGATGCAGTTGACCTCGACGACCTTGCGGGCCGCGTTGAGGTCGAGATCGACCAGCGGGCCGTACACCGGGTTGATGCCGGTGTTGTTGACCAGCAGGTCGAGGCTGCCGAAGGTCTCGATCGCGGTGCGGATCGTCTCGGCCTGGTGCTCGATGTCGTCGGCCTTGCCCGCGACGGCCACCGCGACCTCGGGACCCCCGAGGTGCGCGACGGCCTCGTCGAGGGCCTCCTTGGTGCGGGCCGTGATCACGACCCGGGCACCCTCGGCGACGAGCCGCTCGGCGATGCCCAGGCCGATGCCCCGGCTCGCGCCGGTGACGACCGCGGTCTTGCCCTCGAGGCGCCGCATCAGGACAGCCGCTCGATCACCATCGCCATGCCCTGGCCGCCGCCGACGCACATCGACTCGACGCCGAACTGCTTGTCGTGCCACTGCAGGGAGTTGATCAGGGTCGCGGTGATCCGGGCACCCGTCATGCCGAACGGGTGACCGACCGCGATGGCGCCACCGTTGACGTTGAGCTTGTCCAGCGGGATGCCCAGCTGCTGGGCCGAGCCCAGCGACTGCACGGCGAAGGCCTCGTTGATCTCGTACAGGTCGATGTCGCCGATGCTCATGCCCGCGTTCTTCAGCGCGGCCGGGATCGCCTCGACCGGGCCCAGGCCCATGACCTCCGGCGACAGGCCGGTGACGGCGGTGGACACGATCCGCGCGAGCGGGGTGAGGCCGAGCGCCTTGGCCTTCTCGTCGCTCATGATGACCAGCGCCGCGGCACCGTCGTTGAGCGGACACGCGTTGCCCGCGGTGATCACGCCGTCGGGGCGGAAGACCGGCCGGAGCTGGCTGACGGCCTCGTACGTCGTACCGGCGCGCGGACCGTCGTCCTTCGAGACGACCGTGCCGTCGGGCAGGGTCACCGGGACGATCTCGCGGTCCCAGAAGCCCTCCTCGATGCGCTGGCAGGCGAGGTTGTGCGAGCGGACGCCGAACTCGTCCTGCTCCTGGCGCGACATGCCGAGGACCTGGGCGACGTTCTCGGCCGTCTGGCCCATCGCGATGTAGAGGTCGGGCAGCTCGCCGGTCTCGCGCGGGTCCTGCCACTTGTCGGCGCCACCCTCGGCGCGCTTGGCGGTGATCGCCTGCGCGTCGGCGAAGAGCGGGTTCTGGCCCTCGGCGTTGTCGGCGAAGCCGTTGGCGAACCGGCTCACGGTCTCGACGCCGGCGGAGATGTAGGCGTCGCCCTCGCCGGCCTTGATGGCGTGGAACGCCATCCGCGTCGTCTGCAGGCTGGAGGAGCAGTAGCGGTTGACGGTCACGCCCGGGAGCCGGTCCATGCCCGCGAGCACCGAGACAGCACGACCGAGGTTGTTGCCGGACTCGCCGGCCGGCTGGCCGACGCCGAGGATCAGGTCGGTGATGTCGGCGGGGTCCAGCTCGGGGACCTTCACCAGCGCGGCCTTCACCATCTGCACGGCGAGGTCGTCGGGCCGCATGTCCTTCAGGGAGCCCTTCACGGCACGGCCGATCGGGGAACGGGCGGTCGAGACGATGACTGCTTCGGGCACGGTGGGCTCCTTGCTCCAGGGTGGTGACTAAGCGCTTGCTTACCGCTACTGTCGTCCATGCTAGGGCCGTCGTCAAGGAGGGATCTCGTGATGAGCGACACCCGCACCCGCCTGCTGGAGGCAGCGATCGAGGCGTTCGCGGAGAAGGGCTTCCACGGCACGACGACGCGCGACATCGCGACCGCCGCCGGGATGAGCCCGGCTGCCCTCTACGTGCACCACCGCTCCAAGGAGGAGCTGCTCCACCAGATCTCCAAGGAGGGCCACGAGGACACGCTGCGGCTGATCCGCGCGGCCGTGGCCACCACCCCGGACCCCACCGAGCAGCTGCGCCGGGTCATCCACGACTTCTGCCTGCACCACGCGCGCGACCACACCGGAGCGCGGATCGTGAACTACGAGCTCGCCGCGCTCTCGCCCGAGCACCTCGTGGAGATCCAGGGCATCCGGCACGCGATCGAGACCGAGATGCGCGCGCTCGTCGCCCGGGGTGTCGCCGCCGGCCAGTTCTCAGTCGGCGAGGTCGCGATGACCTCCGCCGCGCTGCTCTCGCTCGGCATCGACCTGGCGCGGTGGTACCGCGACGGGGTCCGGTGGACGCCCGAGCAGGTGGCCGACCAGTACGCCGAGCTGGCGCTGCGGATCGTCGGCGTACGCTCCGACGGGTGAGCCTGGACGACCTCGGGACGGCGTACGACGGACCCCGGCCGGCCCTCCGCGTCGTGTCGCTGGTGCCGTCGCTGACCGAGACGCTCGCCTCCATCGAGCCGACGCGGGTCGTCGGTGCGACGGACTGGTGCACGCACCCGGCCGACCTCGCGACGACCCGGGTCCGCGGCACCAAGAACCCCGACCTGGCGCGCATCCGTGCGCTCGAGCCGGACGTGGTGGTCGCGAACAAGGAGGAGAACCGCGAGCTCGACGTACGCCGGCTGCGCGACTCCGGGGTCCGGGTCTGGGTCACCGACATCCGCACCGTGCCCGATGCGATCGGCTCGATCCGCCGGTTGCTGGCCGGCCTCGGCTGGCCGGAGCCCGGCTGGCTGGGTGACGCGGAGAGGCTCTGGTGCGGCGACCTGCCGCCGGTCAGGCGGCGCGTCGTCGTACCGATCTGGCGCGACCCGTGGATGGTCGTCGGGCCCGACACCTTCACCACCGACCTGGTCCGCCGGCTCGGCTGGGAGAACGCCTTCGCGACGGGCGACGACCGCTACCCGAGCGTCACGGTCGCCGACATCGAGGCGACCCGGCCCGACCTCGTGGTGCTGCCCGACGAGCCCTACGTCTTCACCGAGACCGACGGGCCCGAGGCGTTCGGCGTACCGACCCGGCTCGTGAGCGGGCGGCTGCTCACCTGGTACGGCCCGAGCCTGCTCGAGGCCGCGGCGATGCTCAGCGGTGGCTGAACTCGCGGACCGGGTGCCGCAGCACGCGGACCGGGTGCGCGAGGTGGTCGTGCCGGCACACGGCACAGGCGTGGTCCGCCGCACCCCGCCGGCGCAGGACGTGCCGATCGCACTCGGGGCACCGAGCGCGGCGCAGCACCCCGAGCTCGCCGAGCAGGCCGAGCACGAAGACGACGCTGGTCGCGACGAGGAGCGCCGCGACCAGGCCGGAAGTGACGACGTCGAGCGTCATGGGGACCTCCTGACAAAGGTTGTGTCCGCCATCGATTGTCAGCCCGGCCTGCTGAGGCAGGCCTGAGAAACAGCGAAGAACCCGGCCAGGGTCACGGGCTGCAACACTGGCCTCCACCATGTCCGAGATCCCCGAGCCCACGCCCGCCGAGGGCCTCACCGAGGTCCTCGCCCGCGGCTACCTGACCACCGACGCCGCCCGCCAGGACAAGGTCGACCGCTGGCACGCCCGCGGCCGGCGTACCGCCCGGGAGAACATCGCCGACCTCGTCGACCCGGGCAGCTTCGTCGAGTACGGCCGGTTCGTCACCGCCGCCCAGGAGCAGCGCCGCCCGCTCGCCGAGCTGGTCGTCGAGGCGCCCGCCGACGGGATCGTGGGCGGCACCGCCACCGTCGAGGGCCGGCCGTGCGCGGTGATGTCCTACGACTACCTGGTGATGGCCGGCACCCAGGGGTTCCGCGGTCACCACAAGACCGACCGCCTCGCCGAGCTGATCGGCCGGATGCGGCTGCCGTCGGTGTTCTTCACCGAGGGTGGCGGCGGTCGCCCGGGCGACACCGACCTGCCGGTCGTGTCCGGGCTGGACGTCGCGTCCTTCGCGCTCTGGGCGGGCCTGGAGGTGCCGCGCATCGCGGTGGTGTCGGGTCGCTGCTTCGCCGGCAACGCGGTGATCGCCGGCACCGCCGACCTGCGGATCGCGACTCCCGACGCCAACCTCGGCATGGCCGGCCCGGCGATGATCGCGGGCGGCGGCCTGGGCCAGTTCGCCCCCGAGGAGATCGGGCCCGCCGACGAGCAGGCCGCCAACGGCGTGATCGACGTGCTGGTCGAGGACGAGGCCGAGGCCGTCGACGTCGTACGCCGGATCCTCGGGCTGCTGGGCGAGCCGGAGCGGCACGGCTCGGCGGACGACCAGACCGCGCTGCGGGGCCTGCTGCCCGAGAACGACCGCGAGGCCTTCGACGTGCGACCCGTCATCGAGACGCTGTGCGACCACGACACGGTGGTCTGGCTGCGTGCGGCGTGGGCCCCCGAGCTCGTCACCGCGCTCGGCCGGATCGACGGCATCGCCGTCGGCGTCGTCGCCAACCAGTCCACCCACATGGGCGGCGCGCTCACCGCGGACGCCTCGGCCAAGGCGGCCGACTTCCTCGAGCTGTGCGAGCGCTGGCGGCTGCCCGTCGTCAGCCTGGTCGACACCCCGGGCTTCATGGTCGGCCCCGACGCCGAGCGGACCGGCCTGGTCCGGCACGCCTCCCGGATGGTCACCGCGGGCGCGCGGCTCACCACTCCCCTGGTCGGCGTGGTGCTGCGCCGCGGCTACGGCCTCGGCGCGCAGGCGATGCTCGGCGGCAGCACGCACCGCCCGCTGCTCACGGTCGCCTGGCCGGACGCCCACCTCGGCCCGATGGGCCTCGAGGGCGCGGTCCGCCTCGGCATGGCCAAGGAGCTGGCCGCCCTCCCCGAGGAGGAGCGGGAGGCCGCCGTGGTCGAGCACACGGCGGCGTACCGCAAGCAGGCGAAGGCGCTCAACGCGGCGCGGGTGTTCGAGATCGACGACGTGATCGACCCCGCGGACACCCGCGCCATGGTAGCGGCGACGATCAGCCGCGCAGCTCGCGCCTGACTCAGGTGGCGGCCCGGTCGCCGCGCCACCACAGCAGCTGCAGCGCCGCGCCGACGGCCACCGGGTTGTCCGCGAGCGGCCGCGGGAGCAGCTCGTCGCAGCGTGCGAGGCGGCGCACGATGGTGTTGCGGTGCGTGTACAGCGCTTCCGACACCCGTACGGCGTTGCACTGCTCCTCGAGGTAGGTGCGCAGGGTCAGCTGCAGCTCGGGGTCGGCGGTCGCGAGGTCGCCGAGCGCGTCCGCGATGAACTCGTCGGCCCGGCCGACGTCGCCGCTGAGCAGCGCGACCAGCTGGGCGTCGGCGTAGCTCCCCGCCCGGCGCGAGGTCGCCAGGGTGGCCATCATCCGCTGCACGGCGGCCGCCTCGAGGTGGCTCTGCCGGAAGCCGTCGAGGTCGGCGCGCGGCCGGCCGAGCGCGACCTGGACACCGGAGAGACCGACGAGCTCGGCCTCGAGGTCGGACATCCGCGGCAGCCCGTCGACGGGCAGCCAGATCCACAGCGAGGAACCCGTCGCGAGCACCGTGAGCCGCCTGCTGCCCCCGGCCAGCCGGAGGACGACCTCGGCGGCGGCCTCGAGCTGCTGCCCCGTGGCGCCGGTCCCCCACACGATCGCGGCCAGGTGCGGACCGGTGAGCGCGTAGCCGAGCCGGGACTCGGCGGCGGCGCGAGGAACAGGCGCGCCCTCGAGCAGCAGCGACACCGTCGCGAGCCGCTCGGCGTGCGTGCCGTGGGTCAGGTCCTCGCGCTCGTGCCGCATCACCTCGGCGACGGCCGCGATGCTGTCGTCGACGAAGGCGCTCATCGACCGCGACGTCACCGACAGCACCTCCTGCAGCAGCGCGGAGTCGGAGGTCAGCCCGAAGCAGACGTCCATCCAGCGACGCCACAGGACGTTCTGCCCCAGGCGCCAGGAGTGCAGCGCGGACTCGTCCAGGTCGCGGCGTACGACGTCGCGGGTCGCCTCCAGCACGATGGGGCTCAGGTTCGGCGGGACGCGGCCGCCCGGGTTGTGCAGGTTCGCGGCGGTCCAGTACGCCGCGTTGGACATGTTGGCGTTGCGCAGGCCCTCGGCGAGCACCGGATCGGCGTACATGGAGGCGGTGAGCTCGTCGTTCTGGACCGCGTCGTTGACCTCGTCGATCCAGTCCTGGGCGCTCTCCATCGCGATCTCGACCCCGCGCCGGATGATCTCCTGGGCGGCCTTCGAGGGCGGTGCCCAGTCCCTGCTCATGTGCACATTTCACACCATCGCGGCCCCGGATGTGGAGCACCTTGAACATCGCGGTCGGCCGCTCGTCGGCGCACGCTGGACCCATGAGCACCTCCACCACCGAACAGCTCGACGTCCTCGTCATCGGCGCCGGCATCTCCGGGATCGGCGCCGGCCACTACCTGAAGACCGAGCAGCCGTCGAAGACCTTCGCGATCCTCGACGCCCGCGACCGGATCGGTGGCACCTGGGACCTGTTCAAGTACCCCGGCATCCGCTCGGATTCCGACCTCTACACCTTCGGCTACGAGTTCAAGCCGTGGCGCGACAAGGAGACCATCGCGACGGCGCCGCGGATCCTCGCCTACCTCGAGGAGACGGTCGAGGAGAGCGGCCTGACGCCGCACCTGCGCTTCGGGCACAAGGTCGTGCGCGCCGACTGGAGCAGCGCCGCCGCGCGCTGGCTCGTCGACGTCGAGGTGACCACGCCCGAGGGCACGACGACCCGGCAGATCAGCGCCCGCTGGATCTTCTGCGCGGCCGGCTACTACCGGTACGACGAGGGCTACACCCCCGAGCTGCCGGGCATCGCCGACTTCGAGGGCCAGGTCGTGCACCCGCAGCACTGGCCCGAGGACCTCGACTACGCGGGGAAGAAGGTCGTCATCATCGGCAGCGGCGCCACCGCGGTCACCCTCGCTCCGTCGATGGCCGGCACCGCGGGTCACGTGCAGATCCTGCAGCGCACCCCGAGCTACATCCTCCCCGTGCCGAAGGAGGACGGCCTCGCCCGCCTCGCGAAGCGCTGGCTGTCACCCGACCGTGCCCACCGCGTGATCCGGGCGAAGTTCGTCCAGCAGCAGCGGCTGGTCTACGCCTTCGCGCAGACCTTCCCGAAGACGGCGCGCAGCCTGATCCGCTCGGTCAACGTGAAGTCGCTGCCCGAGGGCTATCCGGTCGACGAGCACTTCAACCCGCCGTACGACCCGTGGGACCAGCGCCTGTGCGCCGTCCCGGACGGCGACCTGTTCCGGGCCATCCGGCGCGAGGAGGTCGAGATGGTCACCGACCGGATCGAGACCTTCACCCCGACGGGCATCCAGCTGTCGTCCGGCCGGCACCTCGAGGCGGACCTCGTCATCACCGCGACCGGCCTGAACCTCCAGATGCTCGGCGGCCTCGACCTCAGCGTCGACGGCCGGGCGGTCGACCCCGCGCAGACGGTCGCCTACCGAGGCACGATGCTGAGCGGCGTACCGAACCTGGCGATGGCCATCGGCTACACGAACGCCTCGTGGACGCTGAAGATCGGCCTGCTCTGCGAGTACTTCGTGTCGATGCTCGCCTACCTCGACGAGCACGAGTACGACGCCGTGTGGGCCGCGGCCGACCCGGACATGGAGACGCGGCCGCTCCTCGACTTCAAGGCCGGGTACGTCCAGCGGGTCCTCGCGACGCTGCCCAAGCAGGGCCCGGAGGCACCCTGGTCCACCTCGCGCAGCTACGTCGACGACCGCAAGCTCATCCGCGGCGGGAAGCTGGCGGACGAGCACCTGCACTTCGCCCGCGCCACCGCGGGGGTGGCGCGGGCCGAAGCTCTCAGCTGATACGGAAAACCCGAGATCAGGGGCGCGGGACGTCGTTCGGCTCGACGTACGTCGTCCGGCTCCCGCCGACCCCGCTCTGGTGGACCACGTCGGTCCGGCGCCGGGTGCCCCAGATGACCATCGTCACGACCAGACCGACCACGCCGACGATCATCATGATCGTGCCGACGGTCTGGAGGTCGATGCCGCTGACCTGGGCGTCGACCGCCCACTTGAGGATGGCTCCGACGGCGATCAGGAAGAGACTTGCACCGATACCCATGATGTTTCCTCCCATGGTTGCGACACGGTTGACGCCACTCGGTGCCCAGGATCGGCCGGATGATGCGCCCGCGGCTCAGCCGACGCGGCGCAGGAACGCGGCGTAGTCGGCGGCCGCGCGCCCCGGGATCTCCACCATCGGCATGTGCCCGACGCCCGGGTAGGTCACCGACGTCGCGTTCGGGATCCCCGCGGCCCACACCCCGGCCGCCGAGGGCGCGACGAGGCGGTCGCGGTCGCCCCACATCACCAGCGTCGGCGCGGTGATCTCGGCGAGGTGGTCGTCGAGCAGGTCGCGCTCGTGGAAGCCGGCGAAGATCTCGGCGAGCTGCGGCTCTCGGTCGACGTACTGCTGGGCCATGGCGGCCTTCACGATCTTGGGCGCGTACGGCGGCTTGGCCATCGTCATCGCGAAGAACGGGTAGAACCGCAGCGGGTCGCGGAAGAGGAACGGGTTGGTGCCCTGGGCCAGCATCACCTCCGCGTCGCTGGGGATCGGGGCCCTCACGCCCGCCGCGTCCGACAGGCAGGCGGACAGCGTGCGGTCGGGGTAGGCGCGGGCGAAGGTCGCCACGACGAAACCGCCCATCGAGTTGCCGATGAGGTGGGCCTTCTCGATGCCGAGGCTGTCGAGCAGGCCCGCCACGCGAGCGGCCTGTCCGGGCGCGGAGTAGTCGGCACCGGCCACGAACGGGGTGTCGCCGTGGCCGGCGAGGTCGGGGATGACGACGTCGTACCGGTCGACGAAGCGGCGCGCGAACCGCGACCACAGCTGCCGGTCGGCCGAGTAGCCGTGCACCATCACGATCACGGGTGCGCCCGGCACACCGCCGCGGTGGTAGGCCATCCGCAGCCCGTCGACGTCGGCGTACGCCGTGCGCAGGCCGGCCCGCTTCGCATCGGCCTTCATGCCGGCGGCGTACAGCTTCGCGCCGAGGCGCACGTATCGGTCGGATCGAGTCATGGGGCCAAGGATCTCGGGGCTCCGGGTGGCGCGGAAGGTTCACTTCGAACCATCGGCCCGGTCGGGTGGTGCACGCTGTTCGCCGGGCCATGGCGACCATGACGCCCGTAATCTTGACCTCGCGGTCAACAACGAGCAGCGGGCTCCACGGCCGCCCCGAACCGGAGCGTGCCGACGTGAGACTGACCCGATCCGAGCTCGAGGCGGCCCGCGGCCGCAGCCTGCCGGACCTCGTGGGGCCTGGCACCAGGATCCTGTTCGTCGGCATCAACCCCGGACTCCGATCGGCCGCCGTCGGCGCGCACTTCGGCGGCGGGAGCAACCGCTTCTACCCAGCGCTGCACCGCGCCGGGATCGTCGGACACCGGATCGACGCGTCCGACGGCTTCCGCGCCGCCGACACCGCCCACCTGCTGGAGCGCGGCGTGGGGATCACCTCCCTGGTCCCGGGCGCGACGGCGCGCGCCGACGAGCTCGACGCCGCGGCCCTGGTGGCCGGCGTACGGGAGCTCGCGACGCGGATCCCGACGATCGCGCCGAGGCTGGTGGCGATGCTCGGCATCACCGCCTACCGGGTCGCGTTCGACCGGCCCGGGGCGACCCTCGGACCGCAGGAGGCGACGCTTGCCGGGACACCGGTGTGGGTGCTGCCGAACCCGAGCGGCCTGAACCGTCATGCGAGCCTGGCCGACCTGGCGGCTGCCTACCGCGAAGCGGCCCTGGCCGCCGGCATCGTCCTCTACCCGCCGCTCGGCGATCCGCGTTGATCAGAGCGAGGCGACGAGATCCGCGATCACCGTCGCCGGTCGCCGCGACGCGCCGCGCGCCTTGACCAGCACGCTGAGGCCGATGACCGTCGCCACGATCTGCGATGCCGCCGACGCGGCGGATCGCGTCGGGTCGAGCTCGCCGGATCGCTGGCCCTGCTCCACGGCGCGGCGGAACACGGCCTCGATCTTGTCGAAGAGGTCGTCGGCGATGCCGGTGACGTCGGCGTCGGAGGTGCCGAGCTCGGCGGCGGCATTGACGACGACGCAGCCGCGGCGGTGCTCACCCAGGCCACACAGCACGGTGACCGCCTGCTGGATCCTCGGCCGCACCGGCCCCGGACCGTCGAAGAGCTCGGTCAGGTAGGCCAACCGCATCTCGCTGTACCGACGCAGCGCCCGGGTGAACAGGGCGTGCTTGCTCTCGAAGGTGTTGTAGAGGCTGCCCTTGGCGATGCCCAGCTCGTCGGCGAGCTGCTGCGGCGTCGTGGCGGCGTACCCCTGGAGCCAGAACAGGTCCATCGCGCGGTCGACGGCGGCGTCCGCCTCGAACTTCATCGGCCTGCCCACGACGGAAGCGTAGTTCGCGCGCTATCGCACCACGACGTCGACGACGGGCCCCGGAGCCGCCGTCCCCTCGGCCGGGGTCGACCGGTGCCTCGCCTCTCGGGAGGTACGCAGCAGCAGCACCGACTTGGTCGCGATCACCGCGACGAGGAGGGACACCGCGACCAGCAGCGCGGTCGTGACGACCCGCCACCCAGCCGGCTGGGTCAGCTGGAGCCATCGGGTGGCCAGCGCCGCGACGCTCGCCACCGGGAACGTGAAGGACCAGAAGCCGTGCGTGAACGGCACCGCGCGGTAGCGGCGGAGCAGCGGCACCTGGGCCAGGGCCATGAACGCCGCCACCGCGCTCAGTCCCTGCAGGAACGGGTCCGGACGGCCACCCGAGATCGTGAGCCAGCCGGCAGCGGCGACAGCCGGCGGGGCCATCAGGATGGCCAGCGACGGCACCAGCGGAGCCGGCAGGCTCGGCCGGATCGCCAGCCGCAGCAGCAGGAGCACTGTGATGACCACCCAGAAGAAGAGCCCGACACCGAAGCAGCCGACCGCGAGCCAGTGGACGCCGACCTGACCCGCGGCGAGCGCGCCGACCAGCCCCGCTGCGCTGATCGGGAGGTAGTGGCCGCCGTGGACCGACTCCAGCGGCATCTCCCCGTTCATCCAGAACGTCAGGATCCAGGCCCCGAAGCACGCTGCGGCCGCGATCGCGAGGACGGTCACGACGGTGCCGGCTACGGCGAAGGTGTGGTGCAGCGCAGCACCGAGCAGCATCGCCGACATCGGGAGCAGGGCGGCCATCGGGCCGTGCACGAAGCTCCGCAGCTGCCCCGAGAGCGGCAGGCCCGTCCGAGCGCCGCGGTGCACGTGGGCGACGACCGTCCAGATCCACGCCAGCGCCGCGACGACCCAGAACACCTGGGCGATCCAGTACGGCGCCCCCAGCGCCTGCACGCCCACGGACCACAGCTGCGCCAGCCCCGCGAGCCCCAGCGGGATCGCGAGCGTGCTCAGCGGAAGGCGCGCATGGGCGCGGCGAGGGGAAAGGGGGTTCGGGTCACCGGGCACGGGACACTCCACAGAGGTAGGAAGCGGATGAGCAGGTCAGTTATTGACCTCTAGGTCTAAAACCGTGGGACACGCTAGCACCCGAGTGCCCGGCGCCTGCGCCGGCGACCCCAGCAATGCGAAGAGCCCCGGTCGTCGACCGGGGCTCTTCGTTTTGCGCGCCTGTGCCGCTCGCTGGCGCTCGCGGCGCAGCGCGCTCGCTCGGCGCAAGATCTCCGGCAAGCCCCTCGCGCAAGTCGAACGCGAAAGCCCCCCGCGCCTTCCGGCGCGAGGGGCTTTCCTGCGATCTTGACCTCGCTCGCGCGCCTGTAGGTGTCTGGGTTCAGGACATAGGTGACAGTTGACAGGCGACACCTGAGTCGAGACATAGGCGACAGTCCCTGGGTATGTCCAAAGCCCGGGTTGCCGTGTTGAAGGTGATCACCAAGGAACTGTCCGTCACCGCAGCAGCCGCCAAGTACGGCTACTCCCGCCAACACCTCCACCGACTCCTGGCCCGCTACCACCAAGGCGGGATCGAGGCCCTCGAGCCCCGCTCACGCGCACCCCACACCCCGGGCAACACCACCCCAGCCCCGGTCCGCGAACTCATCATCGAGATACGGCTGCGACTGGCCGCGGACGGTCTGGACGCCGGCCCACTCACCATCGCCTGGCACCTGACCCAGGCCGGCCACACCGCCCCTTCGACCTCCACCATCCGCCGGATCCTGCACGCCGCCGACCTCGTGGTCCCCGAACCGAAGAAACGACCCAGGTCCTCCTACCGACACTTCGAGGCAGCCCAACCCAACGAGTGCTGGCAATCCGACTTCACCCACTGGCACCTGGCCGACAACACCGACGTGGAGATCCTGAACTGGCTCGATGACCACTCCCGCTACCTGCTGGGCTGCACCGCCCACACCCCCGTCACCGGCGACATCGTGGTCACCCAGTTCCTCGAGGCCTGCAACCGCCACGGCCTGCCCGCCGCGACCCTGACCGACAACGGCCGCGTCTACACCGCCCGGTTCGGCGGCGGGAAGAACGCCTACGAATACACCCTCGCCGCGCTCGGCATCACCCAGAAGAACGGCTCACCCGGCCATCCCCAGACCCAGGGCAAGATCGAACGCTTCCACCAGACCCTCAAACGCTGGCTCGACCGACAACCACCAGCAGCGACTCTCCCCGAACTCCAAGCCCAACTGGACCGCTACCGCGAGATCTACAACCACCAACGACCCCACCGAGCCCTGGACCGCACCACCCCGGCCCTGGCCTACGCAGCGCTACCCAAAGCCCACCCCACCACCGACCAGACACCCGCCAGCCACTACCGACTGCGCTACGACCACGTCGACGACTGGGGCAAGGTCAGCTTCCGCCGAGCCGGGAAGATGCACCACCTCGGCGTCGGCTACCGCCACCGCGGCACCAAGATCCTCGCCATCGCCGACCAGACCACCGTGACCGTCCTCGACCTGACAACCGGCGAGATCCTCAGCCACCACGACATCAACCCCGCCAAGACCTACTGGCGCAACACGCAAAGAGCCCCCGGCCGATGGCCAGGGGCTCTTTAACTTTGTCACTCTTGTCTCGACTCAGGTGTCACCCATGTCTCGACTCATCACACCGGTGGAGGTGAGGGGACTCGAACCCCTGACCCCCTGCATGCCATGCAGGTGCGCTACCAGCTGCGCCACACCCCCGGGGTCATCGCTCCGTGGAGCGACGAGACGAAATATTAGCGAACCGCCAGCAGGAGGTGAAATCGGGGTCCGCGATCGGGGTCCGCCCCGCCCGGGGGCGGGGCGGACCGACGTACGACGGACTCGGGTCAGCAGCCCGTCGCGGGCTGCCGGAACCCGTCGAACGGGTTGAGGTCGCCCATCAGGGTGTAGCGGCC
>DATFHM010000279.1:0-8019 GCA_035248385.1 Nocardioides sp. | reverse complement strand
GACGACGTTGCGGCCCGCGCAGCTGGTGCTCCCCGTCTTCGTGCGCGAGGGCGCCACGGAGCCGATCCCGATCTCCTCGATGCCCGGGGTCGTCCAGCACACCCGCGACACGCTCCGCAAGGCGGTCGTGGAGGCCGCGGACGCCGGCATCCGCGGCGTGATGCTCTTCGCCGTCCCCGAGACCAAGGACGCGGTCGGGTCGGGCGCGACCGACCCCGACGGCATCCTCAACCTGGCGATCGCGGACGTCGTGGCCGAGGTCGGCACCGACCTGGTGGTCATGGCCGACCTGTGCTTGGACGAGTTCACCGACCACGGCCACTGCGGCGTGCTCACCCCCGACGGCCGCGTCGACAACGACGCCACCCTCGAGCGGTACGCCGAGATGGCCCGTGTCCAGGCGGCGGCCGGCGTCGACCTGGTCGGCCCCAGCGGCATGATGGACGGCCAGGTGGCGGTCATCCGCTCCGCGCTCGACGCGGCGGGCCACACCGACACGGGGATCCTCGCCTACTCCGCGAAGTACGCCTCTGCCTTCTACGGCCCGTTCCGGGAGGCCGTCGACTCCTCGCTCGAGGGGGACCGCCGGACCTACCAGCAGGACTACCGCAACGCGCGTGAGGGCGTGGCCGAGGCGCTGCTCGACATCGCCGAGGGCGCCGACATCGTGATGGTGAAGCCGGCGCTGGCCTACCTGGACGTGCTGCAGCGGGTCCGCGAGGCGGTCGGCGTGCCGGTGGCGGCGTACAACATCTCCGGCGAGTACGCCATGGTCGAGGCCGCCGCCGCCAACGGCTGGATCGACCGGGAGCCGGCGATCCTCGAGACGCTCACCGCGATCCGCCGTGCGGGTGCGGACGTCATCCTCACGTACTGGGCCGTGGAGGCCGCCCGCCTGCTGCGCGCCTGACGTCAGTGCGGCAGGTGCGTGAGGCCGCCCAGGATCTGGGTGAGCACGTCCTGCGACGGGGTCGGTGACGGCGTCGGCGTGGACGAGCCGCCCGCCGACGTCGGGTGCGCGGACGGCGTGGAGGTCTGACCGCCGCCACCGGAGGAGTGGTGCGAGCCGGCCGTGTGGTGCGCGGCGGCGTGGTGGGTCGCCGCGGCCGTCGCGGAGGCGCTGGCCGTCGTCGGGTCCGCGCTGGCCGAGGTGGTGTGCCGCGACTTCGGCCGCAGCGGGTGCACGCGGGCGGCGTCCGGGGTGCCGGTCGCCGTGGCGCGCGCCGAGGTCGTGGCCGCGGTGCGCGCCGCGGCCGCCGGAGCGCGGTGCTCGCTCCACAGCACGCCGAGCGCCCACGAGGCGAGCAGAACGAGCGCCACGGCGATCCCCGCGACGTTCAGCAAGCGTGTCCTGGTCATGTGTGTTCCTGAGTCCCGATGCTCCCCAGCCCGGATCCAGGGTAGGGCGCGGCGGCCCCGGACGCGAGATCGGGGAAGCACGAAGCCCCCGGACCGCTGGTCCGGGGGCTTCGTGGAGGTGCTGGGTGGTGCTGCGGCTCAGAGACCGTAGGAGGCGAGGCACTCCTGCTTCTTGGTCGGGTTGAGCGCGAACTGCAGGTTGCACTGCAGCTGGGCGGTGACCGGGTTCAGCGCGCCGAGCAGGCCGTTGACGACCTGGCTGACCGGGTCGGTGCCACCGCCGGTGCCGCCGGTCGAGCCACCCGTGCTGCCGCCGGTCGAGCCGCCGGTCAGACCGCCGGTGAGACCGTTCAGCGCGTCGCCGACACCCTTGACCACACCGTTGACGGTGTTGGTGATCGGGTCGCCGGTCGGGCCGGTGGTGGGGCCGGTGATCGGGCCGCCGGGGGTGCCGCCGGTGGTGCCACCCGTCGTGCCGCCGGTGGTGCCACCGCTCGTGCCGCCGGTGGTGCCCGGGTTGCTGTGGCCCGAGCTGTGCGACTCGTTGAAGGTGTTGTGGCCGCCGCCGAAGGTGCCGCCGCCTGCGTAGCTCGGGCCGCCGGGGACCAGGTAGCCCGCCGCGGTGGAGTTGTTCGGCGCGGTGGCGTAGTCACCCTGGAGGTACTCGTTCATGACCCGGATGACCAGGTTCACGTACGCATTGCTGTTGTTGTAGCGGTAGACCGCCGCCTTCTGGCCGGTCAGCGTCGACAGGTCGTCGGAGCCGGAGCAGAGGTAGACCGCGGCGGCGAGCGCCGCGTCGTCGATGTCCTGCGGGTTGCGCTTGCCGTCACCGTCGGCGTCCACGCCCACGACCGCCCAGGTCGCCGGGATGAACTGCATCGGGCCGACCGCGCGGTCCCACTGGGTGTCGTTGTCGTACTGGCCGGCGTCGGTGTCGGAGATCGCCTTGTTGCCGGCCTTGCCGTTCAGCTCCGGGCCGTAGATGCCCGGCACCGAGACGCCCTGGTCGTTGAGGACGTTGCCGCCGGAGCGACCGTGGTTCGACTCGACCCGGCCGATCGCGGCGATCAGCTGCCAGGTGAGGTGGCAGGAGGTGTCGGCGGAGTTGATGACCGACTCGGCGCGCTGGTAGGCGGCCAGGGCCGCGCTCGGGATGTCGTTGGTCGACGCCGCGTTGACGATCGAGGAGCCGTTGCCGCCGTCGAGCAGGCCCGGCGAGGAGACGCTCGCGGGGTCCTTCAGCGGCTGCGAGGGGACACTCGTGTCGCTCGCCGCCGGTGCTCCCGCGGCGCTGACCGGGTCCACCACGCCGCCGATGCCGGCGACGCTGGCCGTCCACGCTGCCGACAGCAGTGCGAGCGGAATGATGGTGGCGGCGCGCTGCAGACGGCCCAGGCGCTTCCTCGACATAGCGTCTCCCTTAGTCCAACTGAGCAACGAGCCCTCCCCGCCGGTCACGTCCCGGCAGATCCGCTGCTCTCCTGTGTCGCCTCGCTCCCAAGTCCGGCGACAAGGGCACAACGAATCCTGACACAGGGACGTTACGGGTGTCACATGGTCATCCGCACGGAAACCAGCCGATCGGTTGGCCGAAATGGCCCAAAAGGACCAGGTCGGGCGCCGTGGGCGTCCAGCCCCACGCCCGAATGGGAGCGGTTGGGACCCATCGGCGACAATGGCGCGGTGAAGTCCGAGGAGCTGTTCGCCCGCGCCCGCAAGGTCACCCCGGGTGGAGTGAACTCTCCCGTACGGGCCTTCAACGCCGTCGGAGGCACGCCGCGGTTCATCGCCAGCGCCGAGGGCGCCTGGCTGACCGACGTCGACGGCAGGAGGTACGTCGACCTGATCTGCTCGTGGGGCCCCATGCTGCTGGGCCACGCCCACCCGGCCGTGGTCGAGGCGGTCCAGGCGGCGGCGGCCCGAGGATCGTCGTACGGGACGCCCACGGAGGGTGAGGTCGCCCTCGTCGAGGCGATCGTCGAGCGCACCCCCGTCGAGCGCGCCCGTCTCGTGACCTCCGGCACCGAGGCCACGATGACCGCCATCCGCCTCGCGCGCGGGTTCACCGGTCGCGACGTCGTGGTGAAGTTCGCCGGCTGCTACCACGGCCACGTCGACGCCCTGCTCGCTTCCGCGGGCTCCGGGCTGACCACCTTCGCGATCCCGGGGACCCCCGGCGTGCCCGCCAGCTCCACCGAGCTGACCCTCGTGCTGCCCTACAACGACCGGGAGGCCGTGACCGCGGCGTTCGCCGAGAACGGCGACCGGATCGCCTGCGTCATCACCGAGGCCGCGCCGGGCAACATGGGCGTCGTCCCGCCCGCGCCCGGCTTCAACCGGTTCCTCGCCGAGACCTGCCGGTCCAACGGCGCGCTGTTCATCTCCGACGAGGTGATGACCGGCTTCCGGGTCTCCAAGGCCGGCCAGTGGGGCACCGACGGTGCCGTCGAGGGCTGGGTCCCCGACCTGATGACCTTCGGCAAGGTCATGGGCGGCGGCTTCCCGGCCGCCGCGTTCGGTGGGCGCGCCGACGTCATGCACCACCTCGCCCCCGAGGGCCCCGTCTACCAGGCCGGCACCCTCGCCGGGAACCCCGTCGCGACCGCGGCCGGCCTCACCACGCTCCAGCACGCCACCGACGACGTCTACACCCACATCGGGTCCGTGGCCGACACCCTGCGGGCCGGGGTCGCGGAGGCGTTCAGCGCCGCCGGCGTCGCGCACGTCATCCAGTCGACCGGCTCGATGTTCTCGGTGTTCCTCACCGACGAGCCCGTGACGGACTTCGCGGGCGCCCAGCGCACCGACGTGCCGGCGTACGCCGCCTTCTTCCACTCGATGCTCGACCAGGGCGTGCACCTGCCGCCGTCGGCGTACGAGGCGTGGTTCGTCTCGGCGGCGCACGACGAGGACGCGGTCCAGCACGTCCTCGACGCGCTGCCGGCGGCGGCGAAGGCGGCCGCGGAGGTGCAGGGATGAGCGCGACCCCCGACACCGTCGTCCACCTGGTCCGGCACGGCGAGGTCTTCAACCCCGAGGGCGTCCTCTACGGCCGCCGCGACGGCTTCCACCTCTCCGAGCTCGGCCAGGCCATGGCGCAGCGCACGAGCACCTGGCTGGCCAAGCGCGACATCACCGTCATCCGCTCCTCCCCGCTCGAGCGCGCCCGCGAGACCGCCGCCCCGCTGGCCGCGACCCTCGACCTCGAGGTCGGCATCGAGCCGCGTGTCCTGGAGTCGGAGAACAAGTTCGAGGGCCAGAAGTTCGGCCACGGCCGGAACGCCCTGCGCAACCCCGCGACCTGGCGGCTGCTGTGGAACCCGTTCAAGCCGTCGTGGGGCGAGCCCTACGCGCAGATCGTCGAGCGGATGCTCGCGGCCGTCCAGGACGCACGCGCGGCCGCGGAGGGCCACGAGGCGGTCCTCGTCTCGCACCAGCTGCCGATCTGGACCACCCGGCTCGCCGTCGAGGGTCGCTCGTTCCTGCACGACCCGCGTCGGCGCCAGTGCACGCTCTGCTCGGTCACCTCGCTGCACTTCGTCGGCGAGGCCATCACCCAGATCTCCTACGCCGAGCCCGCGATCGACCTGATCCCGAAGGCCGCCCGCAACGCCCCGTTCTCCGCGGGCGAGGGCATCATCGGGCCGACCGGCGCCACGGCCGAAGACCCGAGCGACCAGCAGGCGCGCTGATCATGCGGCGTACCCCTGCTCTCGTGGCGTGCCTGGCGGCCGGCCTCGCGCTGTCCGGCTGCAGCGGCCTCGGCTCCAGCGGCAACGGCTACCTGGACGGCGAGGGCGTGAGCGTCACGACGATCGCGCCGGACAAGCGCGACGCCCCCGTGGCCATCAGCGGTACGACGCTGCAGGGCGCCCCGCTCGACCTCTCCTCCTTCCGCGGCAAGGTCACGGTCGTCAACGTGTGGTGGTCGGGCTGCCTGCCGTGCCGCAAGGAGATGCCGATGCTCGCGCAGGTCGAGAAGTCCTACGCGACCGGCAGCGACAAGGGGAAGGTCGCCTTCGTCGGCATCGACATCCGTGACGCCGTGCCCTCGCAGGCGCGCACCTTCGAGCAGGCGAGCGGCGTGTCCTACCCGTCGCTCTACGACCCGGCCAGCAAGACCCTCCTGGCCTTCGGCGACTACGACCCGCCGGCCGTCCCCTCGACCCTGGTGCTCGACCAGCAGGGCCGGGTCGCGGCGCTCATCCCCGGCACCATCCCGTCGGCCACGACGCTGACGAACCTGGTCGACGACGAGCTCGGGAGCGGCTCGTGACCGACTGGTTCCGTGAGCAGGCCGCCGGGGGATCGCTGGCGCTGGCCGTCCCCGTGGCGCTGATCGCCGGGCTCGTCTCCTTCTTCTCCCCGTGCGTGCTCCCGCTGCTGCCCGGCTATCTCTCGTACGCCACCGGGCTCTCGGGCGCCGACCTGGCGTCCGGCGCCGCGGCCCGGCACCGCAGCCGGATGCTGCTGGGCGCTCTGCTCTTCGTCCTCGGCTTCGCCGTCGTGTTCGTCCTCGCCGGTGCCACCTTCGGCACCATCGGCGGGCAGCTGCGGCACTACCAGCACGAGCTGACGCTGGTGCTCGGCGTGGTCCTGGTCGTGCTCGGGCTGGTGTTCGCCGGGGTCATCCCGCTGTTCCAGCGGGAGTACCGGATCCACAAGCTGCCGGGCGTCGGCCTGGCCGCGGCCCCGCTGATCGGTGCGCTGTTCGCGATCGGCTGGACCCCGTGCATCGGCCCGACGTACGGCGTCATCCTCAACCTCACCTACGCCAGCGGCAGCACCGCGTTCCGCGGCGGCCTGCTCTCGCTCGTCTACGCGATCGGTCTCGGGCTGCCGTTCGTCGTGGCCGCGGTCGCCTACGAGCGGACCCTCGGCGCGCTGCGCTGGGTGCGCCGCCACCAGGTCTGGATCATGCGTGCCGGCGGCGTGCTGCTCGTCGCGATCGGCCTGCTCATGCTGACCGGCTCGTGGGACCACCTGGTGCAGTGGGTGCAGCTCAAGACCGTCAACAGCTCGTGGGTGGGTGTGTGACCGACAACGACAAGGGCGCCGAGCGGCGGCCCGGTGAGCTGAACCTGCGCGAGCTGCTGCGCTGGAGCTGGCGTCAATTGACGTCGATGCGGACCGCCATCGTGCTCCTGCTGCTGCTCGCGCTCGCGGCAGTGCCGGGCTCGGTCATCCCGCAGTCCGGCGTCAACCAGCAGGCCGTGACCCGCTGGCAGACCGACCACCCGCAGCTGACCCCGATCTACCAGAAGCTGGGGCTGTTCTCGGTCTACAGCTCGCCGTGGTTCGCGGCCGTCTACCTGCTGCTGGTCATCTCGCTGGTCGGCTGCATCATCCCGCGCCTGGGCGTCTACTTCCGCGGCTTCCGGGCCCAGCCGCCCGCCGCGCCGGCCAACCTGAGCAGGCTGCCGGCCTCCACGTCGTACGAGACCTCGGCCTCGGTCGAGGACGTCCTGGCGCAGGCGCGGGCGGTGCTCGGGCGACGCCACCGGCTCCGCAAGGGCGACACCGGCGACTGGGTGGCGGCCGAGCGTGGCCAGCTGCGCGAGGCGGGCAACCTCGTCTTCCACCTCTCCGTCCTGGTCGTGCTCGCCGGCTTCGCCATGGGCGGGCTGTTCGGCTTCGAGGGCGGCGTGGTGATCGTGGAGGGCTCGAGCTTCTCCAACAACCTCACCCAGTACGACGACTTCAACCCGGGCAGCCTGTTCCGCACCAGCCAGCTCAACCCGTTCTGCTTCAAGGTCAACGACTACAGCGACCAGTGGCTCACCTCGGGCTCCCGGGCCGGCATGGCGGTCAAGTTCAAGGCCGACATCGGCTACCAGGAGCAGTGCGGCAAGGGCGCCACCAAGGACTTCGACCTCGAGGTCAACCACCCGCTCGACATCGGCAGCACCGAGGTCTTCCTCATCGGCCACGGCTACGCGCCGGTGATCACGGTCCGCAACGGCAAGGGTCAGGTCATCGCGAGCGGGCCGCAGGTCTTCCTCCCCGAGGACTCCACCTTCCTGTCGTACGGCGTCGTGAAGCCCTCCATCACCAAGCCGGTCCAGCTCGGGCTCGAGGGCCTCTTCTACCCGACGTACGCCGCGGTCCACGGCAACCCGGTCACGGTCTTCCCCAACGACCTCAACCCGCGCCTGGCCATGTTCGTCTACACCGGCGACCTCGGGCTCGACAGCGGCACGGGGCAGTCGGTCTACGTCCTCGACAAGACCCACGCCACCCAGCTGCGCCAGGCCAACGGCATGCCGTACCGGGTCGACCTCAAGCCCGGGCAGACCGTGAAGCTGCCGAACGGGCTCGGCTCGGTGACCTTCGAGGGCGTCAAGAAGTGGGTGCGGGTCCAGATCAGCCAGACGCCCGGCAAGCGGATCGCCCTGGCCGGCGTCGTGCTGGCGCTGATCGGCCTGTGCGGCTCGCTGTTCATCCGTCCGCGACGGGTGTGGGTACGCGCCCGGAAGGTGACGGACGGCCAGGCGGAGGGCACCATGGAACGGACCGTCGTCGAGGTCGCCGTCCTCGACCGCTCCGGCAACGCAGATGTGCAGGAGATCCTCGACGACCTGGTCGGGAGACTTCAGAAGGGAATGCCGTGACCAACGCGGATTGGGCGTCGCTCAGCGACCACGCCATCGGAGCGGC
>DATFHM010000278.1:0-5665 GCA_035248385.1 Nocardioides sp. | reverse complement strand
AACGGCCGGCAGATGACCACGATCCTGGGCCGGCCGCTGGCCGAGCGCGGGTTCGAGACGGTGGCGATCGACATGCCGACGTACGGGATCACCGAGGTGGCGCCCGGCGCGCTGGTGACGTACGACGACTGGGTGCGCCTCGGCTCGGAGCTGGTCGAGAAGGAGCGGGACGGGCGGCCGATCGTCCTCTACGGCCTGTCGGCCGGCGGGATGGAGACCTTCCACGTCGCCTCGCTCAACGGCGACGTCGCGGGCATCGTCGGGATGACCTTCCTCGACCAGTCCTCGGCGCAGGTGCGCCGCGAGACCGCCTTCGACCCGGTGACCGGCACGGTCGGCGCGAGCCTGATGGGGCTCCTGGCGCGCACCCCGCTGCGCCGGCTCCGGGTGCCGATGCGCTGGGTCAGCAAGATGCGGGCGCTGGTGAACAACCGGGCCGCGAAGCGCGCCTGCTACGCGGACAGGACCTCGGCGGGCAACAGCGTCACCGTGGCGTTCCTCGACTCCTATCTCAACTACGTGCCGCCGGTCTCCCCCGAGGCCTTCGACGTGTGCCCGGTCCTGCTCACCCAGCCCGCCGCCGACCGGTGGACGCCGCTCCACCTCTCCGAGCCGTTCCTGTCCCGGATCGCGAAGGTGCCGGTCACGACGGTGCTGCTGGAGAACGCCGGGCACTACCCGCTGGAGCAGCCGGGCCTGGATCAGATGGTCGACGCGGTCGCGGCGTTCTGCCGCGACCGCGCCTGACCTCCCGCCCCACCCGGGAGGTCAGGCCTCCTCGGCGATCAGCGCGGCTCCGAGGGTGACCTGCAGCGCCGCCATGATCCCGACGGCGAGCTGCACCTGGTCGGCCACGATCAGGCCGATCATCACGAGCGGCCAGATGCCGTTGACGAGTGGCGTGAACCGGCCGACGCCCTGCCACCCACCCGACCGCAGGGTCGCGATCCCGGCCGTCGTGAACCCGACGCCGAGCAGGACGGTGCACACCCCGAACACCAGGCCGATCGCGCCTCCGATGCCGTTGTTCTCCATCGCGTCGGCGTTCGCCGCGGACAGGAAGTTGGCCACGACGATGCCTGCGGCGGCGACGACGGCCGCCCACGCTCCGGCGCGGCCGTACCTGCTCCCCGCGACCGCGCGGCTGCGGGCGAAGGCGACGAACCCGACGACCAGGAAGAGCCCGCTGAACGACCACCAGGTCGAGATCTGGCCGGCCAGGTCGCCGTACCAGGGGAAGTTGAGGGTGTCCTTGGGGGCGGGGCTCGCGGAGCGGTAGGCGTTCGTGATGACGGCCGCGTCGATCTGCGAGGCGGCGGCTGCGACAAGCGCGACGGCGGGCAGCAGGACGGCGGGACGCAGGCGACCTCGGCTCGTGGTCGGTTGCTGGGTGATGACGGACATGGTGACCTCCTCGGGTCGAGAGTGATGACACCAGGGAACCCGCGTCGCACCCCGCCGCGCGTCCGGGCGGACGCTGCACCTCGACCTCCGTGCTGATACTGAATACGCGGGCCGCCGGGCTGCGTCAGGATGCGAAGGTGGGAACGCGACTCCGGCCGGCGCACTGGGCACTGCTGCTCGTCGCCGTCACGGCCGAGGCCGGTTCCGTCGTGCTGTCGTGGGGCCGGGAGCCGGCGTGGGACACGCTCGTGTACGCCGTCTACGCGCTGGCGAACATGGCGGCGGGCCTGCTCGTCCTGGCTCGTCACCCACGCCACCGGATCGGCATCCTCCTGGTCGTGAACGGCCTCCTCCAGGCCGTCGTCACCGACCTCGCGCAGGGCTACGCGCTCACCGGTACGCCGCACCACTGGCCCACCGCCGCGGCCGTCGACCTGGTCGCGAGCAGCTCCTGGGCCGTCAGCGGTGCCGTCCTGCCGGCCATCCTGGTCCTCTTCCCGGACGGCACCCTGCCGACCAGCGGCCGGATCTGGCCGTGGGTCCTGCCGCTCGGGTGCCTGGGGTCGTTGCTCACCCTGGCCGGCTGGGCGACCGGACCGCGGGTCGCCGCGCAGATGGTCGGCGGGACCAACCCGGTGCACGCGCCCGGCGTGCCCTCGGAGCTGCTGTACTGGCTCGGCTTCCCGGGCCTGACCGGGTCCCTCCTCCTCGGCGTCCTCGCGATGGTGCAGCGGATGCGCGCCGCGACGGGCGTCGAGCGCCAGCAGCTGAAGTGGATGGTCTTCGCCGCCGGCGTCATGGTGGCGACGCTGGTGCCGAGCAGCCCGTTGTTCGACAGGTTCGTGGTCGTCCGGATCGCCGACGCCCTCGTCCTCACCGTGCTCCCGCTGGCCGCACTCGCGGCGATCTGGCGCTACCGCCTCTACGACATCGAGCTGATCGTCAGCCGCACCGTGTTGTACGCGTGCGTCACCGCCGTCCTCGGCGGTGTCTTCGCCGCCCTCGTCGTGGCGCTCGGCGTCGTCTTCGGCAACGGCTCACCGGCGGCGACCGCCGGCGCGACCCTCGTCGTCGCGCTGGCGTTCCGGCCGCTGCGCGACCGCCTGCAGAAGCTCGTCGACCGCGCCTTCGACCGCGGCCGGTACGACGCCCTCGGGCTGGTCACGGACTTCATGACCGACCTGCGCGCGGGGCGTCGCGAGCCGGAGGACGTGGCGCAGGTGCTCGCCGAGGCGACAGCTCGGCTCGGCTCCCCGGAGCGGCAGGCCGCCGTACGGCCGAGCCTCGAGCAGGAGGCGTCCCTGGCCGTCGAGATGGTCCGGCTGCGGGCGGAGCTGCGCGAGCAGCTGGCGGAGGTGCGGGACTCGCGGCGGCGGATCGTCGAGGCGGCCGAGTCCGAGCGCCATCGCATCGAGCGCGACCTCCACGACGGCGCGCAGCAGCGCCTCATCGCGATCGGGCTCGCCCTGCGCCACGTCCAGCACGGCCTCGGCGACGCCGACGCCGGGACCCGCTCGGCGCTCGACGCCGCGGTGCAGGAGGTCACCGACACGATCGGCGAGCTCCGCGAGATCGCCCGCGGCATCCGGCCCGGGGTGCTCGAGGAGGGACTGGAGTCGGCGCTGCGCGACCTGGTCCAGCGCACGCCGCTGCCCGTGGACGTCGTCGTCCCGCCGCGACGGTTCGCGGCGGCGGTCGAGACGGCGGCGTACTTCATCGCCTGCGAGGGAGTCACCAACGCGGCCAAGCACGGGGACGCCACCCGCATCGACCTGCACATCGAGGAGGTCGCCGGCACGCTCGTGGTCCGGGTGCAGGACGACGGGGTGGGCGGCGCGACCCTCTCCCGCGGCGGCGGGCTGGTCGGCGTCAGCGACCGCGTCGCCGCGCTCGGCGGCCGGCTGTCGATCCGCTCGGAGCCGGGTCAGGGCACCACGCTGCTCGCGGAGCTGTCGTGCGCGTCGTGATCGCCGAGGATCAGGTGCTGCTGCGGGCCGGGCTGGCGCGCCTGTTCCAGGACGGCGGCCACGAGGTGGTCGGCTCGCAGGGCGACGCCGACGGCCTCATCGACCTCGTCCGGGAGCAGTCCCCCGACCTTGTCGTGGTGGACGTCCGCATGCCGCCCACGCACACCGACGAAGGCATCCGGGCGGCCGCCGACCTCAAGGCGACGTGGCCGGACCTCGGCGTGCTCGTCCTCTCCCAGCACGTCGAGACGGTCCACTCGGTCGGCCTGGTGAGGCACCCGGGCTTCGGCTACCTGCTCAAGGACCGGGTGCTCGACGTCGACGACTTCCTCGGCACCGCGGAGCGGATCGCCGCCGGCGGATCGGCGCTGGACCCGACCGTGGTGGCCAACCTGGTCGCGGGCCGGCAGCGCTCGGGGCTGGAGTCGCTCAGCGAGCGCGAGCTGGAGGTCCTCGCGCTGATGGCCGAGGGCCTCACCAACACCGGCATCGCGGCGCGGCTGGTGATCAGCGAGCGCACCGTCGAGTCGCACGTACGACGGCTGCTGATGAAGCTCGACATCGCCGAGTCCACCAACGAGCACCGCCGGGTGCTCGCCGTCCTCGCCTACCTCAGGGCGGCCTGACCCGGGTCGTAGCGGCAGCGCGCACCGGTCGTCACGCTGCGCTCGAGGTGCTCGCCGATGGCGGGCGCGCGCTCGCCGACGCGGCGGATGGCCGAGCGGATCGCCCGGGTGACGTTGACCCGCGCCCGCTCCGCCTCGTCGGTGAACCGGCGGGGCCGGCCGCCGAGCCCGAGGTCGCCGCGGAGCTCGGCGAGCAGGGCGTCGCGCTCGTCCTGGAGCCGCTCGACGCGGCCGTCGTCGCTCCAGCCGCGGGCCTCCTCGAGCTCGGCGTCGATCTCCGCCAGCCGGGTTCGGTACGCCGCCAGCGCGCGCCGGTCCAGCACCTCGTCGGCGCCGCCCTCGCGCGGCACCTCGGCGCCCGCCGGGGCCGCGAGCCGGGTCGCGGCGACGTCGCTCCCCGGGTTCGCGAGCAGGACCGCGAGCTGGGTGAGACCGAGGCTGGTCGGCAGCTGCACCACGTCGGCGCCGAGGCGGAGCGTGACGATGCCGTCGGCCGACTCCAGGGTGACGCCGCGCTGTGCCACCCCGGCCAGCCGGCGGAGGTGGTCGGACACCGGGCCGAGGCAGGCGACTCCCCCGGCGGCGACGACGAGGCGGCCGTCGTACGGCGCGAGCTCGGCGTGGATCCGGGCAGCCGCCTTCGCGTCGCCCAGCGCCACGGCGTCCTCGGCGAGCAGCGCGAGCGACCAGGTCCGGAGCAGGTCGTGCTCCAGCCCGTCGAGGAGGCCCATCAGCCGCTCGAAGAGCTCCCGCGCCTCGGCCTCGCGGCCCTCGGCGAGCAGCATCTGCACCACCGCGCCGTCGTGCGCGATCGGGTACGGCGATGCCGCCGCGAGCTCGCGCGCCGTGCGCTCCATCGCAGCACGCTCCTCCGCGGTCAGCTCCGCGATCCGCCCCACCGTGAACAGCTGGCCCCAGGCCACCGCCTCCCCGTCGGCGAGGCCGAACCGCGCCGCCAGGTCCCGGGCCTCGCGCACCGCCGCGAGCCCTCCGGCCGCATCACCACGCACCGTCGCGATCGTCGCGCGGCGCGAGGCGGCGAGGTGGGCGAGGGCGGGTTGCCGGGAGCGGTCGGCGAGGTGCTGCAGCGTCGCGACCGCGGCCGCCGCCGCGGTCACGTCGCCCAGCTCGAGGGCGAACACCATCACCCAGGTGGCGGCGCGCGCCGCCGTCGCCGGGTCGGTGACCAGGCTCGCCAGCCGCTGCGCCCGCTCCAGCGCGTCGCGGGGGTCGTGCCGGCCCCACTCCACCTCGAGCCGTGCGGCCAGGGCGGCCGGCAGGTCGGGTGCGAGCTCACCGGCACGGACCGCGATCCGCAACGCCTCCGCACGGTCCTCGACGGCGACGAGCTCGGCGAGCCGCGCGACGACCGCGGCGTGCGCGTCGCCCTCCTCGTCGCCGAACCGGCGGTCGGCCTCGCGGAGCAGGTCGATGGCGTCGAGCTGGACGGCGTTGAACGCCAGGCCGGTCGCGGCCAGCAGCGCCGCCCGGGCGAAGAGCTCCGCGTCGTCGAGGGAGCGCGCGAGCGCGAGCGCCTGCGCCACCACGCGGTGGCCCTCGTCGGTGCGGCCTGCGCGGAGCCGGGCGTTCGCGAGGGCGAGCAGCAGCTCCGCACGTGCCGCCGGGTCGGGCGCGGGCAGCCGGTCGTGCGCCGTCAGGGCGAGCAGG
>DATFHM010000277.1:0-7897 GCA_035248385.1 Nocardioides sp. | reverse complement strand
GCCTGGAGGTCGGCGACCACGACGGTCGCACCCTTGGCGGCGAGCGCGCGGGCGGCGGCCGCGCCGATGCCCGAGGCGCCGCCGGTGACGATGGCAGAGGATCCGGTGAGTTCCATGCTGCGGACTCTAGGGGAACCTGTTTTCCCCGCGCTGCGTCACTCCCCTATGAAGCGATCGAGGATGACGATGGGCGCGGCCGCGGTGGCGGGCCTGCTGGCACTCGGCGCGTGCGGCGCCCATGCCACGAGCACGAACGACTCCGGGGGCACCGCGGCGTCGGTCCCCGCGGTCCGCAGGCCGGCGGCAGCGGCGCCCGACTACGCCGCCCAGGACTCCGTGCACGGGCAGCTGAACAGCGTCGCCCAGGTGGCGCGCAAGGCGCCCGTCGACCCGACCTTCGGCCGACGCTCCCTCATCTACACCGGCGACGTCCAGCTGCGCAGCCGCGACGTGGCCGCGGCGGCCGCCGGCGTACGACGCACGGCGGCGCAGTACGGCGGACGCATCGACGACGAGCAGACCCAGGCCGACGCCGGCAGGATCGGCGCCGACACGTTGACGGTCCGCGTGCCGAGCGGCCGGTTCAACGCGGCGTTCAACGCGATCAAGGGGCTCGGCCGGCTGCAGTCGGCCAACAGCTCGACCCAGGACGTGACGACCCAGGTCATCGACGTGCACGTACGGGTGAAGGCCCAGAAGGCCAGCCTGCACCGGATCGAGCAGCTGATGAGCCGAGCGACCACGCTCGGTCAGGTGATCGCCCTCGAGAGTCAATTGACGCAGCGCCAGGCCGCGCTCGACGCGCTCGAGCAGAAGCAGGCCTACCTCAAGGACCAGACCGCGATGTCGACGATCACCGTCGAGATCACGCACGTCCGTACGCCGGCCGCGACGACCCAGCACGCGAAGCACCGGACCGGCTTCGTGGGCGGCCTGCACCGCGGCTGGCACGCGCTCGTCGTCTCGGCGACCGCGGTCTCGGCCGGAGTCGGTGCGGTGCTGCCGTTCGGCATCCCGCTGCTGGTGATCGGGGTGCCGCTCTGGCTGGCGCTGCGGCGCCGGCGCCGGGCCCCGGCCGCCCCGACACCTGCCCCCTGAGCGACGCCTCGGAGGTGCAGAGGTGACGCCTCGCGGGTGCAGAGGTGACGCTTCGCGGGTGGGGTGGTGAGCGGGTTCCGCGCAAGAACCCCCGTGTTTTCGTAGAGTTCGGGCGTGACCGAACTGCTCGAGCCGCGCAAGCGGCCGGCCCAGGAGCGAAGCAGGCTGAAGTTCGACCAGCTGCTCAAGGCCAGCCGCGACGTCCTGATGGACGTCGGCTTCGAGTCGTTCACGTGCGAGGAGGTGGCCCAGCGGGCCGGCGTGCCGATCGGCACGCTCTACCAGTTCTTCGCCAACAAGTACGTGATCGTGTGCGAGCTCGACCGCGTCGACGCGGTGGCCGTCCAGGACGAGCTGCGGGCGCTGGCCGAGCAGCTGCCGACCCTGGACTGGCTGGTGCTGGTCGACCGGCTGATCGACCACGTCGCCGAGCTGTGGCGCAAGGATCCGTCCCGCCGCGCCGTGTGGCACGCCGTGCAGTCCACGCCCGCGACCCGCGCCACGGCCGCGGTGACCGAGCGCGAGCTGGCCGCCGAGGTCGCGCGCGTGCTCGCGCCGCTCACGCCGGGTGTCCCGCGCGAGCGGCGCCGCATCTCGGCCGAGGTGCTGGTCCACGTGGCCTACTCGATGTTCAACTTCTCCGTCCGCGACGGGCAGGAGCACGCCGAGGCGATCATCGAGCTGAAGCGGCTGCTGACCAGCTACCTGCTCGCCGCGGAAGCGGGCGACTAGGAGCTCCGCCGCTCCTCGAGCAGCACGACCGCGATCGCGTGGTCGCCGTCGTGGCTGAGCGAGACCTGGTGGTCGTACGCCGCGAGCGCGTCGGCCACCTCGCCGTGCAGCACCAGCCGCGGCCGGCCCCAGGCGTCGGTGGCGACCTCGATCTGCCCGAGCACGTCGTCGCCCGCCGGCGGCGCCTGCCCGAACAGGACCGACGACCACGCCTTCACGAGCGCCTCGCGGGCGCCCCACCGGGCCGCCCAGTACGCCGCGAGGCGGTCGCCGTCGAGCATCCGGCGTACGGCCTCGGCCCGCTCCCCCACGGTGAACACCGAGGGGAAGCGCGAGCCGGGCTGGGCAAGCTGGGCGGCGAATCCCGGCACGTGCACCAGGTCGACGCCGAGGCCACTCACCACTCGTAGGCCCCGTCGGCCGCCAGGCGCGCGGTGTCGTCGAGCAGGACGGAGGCCTCGAGCTCCTTCGGCTCCCGGCCGTCGACGGCCTCGCCGAGGCGACGGTCGGGACGACGGACGAAGCCGGGCTCGCCGAGCATCGTCCGGGCCACCCGCACGGCACCCGCGACGCGACGGGCGCGGGCGGCGGCCCGGTAGGCCTCCTGCTCCTCGGCCGGCAGCGCCGCGACGAACACCTCGGGGTGGGCGATCGCGACGATGCCCGCGACGTGGCCGAAGCCGAGGCTCGTGACCAGACCGGCCTTGAGCGGACCGGTCTCGATCGCCTCGCGGTGCCAGACCAGGTGCGGGTGCTGCTCGAGCACCGGGTCGACGCAGTCCAGGCTGCGGTTCGGCGGGATGACGCCGGCCGCGAGGGTCTGGCACAGGCCGATCACCTGGAACGCCGCGGCGCCGCCCTTGGCGTGACCGGTCAGCGTCTTCTGCGAGATGACGTGCAGCGGGTTGCCCGCGCTGCGGCCGATCGCCGCGGCGAGCCGCTCGTGCAGGTCCGACTCGTTCGGGTCGTTCGCGGCCGTCGAGGTGTCGTGCTTGGACACCACGGCGACGTCGTCGGCGGTCAGGCCGTGGGCCTTGAGGGCCTTGGCCAGCGGCGAGCGCTCGCGACCGACACCGGCGGCCAGCGCCCCGATGCCCGGAGCCGGGATCGAGGAGTGGATGCCGTCGGCGTACGACGCGGCGTACGCGACCACACCGAGGACGGGCAGGCCCATCCGGGCCGCGACCTCACCGCTCGCGAGCAGGATCGTGCCGCCACCCTGGCCCTCGACGAACCCGCCACGACGACGGTCGTTGGCGCGGCTGAGCCGGTTGTCCGCGATGCCCTGGGCGCGCATGGCCTCGGTCTCGGCGGTGGCCGACATCGCGCCGAAGCCGATGATGCCCTCGTTGCTGAGGTCGTCGTAGCCACCGGCGACGACGAAGTCGGCCTTGCCCAGGCGGATCTTGTCGGCGCCCTCCTCGATGGAGACCGCGGTCGTGGCGCAGGCCGCGACCGGGTGGATCATCGCGCCGTACCCACCGACGTAGGACTGCATGACGTGCGCGGCGACGACGTTCGGCAGCGCCTCCTGGAGCAGGTCGTTGGCGACCGGCTCACCCAGCAGGGTGTCCAGGTAGAGCGACTGCATGGAGGTCATGCCGCCCATGCCCGTGCCCTGGGTGTTGGCGACCCGCGCCGGGTGGATCCAGCGCAGCAGCTCGGCCGGGGTGAACCCGCTCGCGAGGAAGGCGTCGATGGTGCAGACCAGGTTCCAGATCGCGAGCCGGTCGACGGAGTCGACCATCTCCTTGGGGATGCCCCAGGCGATCGGGTCGAAGCCGGTCGGGACCTGGCCACCGACGGTCCGGGTCAGCTCCAGGCGCCGCGGGACGCGGATCTGGGTGCCGGCCAGGCGGGTGACGGCCCAGCCCTCGTCGGTCTTCTCGATCCGGGTCTGCTCCGGGTGGCTGGCCTGCAGCGCCAGGGCCTCCGCCTCGGTGTCGACCGAGAACGTCAGGTCCTGCTCCAGGAAGACACCGACCAGCAGCGGCGCGCTGGTGTCCTCGAGACGGCCGTCGTCGGCGTACTCACGGATGCCGCAGCGGGACACGACCTCGTCGTGGTAGCGCTCGAAGAGCTCCGCCTCGGCGACCGGCTCGTCGCTGGCCACGTCGTGCCAGGCGCGGGCCTTGTCGTCCCAGCGGACCAGGCCGGTCGCCCAGGCGAGCTCGAGCACGCCCGCGGCGGACAGCTCGCCCACCTCGGCCTCGTAGCGGGTCCGCGAGGAACCCCACGGGCCGAGCTCGGCGGCACCCACGATGACGACCATGTCCTCAGGGGCGAGGGCCGGCTGAGCGACCTCGATCCGGGCGGGGTCGACGACCTGCGCCGGGGACGGGGGCAGCGCCGCGATGACCGCGGTCTCCTCCTCGGTCTCCTTCTCGCGGGCCTCGTGCGCGGCCTGGGCGGCCTCCGCCAGGTCCCGCATGCGTACGTCGGCGAGGCCCTCGGCGAAGTCGGCCTGCAGCGGCTGCTGCGCGGCCTGCTCACGGGCCTCGACCGTGCACAGCGCGAGCAGCGCCTGCGCCATCTCCTCCGGCGTCCAGACCTTCACGCCGGCGGCGCGGGCGGCGTCGACCATCGGGTCGTTGCCGCCCATCAGGCCGGTGCCGGCGACCCAGCCGATGACGGCGTGGGCCAGCGTCACGCGCTCGGGCCAGCCGCGCTCGGCCGACCACTTGGCGACGATCGCGTCGAGGGCGGCCTTGGTCTCGCCGTACGCACCGTCACCACCGAACATGCCGCGGTTCGGGGAGCCCGGCAGCACCACGTGCAGGCGCTGGTCGCCCCACTTGGCGCCGATCAGGCGCTCGACCGACCACAGCAGGATCCGGGCCTGGGCCTCGGCGGCCGCGCCGGCCTCGGAGAGGTCGCCGGCGGCCGGGCCCGCGGCGAACGGGAACAGCAGCGTCGGGTGCAGCGCCGGCTTGAGGACCTCGGTCTTCGGGCCGACCCGCTTGACCTGCTCGTTGCGGACCCAGTCGACCAGCGAGTCGACGTCGGCGTACGACGCCAGGTTGGCCGGGACCACCCACAGCGTCGCGCCGACCCGGGCGGTGCGGGCGTAGAGCTCGCGGAACCGCTGGATGCGCGCCGGGGAGGTGCTCGACGTGGTGGCGACGACGGTCGCGCCGCCGGCGAGCAGCTCGGCCACGATCGCCTCGGCGATCGAGTCCGGGCCCGCTCCGGTCACGACCGCGACCTCACCGGCCCAGGTGCCGGGCGCAGTGTCCAGTGCCTGCTCGGCGAGGGAGGTGAGGCCGTGCCAGCTCGCCATCTGGGCGACGGCCTCTCCTGCGCCGGTGAGGTCGGTCTCCACGTCCGCGCCGAGGGCGGCACGGACGACATCGGTGCGGGCGCTCGCCCAGCGGTCGTCGAACAGGACCGCGCGACGCTCGTCGAACGCGGGCTGCGTGAGCCGCATCCAGTCGGAGCCGAGCTCGGCCTCGACGCGGGCGACGACGGCGCGGGCCTCCTCGTCGGCACTGGCGGCGGTGGCGGCCGCAGGGGCCGAGCCGAGCCGGTCGAGGATGGTCCGGGCGGAGGCGACGAGCGCGTCGGTGATGCCACCGGTGAGCTCGGCGGCCGCGGCGGCGTCGATCGTGCCGCCGCCCTCGCCACCGGCGCTCGGGATGGCGACGGCGACACCGCGACGGGCGGCGACGGCCTGGACGGCCGCGTCGATCGTGCTGTCGAGGTCGCTGATCGCGGACTCGCGGGTGCTGAGCGCGAGCTCGGCGAGGACGTGGGTGCCCCAGCCGGAGCCGAGCTGCCAGGTCTGCGTGACGCGGTCGGTCACCGTCGACTGGCGGGCGCCGACCGGGCCGAGCACCTTCTTCAGGTGGTCGCCGATGGCGGTCGTCAGCACCGGGCCGAACGGCTTGTAGCTGCGGGCGAGGCCCTGCACCTGGCCGGTGAGCTGGGCGATCGGCGCCTCGGCGGCACCGTCGATCGCACCGAGGCCGAGCTCGGCGCCGAGGTCCATGAGCAGCTGGTTGCGGCGCGAGGACGCACCGTCGGTGAGCGACTCGATGCTGTCGGTCGGGGCCAGATCGGCCGGGTGGGTCTTGGTCCACCAGGCCAGCAGCAGCGTGGTCGCGTCGGCGGCGGTGAAGGCGATGTCGTCGACGGAGCCGGCGGCAACGGCGGGAGCGGCCGGAGCGGCGACCGGGGCGGCAGCGGCCGGAGCCGCAGCCGGAGCGGCAGCGTCCGCCGCCGGAGCCTCGTCCTCGACGACGACCTCGTCCTCGTCACGACCGAAGACCACGTTGGCGTCCCGCTCGAGGTTGAGCACCTCGACCGGGCCGGCGAGGGTACGACGTACCTCGGGCAGCTTCAGCGTCTGCGCGGCGATGTTGGCCAGGGTCGGCGCGGAGCCGACTCCGACCTCGACGAGCCGCTCAACGCCCATGCCGCCGTCGGCGGGGTCGGCGAAGAACAGGTCCTGGGTCTCGATCCAGCGCACCGGGCTGGCGAACTGCCAGGCCAGCAGCTCGACCAGCAGCAGCCGGCAGAGCTCGCCGTCGCGACCCTGCCAGGCGTCGAAGTCCTCGAGCGCCTCGGAGATCGCGGCGGCCGGAGCGACCTCGACGATCGACTCGAGGAACGCGCGGTCCAGCGTGAACGGGCGGGCGACCAGGTTCGGGACGTAGCGGCCGACCAGCAGGGCCGGGTCGATGGTCGCCGGGAGCAGGTCGTCGAGCTTCTGCCGGAAGTCTGCCACACCGTCGGCGAGGACGCGCGAGTGGAACGGCACGTCGATGCCGGGGACCAGGACGAACGCGGCCTTGCCGCCGAACGCGGCACGGCGCTTCTCGATCTCGGCCTCGAGCGCCTTCATGCCGGCGACCGTGCCGGCGATGGCGTACTGCGAGCCGCGCAGGTTCAGGTTCGCGATCTGCAGGAACTCACCCGACGTCTCGGCGATGCCGTCGATGAACGCGGCGACCTCGTCGTCGGCGATGTCGCACTGGGCGGGGCGGATGGCGGCGAGCCGGTAGTTGCTGCGGCCCTCCTCGTCACGCGGCACCAGGGTGTGCATGACCGAGCCGCGGCGGAAGACGATCTCCACGACGGCCTCGAGCTCGAGGACGCCGGAGACCGCGGCGAGCGCGTTGTACTCACCGACGGAGTGGCCCGCGATGATCGCGTCGTCGATCGCCACGCCGGCCTCGATCATCTCGGCCATCTGCGCCGAGCCGAGGACCGCCATGGCGACCTGGGTGAACTGCGTCAGGAACAGCACGCCGTCGGGGTGCCGGTGCCAGGTGCCGTCCACGAGCAGCTCGGTCGGGTTGTCCTTGACGACCCGGAGCACCGAGAAGCCGAGGACGTCGCGGGTGTGCTTGTCGGCACGGTCCCAGATCGCCTTGGCGGCGGCGGAGCGGGCGTAGCCCTCCATGCCCATGCCCTGCTTCTGGATGCCCTGGCCGGGGAAGACGTACGCCGTGCGCGGCGCGGCCACCCGGGCGGTGGCGCTCATGACGAGGGTCGAGCCGTCCTCGCCGAGCACCGAGGCCTGGACCTCGACGATCTCCTCGCCCTGCGCGAAGCCGACGCGGGTCAGGACCAGGTCGACCTGCGCGCCCGGGCGGACCGGCGCGAGGAAGCGAGCGGTCCAGCCGGACAGCGGGCGGCCGAGGGTCTCGACGACGGCGCGCTGCGCGGTGGCGGAGAGCCACATGCCGTGCACGATCGGGCCGCCGAGGCCGGCGAGCCGCGCGACGGCGGTGCTGGTGTGGATCGGGTTGTGGTCGCCGGTGACCTGGGCGAAGGCGTTCAGGTCGGTGGGCGCGCTGACCGTGACGCGGCCGCGGGTGCGGCGGGTGGTCTGCGCGACGTCGGTCGCGCCACCGGCCACGGCGGGGTCGGTGAGCGGCGTCTTCGTCGTACGGCCACGGATCGCGAAGCGCTCGGTGAGCCGGGCGTCGCCGATGGCGACCTCGACGGTGGCCACGCGGCCGACCTCGGTGTCGCTGACGTCGACGAGCTCGGCGCTGATCGCGGGAGCGACCGGCGCGGCCGGGACCTCACCGGTGAAGGAGTGGTCGAGGTGGACGAGGTC
>DATFHM010000276.1:0-9420 GCA_035248385.1 Nocardioides sp. | reverse complement strand
GGGCATCGCGGCCCTCACCACGAGCGCGGTGTCGCGGGCTGCTCACGTCAGCCCGGGCACCTTCTACCGCTACTTCAACGACAAGGAGGAGCTGTTCGAGGTCCTCCGCGACGAGGCGGTCCGCGCCATCAACGACGACCTCATGGTGAGCGTCGTGGACGTGCTCGAGGCGGATCTCGAGCCGGCCATGCGCCAGGTCGTCACGACCCTGGTGGACGGGCTGGAGCGCCATCACGGCGTCATGCAGGCCATGGTGAGCCAGGCGCCGTCGGGCACGGACGCGAACCTGATGC
Organism: Nocardioides sp.; assembly: GCA_035248385.1. Lineage (GTDB taxonomy): Bacteria > Actinomycetota > Actinomycetes > Propionibacteriales > Nocardioidaceae > Nocardioides. The sequence goes on along the minus strand of DATFHM010000276.1, from coordinate 9,127 downwards.
CCGAGATCGAGGCCAACCTGCACCAGCTCGCCTCGCTGCTGCCGCGCCGCCACCGACGCGACCTCCCACCGGAGGAGCTGGAGGGTGTGGTGTTCATGCTGATGGGGGTGCTGGTCTCGATGTGCCTGCGGATCGCGCTGCAGCGCCCCACCGGCGTCGCCCGAGAGCAGCTCATCGACCTGACGGTCGCGATGGTCTCCGTCGGACTCACGGCGCCGCCGGCTGACAGACTCTCGTCATGACCGACCTGCTCGAGATCGCCGACGAGCTCTACGCGCTGCCGCTCGCGTCGTTCACGCCGGAGCGCGACGCGCGGGCCAAGGAGCTCAAGGGGAGCCCGGAGGCGTCGGTGGTGAAAGCGCTGCGCAAGCCGTCGACGGGGGCCTGGTTGGTCAACCTGCTGGTACGCCGCGAGCCGGCTCAGGTCGACCAGCTGCTCGCCGTCGGGGCGGCCCTGCGGGAGGCACAGCAGGCGATGTCGGCCGGCGAGCTGCGGACGCTGACCAAGCAGCGCCGCCAGGTGACGGCCGCCGTCGTGCAGCACGTGCGCCAGCTGGCGGCCGCCGAGGGCCATCGGGTCACCGAGGCCGTCGCCCTGCAGGTCGAGGAGACGCTGACCGCGGCCATGGTCGACGCCGAGTGCGGGCGCGCCGTCCGCAGCGGGCTGCTCGTCACGGGGCTGCGGACCACGGGCCTGGAGCCGCTCGACCCGGCGACCGTCGCCGCTGCGGTGGCGCTGCCCGAGGCACTGGGCTTCCAGGCCGCGCCCCGCGAGGCGCCGGAGCCGCAGCGCCCGGAGCTGCACCTCGTGCCCGACCCGGACAAGGAGGCGAAGGCCCGTGCGGCGGCCGAGGAGCGGCTCGCCGCTGCCACCTCGGCGTACGAGGAGGCGGCGGAGACGCACGCCGCGGCGGCCGGCGAGGTCGACCGGCTCGTCGCGAGGTCGCTGCAGCTGCAGGCCGAGCTCGACGAGCTGCGCCGCCGGCTGGCCGAGGTGGAGGAGGAGTCGGACGAGCTCGACGACGAGCTCGGCGATGCGGAGGAGGAGCGCGACGAGGCCGCCGCGGCGCTGCGGACCGCGACGGCCGACCGCGCGGCGGCACAGGCCGCGCTCGACCGCCTCTAGCCCTGCGCGTCCCGCACGATCGCCAGCACCCGCCGGTCGATCCAGGCCAGGTCGTCCGCGACCCGCATCTCGTAGTTCTCCGCGCCGACCCACGCCAGGAAGTCGGCGCGTCCCTGGGCCTGCGCGAAGGCGTCGAGCTCGGCGCGCAGGTCGGCATCGACCGGCACCTGCTCCTCGGGTGTCGACGCGACGAGGTAGGTCTCGTGCAGGTCCAGCAGCCGCGCGAGCTCGCCGAGCGGATCGGGGTGGTCGTCGACGCGCAGGTCGACCGCCACGTCGTCGAGCCCGCCGTAGCCCGCGCCGTCACGTACGACCAGGATGGCCGCCGACTGACGGCCCCGGCTGTCGCCGCCGACCTCGTCGCCGGCCCGCAGCGCGGCCAGCAGCCGGTCCTGCAGCGGCGCCGCCGGGTCCGAGGCCAGGAACGCCGCCTCCATCTCGTCGACGACCTCCGGGCCGGTGAGGATGTTGCCCTGGATGGCGTAGTCGTCGCCGGTCAGGCCGCCCGCCCACGCCAGGCAGGCGGGGCCGGTGTGGCTCGCGGAGCCGCCGGCGACGTCGACGATCCCGACCTGACGGTGGTCGCGCTCGGGGTCCTCCTCCAGCAGCCGCTGCAGGGCGACGGAGGCGGTGGCGCCCTCGTCGAGGTGCGAGAGCGCGAGGCCCTTGTAGGCGACGTTGGCCAGGGCCTGCGTGGCGATGGCACCCACCCCCGCGACGGCGGCCGGGACGGCGGATCCGACGGCGAGGAATTTCGATGCGACGGCCACGCCCCAGGTGCCGCCATCTGCGGATCGGGCAACGATCGAGAAGGTCATGCGCCGACGGTAGCCTTGGGGGGTGAGCACCGTCCCCTCCCTCGAGCAGCTGCACGCCATCGGCGCGCTCCAGCAGCCGACGTACGACGATCCCGCCGCCCTCGCGGCCGTCGTCGAGCGGCTCCGGACCCTGCCGCCGCTCGTCTTTGCGGGCGAGTGCGACGAGCTCAAGGACAAGATCGCGGCGGTCAGCCGCGGTGAGGCGTTCCTGCTCCAGGGCGGCGACTGCGCCGAGACGTTCGCCGACGCGACGGCCGACAACACCCGCAACAAGCTGCGGGTGCTGCTGCAGATGGCCGTCGTGCTGACGTACGCCGCGTCGGTGCCGGTGGTCAAGGTCGGCCGGCTCGCCGGGCAGTACGCCAAGCCCCGCTCGAGCGACCAGGAGACCCGCGACGGGGTCACCCTGCCGGCGTACCGGGGCGACGCCGTCAACGGCTACGAGTTCACCCCCGAGTCGCGCATCCCCGACCCGCAGCGGCTGCTGGAGGTCTACCACCACAGCGCCTCGACGCTGAACCTCGTGCGCGCCTTCACCACCGGTGGGTACGCCGACCTGCGCCAGGTCCACTCCTGGAACTCCGAGTTCGTCCGCAACAGCCCTGCCGGCGCGCGGTACGAGGCGATGGCGAGCGAGATCGAGCGCGCGCTGACCTTCATGCAGGCGATCGGTGCCGACCCCGACGAGTTCCACCGCGTCGACTTCTACTCCAGCCACGAGGCGCTGATCCTGGAGTACGAGCACGCCATGACGCGCATCGACTCGCGCACGGACACGCCGTACAACGTCTCCGGTCACTTCGTCTGGATCGGCGAGCGCACCCGCAACCTCGACGGCGCGCACGTCGAGTACTTCCGGTCGATCCGCAACCCGATCGGCTGCAAGCTCGGCCCCAACGCCACCGCCGACGACGCGCTCGACCTGGCCGCCAAGCTCAACCCGACCAACGAGCCGGGCCGCCTGACGTTCATCACCCGGTTCGGCGCCTCCAAGGTGCGCGCCGGCCTGCCCGCGCTGGTCGAGAAGGTGACCGCCGAGGGCGTCGACGTCGCCTGGATCTGCGACCCGATGCACGGCAACACCTTCGAGGCATCGACCGGCTACAAGACGCGGCGCTTCGAGGACGTCCTCGACGAGGTCAAGGGCTTCTTCGAGGTCCACCGCGCGCTCGGCACCGTGCCGGGCGGCATCCTCGTCGAGAACACCGGCGACGACGTCACCGAGGTCATCGGCGGTGGCGAGGAGCTCGACGAGCACAGCCTCGCCCACCGCTACGAGTCCGTCGTCGACCCCCGCCTCAACCGGGTCCAGTCGCTGGAGATGGCCTTCCAGGTGGCCGAGCTGCTGCGCTGACAGGGACTACTTCGAGCCGAGCAGCGACAGCTCGCTGATCGCGGTGAAGTCGCGCCAGTTCTGCCGCGGGCTCGCGACCGTCGACAGGATCTGCAGCCGCAGGCTCGAGGTGGGACCCGCCGCGACCGGGACCGACTGCATCGTCGGGGTCTGCTGCAGCCGCTGGGTGATCGAGGTGCCGTCCTCGAAGGTCCAGCGGACCGCGGTGATCCGCCGGTTGAGCAGGTAGCCGTTGTAGCCCTGGTACGACTTCGCGTAGCCGTTGACCAGGCCCACCGAGGTGAGCGTCACCGGGGTGTCGAAGCTGATCGTGATCGACCGCCCGGACGCGTCGCCCGCCACGCGCCACGCGGTCTGGGTGTCGCCGTCGACCAGGTGGGCGCGGCCGAAGGTCACCGGGTTGCCGGCGAGGTCCGTGCTCGCCGGAGCCGTTCCCGGTACGCCGATGCGGCCGATGTCCGAGGACACGTCGGTGCCCGAGGACGGGGTGGTCGGCGTGGCCGAGGCGGAGGTCGGTGCCGTCGTCGCGACGCTCGCGGCGGGGCCGGACGGGGTCGCGTCGACGGCGTGGCCACCGCCCGACCGGAACAGCAGCACCGCACCGACCGCGGCGCCGGCCACGAGCAGCGCGAGCCCGACGACCAGCCACGGCAGCAGGCTGCTCCGCCGCGGGGGCTGCGGCGGCAGCGGGGCGGGTTCGGCGTACAACGGGAAGCGGGGCGGCGGCGGGAGGGTCCCGACGACGGGTCGCGGGACCGTGGGCGCGGCCGGGTCCGCGGCGGGCGCAGCCGTGGGTGCTGCGGGCGTGGCGGGGTGCCGACCCGCGACCGGCTGGCCGCAGTTCGTGCAGAATCGGCCCACTCCCAGCTCGTGGCCGCAGTTCGTGCAGTAGTTCATGACGCGGGCCAGTGTGCCCGAGACCACGCCTCCGCGCGAGATCCGCGCCCGGGAGGGCCGCCGTCAGACGGTCGCGCTGCGGCGTACCGCCTCGGCCTCGATGTCCTCGATGTCGTGCTCCAGCACCTTGCGGGTGTGCTCGAAGGAGTGGTTCCCGAACACCCGCCACATCGCCCGCGACACCGCGCTGCGGTCGCGCATCTCGATGGTCGTGGTCATGGCCAGGCGCGTGGAGCGGTTCTCGGCGTCGGCCGGCGTGAGGCGGTAGGCCGTGCGGATGGTGTCGACGCCCGCGCCGGCCTCGACGACCACCTTGCGGGGCGCCTCGCACTCGACGACGTGCATGTCCTCCATCTCGTGGTGGCCGAAGACGTTGCGCTTCTCGCGCCAGGAGGTGCCGACGTCGTACTCACCGTCGGGCACGCCCTCGGTGGCGGTGACGCTGCGCAGGACGGTGTCCGCGTGGGCGACATCGGTGATCACGTCCCAGACCGCCTCGGGCGGGGCGGGGATGGTGCTGTGCGTGTAGATGATGTGACCGGCCATGGGCTGACTCCTCGGGACGACCCCCAGCCCATCCATGGTGCTCCCGCGTGGCCCCGAAATCCAGATGCGTCTAGACGATGAAGACGACGATCGTGCTGCCCACCCGCACCGACTGCCCCGCGCGCGGATCGGTGTTCACGGCACGGTTCGCGCCGACGTAGAACGCGGAGTGGGCCGTGGTCACGTGCAGCCCCAGGCCCTCGAGCCGCTGGACGGCCGACGACGTCGACATGCCCCACACCGACGGCACCGTCACGAACGGCTTGCCGCGCGAGACCGTCACGGTGATGGTGTCGCCCCGGTAGAGCGTGCCGGTCCGCGGGTTCTGGCTGATGATGGCGCCCTCGGCCACGGTGTCGCTGAACTCGCGGTTCACCACGACCTTGAGGTGCTGCTTGCGCCACCGAGCGACGACCGGAGCCGCCGGGTCGCCGGTGCGGTCGGTGATCGTGATCGGCTTGCGGCCCTTGCTCACCCAGACCCGTACCGCGGTGTCCACGGGCAGGTTCTTCGCCGCCGTGGAGCCGTACGCCGGGTCGGTGCGGATGATCTGCCCCTGCGGGACCGTCTCGGAGAAGACGTCGGTCTCGCGGCCGACCACCATCTTGATCGTGGCCAGGGTGCTGGTGGCCTCGGCGACGGTGAGGCCCTTGAGGTCCGGCAGGTCGTGCACCTCCGGACCCTTGGACAACGTCACGACCACCGTGTGGTGGGGGAGGATCCGGCTGCCCGGCGAGGGATCGGTGCTGACGACGTGGCCGGCCTCGACCGAGTCGGAGTACACGGAGTCGGCGAAGTCGACCTTGAGCTCGGCCCGCTGCAGGACGGCGGTCGCCTGGTCGCGCGTGTCGGACAGGACCCCCGGCGTCGTCGTGTAGCGCGCCCAGCCGAACCAGTACGCGCCGCCGCCGATCCCCGCGGCCAGCAGGGCGATGAGCAGCAGCACCAGCGGCTGCCGCCGCCGACGGCGGCGACCGACCTGCTGCTGCGCGACCGGTGCCGGAGGAGGCAGACGGCGCGCGGTGGCCGGAGGAGCGGGCGGCGTCTCGATGACCTGGGTCCGGTGGTCGTCGGCCGCAGCGCGGGGCGCGCCGACCTGGCGGAGCTGGTCCAGCGGTTCGGGGGTGGTGTCGACGCGTTCGCCCGCGGCCGCGTTGCGGGCGTGCGGCAGCAGGTCGTCGACGAGCTCGTCGTCGGTGGTCAGGCCGGCATGCAGGGCGGCCTGCACCCGCCGGACGTGGTGCAGCAGCACACCCGCGTCGGCGGGGCGCAGCGTGCGGTCGCGGGTCGTGGCCCGGGCGACCAGCGCATCGACGTACGCCGGGATGCCGGGGACGATGCTCGACGGCGCTGGGACGTCGTTGTGGGCGTGCGCGTAGGCGACCTGGATGGGGCTGTCGCCGGTGTGCGGCTTGGTGCCGGTCAGCAGCTCGAACAGGATGACCCCGACCGAGTACACGTCGACGCGCGCGTCCGCGATGCCCTCGACCACGAGCTCGGGGGCCAGGTAGGAGACCGTGCCGATGAGCACGCCCTGGGTGACGGTGTGCTGGGTGTCGGCGCTCACGGCCTTGGCCAGCCCGAAGTCGGCGACCTTGGTCCGGCCGTCGTCGGCGATCAGCACGTTCTCCGGCTTCACGTCGCGGTGGACGATGCCGGCGCGATGGGCGACGGAGAGCGCCGCCAGCACGGGCTCGAGCAGCGCGAGCGCCTTCTCCGGCGCCATCGGGGCTTCCTTGGCGATCGTGTCGCGCAGGGTGTGGCCGGGGACGTACTCCATCGCCAGGAAGACCGTCGGTGCCGCGCCCGTCTCGTCGGTGCCCTGGTCGTAGACCGCCACGATGTTGGGGTGCGACAGCTTGGCCGCCGCCCGTGCCTCGCGCACGAACCGGTCGGCGAAGTCGTGCTCGTTCGCCGACCCGTCGCCGAGCCCCGCGTGCATGATCTTGATCGCGATCGTCCGGTCCAGGCGCAGGTCGGTCGCCTCGTAGACGCTCGCCATGCCGCCACGCGCGATGCGGCCGCCGATGCGGTAGCGGCCCTCGAGGATCCGGCCGGAGTTGGGGTCGCTGACGCCGGCGGCGTTGCCGCGGGCAGGCTGTTCGCGCACAGCGACCCTCCTGTGCTCACTTGTTCCGGTCGGGGAAGTGGCCGGGAGGCCATGGTACGGCGGCACGCCCGACCGCCTCGCATGCCGCGCCGTGCGGCAGGATGGCCGCATGAGTGAACCCCGTCTCGCGGATCTCGACCTCGCCGAGCTCGTCGCCGACTGGCTGACCTGGGACCAGGCCGCCGAGCTGATCGGCGTCACGCCGGCGAAGGTGCGCACGATGGTGCAGGCGCACGAGCTCGCCTCGGCGGTGCCCGCGCCCGGTCGCGGCCCGGGCGTCCCCGCCCTGTTCCTCGACGACGAGGGCCTGCCGGTCAAGGGTCTGCCCGGCCTGCTGACGCTCATGCACGACAACGGCTTCGACGACCGCGAGTGCATCGCCTGGATCTTCCTGGACGCCGACCTCCCCGGTCGCCCCATCGACGCGCTGCGCGAGAACCGCGGCTCCGAGGTCAAGCGCCGGGCCCAGGTGCTCGGGGGCCTCTGAGGTGTCGCGCACGCGTCTCGGGGGTCGCAACAGCGCGCTGTCGGCAGCGGTCGCGGCGGTCATCGCCCTGGCCGCGTGGTGGTGGTCCGCCCACCACGACGGTTCCACCGACCCGGGCGGGTCGGGATCGTCGTACTCCGCGAAGGAGCACGGCAAGGACGCCGCGAGCGGGCTGGGGTACGTCGACCTGGCGTCCCTCCCGCCCGAGGCGGCGCAGACCGTCGCGCTGATCGACCGGGGCGGCCCGTTCCCGTACCCGACCCACGACGGCGGCACCTTCGGCAACTTCGAGGGCCTGCTGCCGGCCCAGCGCTCCGGCTACTACAAGGAGTACACGGTGCCGACTCCCGGTGAGTCGGACCGCGGCGCGCGGCGGATCATCGCCGGCGCCGACGGGACGCTGTACTGGACCGCCGACCACTACGAGCACTTCGCGGTGATCCGCCGATGACCGCGCTGACGGCCGTCCTGGGCGGCGGGACCACCGCCGGGCTGCACCGGGTCGCCGAGCTCGACCTCGACGCCGCTCGGCTCGAGACCGAGGACGCCGGCTGGATCTTCGCGTACGTCGACGGGTCGGCCCTCGACACCCGCGAGTCGGTCCTCCTCGCGATCGGCGAGGCGATGTTCTTCCCGGCGTACTTCACCGGGCGGAGCCTGGACGGCCTGCACGACTGCCTGCTCGACCTGCCCGGCCCGACGGTGCTGGTGTGGGAGGGCTGGGGCACCCTGGCCGGCGCCCACCCGCCGGACCTGCGCCGGCTGCTGCTGGTGCTCGCCGACCGGACCACCGAGCAGCCCGGCTTCGAGGTGGTCCTCCTCGGCGACGGCCCCGCCGACGCCGCCCCACCCCTCTAGCGCGAATCTAACGATTCGCGGATCAGGAGGCGCGCTGGGTGGCCGCCGAGGCCAGCTGCTCGAGGGCGTCGCAGGCCGTCGCGTCCCAGCCCGTGGCCCGGCCCGCCTCGAGCGCCGCGAGCGACTGGTCGGCGAGCTCGCCGATGGTGGCCTCGACCCGCGCCCGCGCCCCGGACTCGTCGATGATCCGGCGCAGCTCGTCGACCTGCGCGGGGGAGAGATCCGTGCCGAGCGCCTCGTCGAGGGTCGCCGCGTCGGCGGGGGAGGCGGAGGCCAGCGCGTGCGCGATCAGCAGGGTGCGCTTGCCCTCGACCAGGTCGTCGCCGGCCGGCTTCCCGGTGGTGACCGGGTCGCCGAAGACGCCGAGCAGGTCGTCGCGCAGCTGGAACGCCTCGCCCAGCGGGAGCCCGAAGTGGGTCAGCGCGTCGAGCGTGACGGCGTCGGCACCGGCGAGCGCGGCGCCGATGTGGAGCGGTCGCTCGATGGAGTACTTCGCCGACTTGTAGCGCAGGACCGTCATGGCCTCCTCGGTCGAGGCGTGCCCGCGGGCCTGCACCGACACGTCGAGGAACTGCCCGGCGATGACCTCGGAGCGGCACAGGTCGAAGACGTCGAGGGCTGGGCCCACCACCTCCCAGCCCAGGCCGCAGCGGCGGACCAGCTCGTCAGCCCAGGACAGCAGCAGGTCACCGAGCAGGATCGCCGCGGCGGCGCCGTACTGCTCGGGGTCGCCGCGCCAGCCGACGCCGCGGTGCTCGGCCTCGAACCCGCGGTGGGTGGCCGGGCGCCCGCGGCGGGTGTCGGAGGCGTCCATCAGGTCGTCGTGGACCAGCGCGCTCGCGTGGAGCAGCTCGAGGGCGGCGGCGGCGCGTCGTACGGCGTCGGCGTCGGCGCCGGTCGGAGCGCCCGCGAGCGCGGCGAAGCCCCAGTG
>DATFHM010000275.1:0-5048 GCA_035248385.1 Nocardioides sp. | reverse complement strand
CGACCGGCTGTCCGCCGACGCCGCGGTCTTCGCCGTCGACCGGTACGGCGACGAGCTGACCAAGGTCATCACCCACACCATCGAGCGCTGGGACGGCAAGGAGGCCGCCCGCCGCATCGAGCTGCACGTCGGCCGCGACCTCCAGTTCATCCGGATCAACGGCACCATCGTCGGTGGCCTGGTCGGCGTGGTCATCCACTCGATCTCGGTGCTGATCGGGTGAGCTCGCGACCCGACTAGGCTCGGTGCGTGTTCGGCCGGAAGAAGAAGGACCAGCAGCCCGCCCAGCCCGAGGTCGTCGACGTCCCCATCAAGGACGAGATGATCCGGCTCGGCCAGTTCCTCAAGCTGGCGAACCTCATCGACAACGGCGCCGACGCGAAGATCGTGTGCCCCGCCGGCGACGTCAGCGTCAACGGCGAGGTGGAGACCCGCCGCGGCCGCCAGCTCTTCGCGGGCGACGTCGTCGAGCTGGGTGGGCAGGCGGCCCGGGTCGCGTCCGGCGACGTACCGGACAACCTGCCGTGGTGAGCTGACCCGCTACGCGCAGCCGGCCGGCGCGATCTTCGAGCTCGTCCCGCCGCCGACGACCGGCTTCCCGGCGGAGAGGTCCACGCTGCCGACGTACGCGGGGAGCTGGTGCAGGTACGTCGGCACGAGCCGGCGCAACGGGAGGTAATGCCCGGTCTGGGCCAAGACGCTCTCCTCGGCTGTCTCGACGCTGAGCACCTCCGTGCGGCACGCCGCGAGGGCGGCTGCTGCGACGTAGCGGTTCGAGGTGGACTGGGCGGTGGGTGCAGGCGCCGGTCCTGTCGTCGGGCTCGCCCCTCCCGATCCGCAGCCGGCCAGCAGCATCCCGGCCAGGGGAAGGACGATCAGTCCGCGCCTCATGCTCCGATGGTGGCGCCTGGAGACGGCCGATGGCGCGGTTCGAGCGGATTCGCCCGAACCGCGCCATCGCGCGAGGAGTGGGTCAGGAGACGCCGAGCAGGTCGACGACGAAGATCAGCGTCTCGCCGCCCTTGATGACGCCGCCGGCGCCACGGTCGCCGTAGCCCAGGTGCGGCGGGATGACCAGCTTGCGCCGGCCGCCCACCTTCATGCCCTGCACGCCCTGGTCCCACCCGGAGATGACCTGGCCGATGCCGAGCTGGAACTTCAGCGGCGTACCGCGGTTGTACGACGCGTCGAACTCCTCACCGGTGCTGTGCGCGACGCCCACGTAGTGCACGTTGACGGTCGACCCCGCCGTGGCCTCGGCGCCGTCACCGACGGTGATGTCCTCGACGACCAGGTCGGCCGGAGGCGGGAAGTCGGGGAAGTCGATCTCGGGCTTCTCTGCAGTCATGGGGCGAGCCTAGTCGGGCCTAGGATCGCCCGCGTGGGGGAGGAGAGAGACCGGCGCCGATACTGGAGCGAGATCCGTCTTCTCGCCGCCTTCTTCATCGTGCCCCTGGTCGTCGTCGCCTCTGGAGTGCTACTCGGGGTCTTCGGTCCGAGGTGGGCGACGGAGCAGGTCGGGAGTGGCCCTCGCGCCGGGTCCCTCGCCGAGTACCTCGTACTCGTCGGGGTCATCCCGTTGATCATCGCGATCGGTGGCATCGTCCGCAGGCTCATCAAAGGCCCGACGCCTCCAGGCCGGCACTCCGCCGACCTCGACTGAACACAACGGGGAATCTGGCTGGCATCAGGTGCCGGGCGGATTCCCCATTCTTCTGCGAAGCTCCTGGGCCGCCGAACGCCCGTCAGCCCCTCCACGGCACCCCGCCCGCCTGCGCTGACGAACGTTCGTTCGGCCGGCCAGGGGTGGTCCTCCGGATCGGCTGACACCCGTTCGGCTGCCGGACCTTACGGTCGCGGCTGGGGGAGCGGGCCGAAGACCTGGTTTCAGTTGGAGCCGGAGCAGGTGGAGAGGAAGTCGAGGCGGGCCTGCAGGGCGGCATTCCGCCGACATCGATTGACGAACGGGGAATTCTCCCGGCACCTGGTGCCGGGCGAATTCCCCGCTGTTGCGGCAAGTGGCGGGGCGCCGAACGCCCGTCAGCCCCTCCACGGCACCCTGCCCGCCTGCGCTGACGAACGTTCGTTCGGCCGGTCAGAGATGGGCCTCCAGATGGGCTGACGCCCGTTCGGCTGCCGACCCTACGGCCGCGGCTGGGGGAGCGGGCCGAAGACCTGGTTGCAGTTGGAGCCGGAGCAGGTGGAGAGGATGTCAAGCCGAGCCTGCAGGGCGGTGCGGACCTCGAGGTAGCGGGGGTCGGTGAAGACGTTGGTCAGGCCGTCGGGGTCGACGCGGCGGTCGAACAGGAGGCCGGAGGAGGGGTCGCTGGGGTTGACGGCGTACAGGTAGCGCGTGGTGGTGACGCCGCGGAAGGCGAAGCCGGGGGTGGTGTCGTCGACGTCGTCGCCGGTCTGCACCAGCATCGTGTCGCGCAGCGGCTTCGAGGCGTGGAGCAGGTCGAGCAGGCTGAGGCCGTCCTGGGGACGGCCCGCGTACGCGCCCGCGATCTGGAGGTACGTCGCCGGGATGTCGACCAGGTTCACCGGCACCTGTGACTCGACCCCGGACGGGAAGTCCGGCCCCGTGACGACGATGGGGACGTCGAGGGACTCGTCGGTGATCCAGTTCTTGCCGTTCAGCTGGTGCTCGCCGAGGTTGAAGCCGTTGTCGGAGAGGAACACGATGTCGGTGTCGGCGAGCTCGCCGGTCCGCTCGAGGGTCCGCACGATCTTCGCGACACCGTCGTCGACCGAGCGCAGCGCGCAGATCCGGGTCCGCGACTCGGCGACGTAGTGGTCGGTCGCCAGCACGGGGCTGCTCATCCCGGCCGGAAGCCCGTTGACGGTGGCCTTCAGGAACGCGGGGTTCTGCAGGAAGCCGGGCTGCAGGGAGTCGCACGCGTGGGCGTACTTCGGAGCCGGCACCGGCAGCGAGATCGTCGAACCCCAGACCGTGTCGTGGGGTGCCAGGTAGTTCGAGACCACGTAGAACGGGCGGCCCGAGCGGTGCCCGGCGCGGATGGCGCGGTTGGTGAAGCGGGTCGTCGTGCTCGCGACGTAGCCGTGGATCAGCGGGCCGTGGTAGTAGCGCACCGCGTCGTAGGTGTAGACGTGCCGGACCGCGGGCTTCCACATGTCCCAGCCGCTGATCCGCTCCTGGCCGACGTAGGAGTTGAGGTACTTGCCGACGAAGGCCGTGTAGTAGCCGGCGCCCTGCAGCCACAGCCCGAGGTTGTCGTTGGGGTCGATGAGGGAGGGGAATCCGCCGTATGGACCCTCGTTGTGGTGCACGCCGTTGTTCTGCGCGTACTCACCGGTCGTGAGCTCGGCGCGCGCCGGGCAGCACAGCGGGTGCGGCGAGATCGCCTTGGTGAACCACACCCCGCGGTCGACGAGCAGCTGCTGGACATGCGGCAGGTAGGCCAGCTCGTCGGTGCGCATGTCGTCGGTGACGATCATGACGATGTTGTGCTTCTTGCCCGCCACCGCGGGCGACGGGGAGATCGAGGCCGGCGGCGCCGGCACGCTCGGGTGCGCGCCCGGAGCGCCAGGGGTGTGCTGCTCCGGCGACGCCAGCACGATCACGACACCGGCGACCGCCACGAGCAGGATCGCCACGAGGACACGGAGGAGCCAGCGCGTCGAGATGTCGGCGCGCCGGCGGTGCGAGGTGCTCAACCCTGGTGCACGTAGCTGTCGAGCTGGTCGCGCTCGAACTGCAGCTGGTCGATCTTGTGCTTCACCATGTCGCCGATGCTGACGATGCCGACCAGGGCCCCGTCGTCGACGACGGGGATGTGCCGGAAGCGCGCGGTCGTCATCATGCCCATGACGTCGTCGAGTGAGTCGTCGGGTGCACAGGTGCGCACGACCTCGGTCATGATCGCGCCGACGGTGTTGTTGACGACCGTCCCGTCGGCGTGCAGGCGGCGTACGACGTCGCGCTCGCTCACGATCCCGTCCAGGGACGTGCCGTCGCGACTGACGATCACGGCGCCGATGTTGTGCTCGGAGAGCACGCCCAGCAGCTCGCGGACGCTGGCCTCGGGCCGGATCGTCACGACCTCGGGCGAGGACTTGGCGTGGAGTACGTCGCCGATGCGCATGGGAAAGACGTTACTCCGCCGGGGAGCCGCTGTCGTCGGAATCGGGTCGGCGCCGCGACCGGAGGTCGGAGACCGAGCCGGGTCCGTGCTGCGGCCAGTCCGGGTCGTCGTCCTCGCCGCTCACGCTGCCGACGAACGCCAGCGCCGCGTCGTGCAGGTGTCCGTTGGACGCCAGCGCGTTGCCGCCCCACGGCCCGTCGGCACCCGCCAGCGACGTGAACCGCCCACCCGCCTCGCGCACGATGATGTCGAGCGCGGCCATGTCGTAGACCTCGAGCTCGGGCTCCACGGCGAGGTCGACGGCACCCTCCGCGAGGAGCATGTAGGACCAGAAGTCGCCGTACGCCCGGGTGCGCCAGCAGCGGCGCATCAGCGCCAGGAAGTCGTCGCCCAGACCGGCGTCCTCCCAGCCGCCCAGCGAGGCGTAGGAGAGGGACGCGTCCTCGAGGCGGCGTACGTCGGAGACCTCGCAGCGGGTCGGCTTGATCAGCTTGCCGGTCCACGCGCCACCGTCCTTGACGGCCCACCACCGCCGCTGCAGGGCCGGGGCGGACACGACCCCGAGGACGACCTCGTCATCGACCGCGAGGGCGATCAGGGTCGCCCAGACCGGGACGCCGCGCACGAAGTTCTTGGTGCCGTCGATCGGGTCGACGATCCAGCGCCGCTGGGAGTGGCCGGAGGTGCCCTGCTCCTCGCCGGTGACGGCGTCGCGGCTCCGTGCCTTCGCGAGGGTACGCCGGATCGACTCCTCGACCGCGCGGTCGGCATCGGTCACCGGCGTGAGGTCGGGCTTGCTCATCACGTGCAGGTCCAGCGCCTTGAACCGGGTCATCGTGAGGGAGTCCGCGTCGTCGGCGAGCAGGTGCGCGAGCCGAAGGTCGTCGGTGTAGTCGGTGCCAGCCACCCGGACAATCTAGTAGTCGCGACTCGGGTCCAACC
>DATFHM010000274.1:0-16679 GCA_035248385.1 Nocardioides sp. | reverse complement strand
GGTGCCGGTGCTGCAGCGCATCTACGCCGACACCGAGGCGCACTGGGAGGAGTACGCGACCTGCGAGGACCTCGTCGACCTCGAGGACGCCTTCCAGTTCTGGCGCTTCCGGCACCTGCGGACGGTGCAGCGGACGATCGGGTTCAAGACCGGCACGGGTGGGTCGTCGGGCGCGGCGTTCCTCAAGCGCGCGCTCGACCTGACCTTCTTCCCCGAGCTCTACTCGGTGCGGACCGGCATCGGTGGCTGAGGCCCGTGGCTGACACGGTCCTGCCGGGGATCGTCGACCACCACGTCCACCTGGGGCTCGTCGATCACGGGCTGCTGGCGGGCGGCCCGGTGGTCGAGGTGCACGACCTGGGCTGGGTCCCGAGCGAGGTGCTGGCGCTGCGGGCGTCGCCGCCGGCCGGGGTGCGGGTGCGGGTCGCGGGGCCGTTCCACACCGCGCCCGGGGGCTACCCGTCGGGGCGGTCCTGGGCTCCGGACGGTGCCGTCCGGGCGGTGGCCGACGCGGCCGACGTGCGGGCCGCGGTGGGCGACGCGGTGGCGGCCGGCTACGACCTGGTGAAGGTGGCGCTGAACGCCTCGATGCCGCTGCTCCCCGACGACCTGCTGGCGGAGATGGTCGAGGAGGCGCACGCCGCCGGGCTGCCGGTGGGCGTGCACGCGGAGGGTTCGGGCCAGGCGGAGCGGGCGATCACCGCGGGTGCCGACGTGCTGGTGCACGCGCCCTGGGAGCCGCTGTCCGACGCCGTCCTCGAGCGAGGCCGGGGCATGACCTGGATCTCGACGCTCGCCATCCACGCACCCGGCGATCGGCAGGTGGCCATCGACAACATCCGTCGCTTCCGGGCGCTCGGCGGCACGGTCCGTTACGGCACCGACATGGGCAACGGGCCCACCCCGGTCGGGCTCAACGAGGCCGAGGTGCTGGCGCTGGGCGAGGCCGGGCTCGGGGGTCCGGAGCTGCTCGCGGCGCTGTGCGGCGAGCACCCCGGCGGCGTACCGGACGAGCGGTTGCTGACCTCGCCGCTGCCGGTGCCGACGACGGCCGCCGAGGCGGTGGCGTGGTTCCGCTCCGCCCGGCGGCTCGTGGCCTGCTGACCGGTCAGGACCCCTTGCGGCGCAGGCCGAGCGCGGCGCCGCCGGCGGCGATCACGACCGCGAGGCCCGACAGACCCAGCGCCCAGTCCGAGCGGCCGTTGCCCGAGGAGCCGGCGTCGACCGCCGCCTCCGTCGAGCTCTCCCCGGCCGGCGTGAGGGTGAGCGTGGGGGCGGGGTGCTCCGGCTCGGCCTGACCCTCGACGGCCGGCTGGATCCACCGCGCGACCTCACCGTCGGAGTGGGTCTGCAGCACCTTGAAGACGACCGACCCGGAGTCGGGCAGCGGCCCCAGCGAGACGCTGAAGTCCTGGAACTCGCCGGGCTTGATGGCGGTGGCCCGCGACGTGGCGGTCCAGGCGATCTGCGAGACGGCCTGCGACACCTGGCCGTCGTCGGTCGTGATCGGGGTCGTCAGCTTCTGCTCCACGACCCGGTAGCGCCACCCGGTGACCGGTCGCACGCTGACCGAGCCGAACGGGTGGTCGGTGGGGAGGTACACCTGCACCTGGGTGGTGGACGCCGTGTCGGACTCGGTCGGCACCCGGAAGGCGACCGTGGTGTAGCCGCCGCCCGGGGCGGTGTCGGGGTCGACCGTCACGTGTGCCAGGGCGGGTGCGCCGAGGGCGACCAAGGCGACGGGGACGGCGGCGGAGCCGGCGAGCAGGGAGCGGCGCATGAGGAGACCTTTCGGGGACTTCGTCCTCCGCCCCGAGTGGCGTCGGATCGAGGGTCAGGCAGGACCATGGTCCTACGATGCTGACGTCAGGCATTACTACCTCACCAGGACGTGTCCACGTGCCACTCTCTCGGGCCAGTCGGGCTGCCGTGCGTGCCGTCGTGGTCCTCGTGCTCGTGGCGTTCCCGCTGCTGGTGGGCCCGTCGGCGTTCGCGCACGCGACCGTCGTGGCGAGCGACCCGGCTCCGGGAAGCCTCCTGACGACCGCCCCGACGGAGGTGTCCGTCACCTTCGACGAGTCCGTGACCGTCGTACCGGATGCGGTACGGGTGTACGGCCCCGACGGGTCGCGGGTCGACCGGGGTGCGGTGCTGCGGCCCGGCGACGCGGGGGACGAGGTCGGCGTCGCGATCGACGCGCACGGAGAGGGCACCTACCTGGTCTCGTGGCGCGTCGTCTCCGCCGACTCGCACCCCGTCACCGGGGCCTTCACCTTCTCGGTGGGCAAGCGCTCCGGAGCGCCCACGGTCGCCGCCGTCGGGTCCGACAGCGGCCTCGCGAAGCTGCTCGGCCTCGCCCGGGCGGTGGGGTACGCCGGTTCGGCGCTGCTCCTCGGCGGCGCGCTGCTGCTCGGTCTCGCGGGCCCCGCTCCTGCGGGTCGCGAGCAGGGCCGGCGGCTCCTGCTGGGCCTCGGCGTGGGCGCGCTGGTGGGCGGTGCCGTCGTCGGGCTCCTCGTCCAGGGCGCGTACGACGCCGGCCTGGGTTGGTCCGCGATTGCGCGACCGTCCCTCGTCGGGGACCTGCTCGCCACCACCTTCGGCCACGGCCTGCTGCTGCGGATCGCGGCGGCGGTCGCGTTCGGGCTGGTGCTCGCGGTGGCGCGCGGGACGGTGCGGAACCTGCTGCTGGTCCTGTGCGGTCTCGGTGTGGTGACGTCCTTCGCGATGACCGGGCACGGCGTGGCCGGTCCGCTCCCGTTCGTGTCCACCACAGTCCACGTCGCCGTGGCGTCGATCTGGCTCGGCGGCCTGGCCGTGCTGGCCCTGCTGGTGCTGCCGAAGCCGGCCGACGCGCGGGTGCTGGTCACGCGGTTCTCGCTCGTGGCGACCGTGTGCGTCGCGGTCCTGGTGGTGACGGGGACCTACCAGGCCTGGCGGCAGGTGGGTGCGTGGGGCGCGCTCACCGCGACGACGTACGGACGCGAGCTGCTGGTCAAGCTCGGGCTGGTGCTCCTGGTCCTGGTGGCGGCGGCCTTCTCCCACCGATGGGTCGACGGTCGCGGGACGAGCCCCGTGGCGCGCCTGCGGCGCAGCGTCGAGATGGAGCTGGTGCTCGGCATGGCGGTCATCGGCGTGACGGCCGTGATCGCGACGACGATGCCCGCCACGGCGGCCTACCACCCGTCCGCGTCGGCCCGCCTCGTCGCCGGGCCGGACGTCGTCGAGGTCTTGGCGGTGCCCGCGGGCGACCGCACGATGACCCTCGACCTGCTGCTGCTCGACGGTCAGGGACGTCCGACGAACCCGCCCGAGGTCGACGCCACCGTGGCGTTGCCCGGCCAGGACCTGGGCCCGCTCCCGGTCGCCCTGCACCGGGTCGGGCGGGGGCACCTGGCCGCCTCCGTCGGCGTACCGGTGGTGGGGACGTGGACGCTCTCGGTCACCGTCCGGACGACCGCGATCGACGAGTACGTCGTCACGACCCGGCTGCCGATCCGGTGACGGGCGCGGAGAAATAGCCACTTCTACCGGGAAACTTCCCCGCAGGAGTGGCTAATTCACGGGTTAACCCGTGAATTAGCCGCCGCTCAGCCCCGGGCCAGCGCCCGCCCCAGCGCCCGCCCGCTGAAGATGCAGCCGCCGAGGAAGGTGCCCTCGAGCGCGTTGTAGCCGTGGACCCCGCCGCCCCCGAAGCCGGCGACCTCGCCGGCGGCGTACAGGCCGGGGATGACGTCGCCGGAGGGGCGGATGACCTGGGAGTCGAGGTTGGTCGCGACACCGCCGAGGGTCTTGCGGGTCAGGATGTTGAGGCGTACGCCGATGAGCGGGCCCTGCTCCGGGTCCAGGAACCGGTGCGGCTTGGCCACGCGGACCAGCTTGTCGGTCCAGGAGCGGCGGGCGTTCGCGATCGACATCAGCTGGAAGTCCTTGCTGAAGCCGTTGGTGATCTCGGCGTCGCGGGCCTCGATCTGGCGGCGCAGGACGGTCGCGTCGAGCTCCGGTCCGCGGGCAGGGGAGTCGGACCGCACGACGCCGTTCATCTTCGCCACCAGCTCCTCCAGCGTGGAGGCCACGACGAAGTCGACGCCGTGCTGCTTGAACGCCTCGACCGGGCCGGGCGCGCCCTTGGCCGCGCGCGACTTGAGCATGAACTTGAGGTCCTTGCCGGTGATGTCGGGGTTCTGCTCCGAGCCGGAGAGCGCGAACTCCTTCTCGATGACCGACTGCGTCAGCACGAACCACGTGTAGTCGTAGCCCGTCGCGCCGATCGCGGCGAGCGTGCCGAGCGAGTCGAAGCCCGGGTAGTTCGGGGCGGGCAGGCGCTTGCCCGTGGCGTCGAACCACATCGACGACGGGCCCGGGATGATCCGGATCGCGTGGTCGGGCCAGATCGGGTCCCAGTTGTGGATGCCCTCGGTGTAGTGCCACATCCGGTCGGAGTTCACCAGCCGCGCGCCCGCGGCCTGGGCGATGCCGAGCCCGCGGCCGTCGACGTACGCCGGGACGCCGCTGATCATGTGCTTCGGCGCCGGGCCCAGCCTGTCGGCGGGCCAGTTCGCGCGGATCAGCTCGTGGTTGTGGCCGATGCCGCCGGTGGTGATGGCGACCGCGGGGGCGTCGTACTCGAACTCCTCGACGACCTCGCGCGACGACGCGAACCCGCGCTCCTCGTCCGACGGCGCCAGGATCGCGCCGCGGACGCCCGTCGCCGCGCCGTCGTGCAGCACGATCTCGTCGACGCGGTGCCGGAAGGCGAACCTCACCAGCCCCCGCTTCTCGGCCTCCAGCACCGGCTCCAGGAACACTCGGACGACCTCGGGACCGGTGCCCCAGGTCAGGTGGAAGCGCGGCACGGAGTTGCCGTGGCCGGACGCGTCACCGCGACCTCGCTCGGCCCACCCCACGAACGGCAGCACCCGCAGCCCGAGCGAGCGCACGTAGTCGCGCTTCTCGGTCGCGGCGAAGCGGACGTAGGCCTCGGCCCACTTGCGGCCCCAGTGGTCCTGGCCGGGCGTGCCGTCGGGCTGGTCCTCGACGCGGTCGAAGCCGGCCGATCCCTGCCAGTCCTGCCAGGCCAGCTCGAAGGAGTCCTTGATCCCCATCCGGCGCTGCTCGGGGGAGTCGACGAAGAACAGCCCGCCCAGCGACCAGAACGCCTGACCGCCGAGGTTCGCGCGGTTCTCCTGGTCCAGCACGAGCACCCGCTTGCCCGCCCGGGTCGCCTCGTAGGTCGCGACCAGGCCGGCGAGGCCCGCCCCGACGATGATGGCGTCCGGCTTGAAGTCGTCGATCTCCGCGCTCACGGTGCCGAGCGTAGTTGCGTCGTACCTGACCAACGCGTTGGGTCGAGCGCAAAAAACCAACGCGTTCGTCAGGTACGACGGACCGCGCGCCCGGCCTACCCGCCCAGCGAGGCCGGGTTCGGGAGCGCCAGCAGGGTCGGCGTCGAGCGGCCGCGCAGCGTGGTGGCGCCCGCCTCGATCCACAGGCCGGCCTCCGAGGAGCCCGCGTCGCGGGCGGCGATCACGGAGTCCCAGGAGGCGACGACGCCGCCGGGGAGGTCCTTGGCCAGGTCGGTGAGGCGCGAGGCGGAGTTCACCGCGTCGCCGATGACGGTGTACTCGTAGCGCTGCTCGTGGCCGACGTTGCCCGCCACCACGGTGCCGGTCGCGACGCCGATGCCGGCGCCGACCTCGGGCACCTCGGCGGCCAGCCGGCTCGCGATCATGCGGGCCGCGCTCAGCGCCGCGGCCGCGTGGTCGGGCCGGTGGGCGGGAGCGCCGAACACCGCGAGCACCGCGTCGCCGATGAACTTGTTGACCAGCCCGTGCTCCCGGTCGACCTCGTCGACGACCACGCCGAAGAACCGGTTGAGGACCGACACGACCTCGGCGGGCGGCCGCCGGGCGGCGTACGCCGTGGAGCCGACCAGGTCGACGAACAGGACTGTCGCGATCATGGTCTCGCCGAACAGCGAGATCTCGCCGGTCTCGGCGGCGGTGGCGGCCTCGGCGACCTCCTGGCCGACGTGCCGGTTGAACAGGTCGCGGATCTTCTCGCGCTCGCGCAGCCCGCGCACCATCTCGTTGTAGCCGCTCTGCAGGGCGCCGAGCTCGGTGCCGTCGTACACGGCGACCTCCTCGAAGCGCCCGTGCCCGACGCCGAGCATCGCGTCACGGACGGCGAGGATCGGGGCGCGCACCGAGCGCGCGTTGAGGTCGGTGAGGACGAAGCCGGTGAGCAGCACGACCACGCAGGTGGCGATGGTGACGATGGCGAGCTGGTCGAGGGTCGCGTGGCTGTTGTGCAGGCCGAGGGACGCGATCGTCAGCAGGCCCAGCACGGGCGCGGCCGTGCCCACGATCCAGAAGAGCACCATCCGCGGCCCCACGCCGACGCCGCGGACCGGGCGGGTCACCTGGATCCCGCTCATCGCGCGCGCCGACACCGGCCGCAGCGCGAACTCGCAGAGCAGGTAGGCGATCCCCGCGACCACGATCGAGCCGATGAGGATCGTCAGGCCGGTCATCGCGGCGCGCGACGGCTGCAGCTGGGTGAGGATCGCGGTCGACAGCACGCAGCCGCCGAACCAGATCACGAACTGGATGGCCGTCAGGTGCAGCGGCACCCGCAGCGCCCGGCGGCGGTCCTCCATGTCGGGCACGAGCCCCGGCTCGGTCGCCCAGCGCAGCGCGCGCAGGCTCGCGGCGGTGCCCCAGAGGACGCCCACGATCGCCCCGACCAGCACGTAGACGGGGATCCCGATCGCCATCGCGATCTTCAGGGTGTGGCTGGGCGCCGGCGCCGGCACGGCCCACAGGTTGATCACCAGGGTGACCACGGCACCGGCCAGGTTGGTGGCCAGCAGCATCGCGGTCAGCAGCAGGCGGATCCGCAGCCGGAGCCGGCGCGGGTCCTGCTCGCGTGGCCCGAGCAGGCGCGACCCGAAGGGGCTGCGCCGACCGGAGTCCCCCGCGTCGACCATGATCGAAGCGTATTGGGTCTGGTTGGATCGGCAGCATGACCGCCGCCGTGATGTTCAGCGCCGAGGAGATCAGCGACGCGTACGCCGCCTTCCACGCCAAGGTCGCCACCTTCGTGGAGTCCGGCGACTGGAGCGGGTACGCCGACCTGTTCACCCCCGACGCCACCTACATCGAGCACGCGATGGGCACGTTCCGCGGCCGCGAGGAGATCCGCGCGTGGGCGGTGCGGACGATGACGGCGTACCCGGGGCGGGTGATGACGGGCTTCCCGCTGTCCTGGCAGGTCGTCGACCCGGCGGCCGGCCGCCTGGTCTGCGAGGTGCGCAACCCGATGCCCGATCCCGGCGACGGGACGGTGCTGGAAGAGCCCAACATCACGATCATGACGTACGCCGGGGACGGGCTGTTCTCCTGCGAGGAGGACGTCTACAACCCGCTGCGCTTCCACGCCATGGCCCTGAAGTGGGCGCGGATCGCGGCCACCCACGGGCGGGCCGACGCCGACGTGCTGGCGTGGCTGGAGAAGTGGGGCGGCGGGGCGTGAGCGGAGCGGTCAAGCGACTGCTGCTCGAGGTCCTCGGGTGGCTGCTGCTGGCCGCCGGCGTGGCCGCGCTGATCCTGCCCGGCCCCGGTCTGCTGCTGCTCTTCGCCGGGCTCGCGGTGCTGTCGCGGCAGTACGCCTGGGCGCGCCGCTGGGTCGACCCGGTGCGGCTGCGGGCGCTGCGGGGCGCGGCCGACAGCGTGCAGACCTGGCCGCGGATCCTCGCTTCCTGCCTGGGCGCCGCCTGCCTTGGGGCCTTCGGGGTGCTGTGGATCGCCGACCCCGACGTGCCGTCGTGGTGGCCCCTGAAGGACGGCTGGTGGCTGCTCGGGGGAGCGTGGACCGGCGTCACGCTGCTCGTGTCATGCGTAGCGGCGTACGTGCTGATCGGGTACTCGTACCGACGCTTCCACGGCAAGCCCGACGCGCTCGCTGCGCTGTCCGGGGAGGTGGAGGAGGCCGACGAGGAGCTGCACCGTCGGTGATTCGGCTGCGCGGATCCGGGTTCGCTCCTACGATCCCAGCATGCGGATCGTCGCCCGTCTCAGCGCTGCCCTCGTCCTCGCCTCCTCGCTCGCTGCCGTCGCCGGCAGCGCCCAGGCCTCGCCCGGTGAGCGCTGGTGCAGCACCCCCGGCGTCGCCAAGCCGTGCATCGAGTCCTTCACGTACAACGGGTCGGCGATGACCGCCGGCAACGCGATGGACCTGACGGTCACGCCGTTCGACACCCCGGACTACGGGCACACCTTCACGTTCTCGGTGCAGCCCGACGGCAGTGCGCCGATCCCCGCCACGCTCTCGGAGGGCGACACCATCGCCTTCGTGCTGGACACGGGCGCCCAGCACCCCGACTACATCAGCGGCTTCGAGCACCAGACCGATGTCGACGTCTGGAAGGACAGCACGTCGGGCGACTGGATGCTCAAGGTCACCGGCTCGGCCGTGCGGACCGGCCTCGGTTGCGACGACTCGGCGCCGTGGCCCTGGCCGTGCCCCCCGACCGCGACCGACGACCTGATCGAGTTCGAGGGGGACGTGACGGCCTACAACGCCGACACGAACCAGGACTTCGTCGGGTTCTACGTCGGCACGAACGTCACCTACAACGGCATCTTCTTCGAGACCGACTCCACCGGTCACCAGTTCCTGGAGACGGAAGCGGTTTCGCCGCACTACTACCACGACGGCGCGACGGTCGTGCACGGCGCGATCCACTTCCGGGTTCCCTACGTGATGCTGCGGGACGACTTCGGCATCCCCAACCCGGAGACCATGACCGCCGGCAGCCTCACCGGCACCGTCAACAGCGCGACCGCCACCTTCAACATCCAGCAGGATCCCGACGGCGGCGGCATCTTCGTCGACGTCAGTGGCTTCACCTTCACCAAGCGGACCATCAAGGTGATGGCCGGGACGATCAAGCCGACCAAGCCGGTGATCACCAAGGCCAAGCGCGTCTCCGGCCGCCGGATCTGGCTCACCCACACGCTCTCCAAGGCGCGCGGCGCCAAGGTGACCGGGTACGTCGCCCGGTGCGTCAACGGCTCCTCGGTCCTGACCGGCACCGCCGCGGCGAGCGCGACGGGCATCGGCGTCAGCGGGCTCAAGGCCGCGAAGGCCTACGACTGCCGGGTCGCCGCGACCTCGAAGGTCGGCCGCAGCGCGTGGAGCGCGGCGGTGCACGTCCGCCGCGCCTGACCTCCTGGCCCCCGGTTGGGTCGGAGGCACCCACTAGCCTCGCCACCGATGACCCTCCTGCTGCACCGCGCCCCGCGGACCGACGTCCTCGCCGACGGGCTGGCCGGGCTGCTCGCGCAGCCGCTGGCGGACCCGTTCGCGCAGGAGGTCGTCGTGGTGCCGGCGCGCGGGGTGGAGCGCTGGCTGTCGCAGCGGCTCTCGCACCACCTCGGCACGTCCGCGGCCGGTGACGACGGGGTCTGCGCGGCCGTCGACTTCCGCAGCCCGCACTCGCTGTTCGGGCTGGTGTCGGGCCGCCCGGAGGACGACCCGTGGGCGCCCGCCGCGCTGACCTGGCCGCTGCTGGGCGTCATCGACGACGTCGTCGCCGAGCCGTGGGCGGACGTCCTCGCCCGCCACCTCGGCCGCACCACCGACGGTGAGGAGGCCGAGCTCCGCCGCGGCCGCCGCTTCGCCACTGCGCGCCGGCTCGCCCACCTCTTCAGCTCGTACGCCGCCCAACGGCCGACCCTGCTCGCCGACTGGGCCGCCGGCACCGACCACGACGGCGCGGGCGGGGTGATCCCGGCCGACCTCACCTGGCAGCCCGAGCTGTGGCGCCGGCTCGCCGCCGTGGTCGACGGCCCCGACCCGGTGCACCGCCACGCCGACGCCGTACGCCGCCTCCGCGCCGACGCCGACGCCGTCGACCTGCCCGAGCGGATCAGCCTCTTCGGGCACACCCGGCTCGCGGCCGGCGACCTCCAGCTGCTCGACGCCCTCGCCACCCACCGCGACGTCCACCTCTGGCTGCCGCACCCCTCGCCCGCGTTGTGGGACGCGCTGACCGATCCCGACCTGCAGGGCGTCGTGCCGCGGTCCGAGGACCGCTCCCACCAGAAGGTCGGCCTGCCGCTGCTCGCCACCCTCGGCCGCGACACCCGCGAGCTGCAGCGGCTGCTCGGCACGGTCGACCACGCCGACGTACCGCTC
This sequence comes from Nocardioides sp., assembly GCA_035248385.1. Lineage (GTDB taxonomy): Bacteria > Actinomycetota > Actinomycetes > Propionibacteriales > Nocardioidaceae > Nocardioides. The sequence goes on along the minus strand of DATFHM010000274.1, from coordinate 6,482 downwards.
GCGGCCACCGAGCAGCAGCCCGACACCCTCCTCTCCTGGCTCCAGCACGACCTCCGCGCCAATGCCCCTGTCCCCCACCAGACCCGCCAGCTCCGCGACGACGACCGCTCGGTCCAGCTGCACGCCTGCCACGGTGCGGCCCGCCAGGTCGAGGTGCTCCGCGAGGTGCTGCTCGGCCTGCTCGCCGACGACCCGACCCTGGAGCCCCGCGACATCGTGGTGATGTGCCCCGACATCGAGGGCTTCGCGCCGCTGCTGTCCGCGGCCTTCGGCCTCGCCGACGTCGTGGGTGTGGAGGGCCACCCGGCCCACCGGCTCCGGGTGAGCCTGGCCGACCGGGCGCTCGACCAGACCAACCCGCTGCTCTCCGTGGTCGCCCGGCTGCTCGACCTGGCCGGCGGCCGGGTGGGCGTCGGGGCCGTGCTCGACCTGGCCCACTGCGACCCGGTGCGACGCCGCTTCGGGTTCCGCGACGACGACCTCGAGCTGCTCACGACGTGGGTCCAGCAGGCCGGCGTGAAGTGGGGCTTCGACGCCGTCCACCGCGAGGAGTTCGGTCTGGCGGCGTACGACGACAACACCTGGCGCTGCGGCCTCGACCGGCTGCTGTCGGGCGTGGCGCTGTCCGACGACAGCAACCTCATGCTCGGCGACGTGCTGCCGCTCGACGACGTGGGCAGCGGCGACGTCGACCTGATCGGCCGGCTCGCGGAGCTCGTCGCCCGCCTCGAGGCGGTCACCGACCAGCTGGTGGGCGTGCACCCCCTCGACCACTGGCTGCGGACCATCGAGGACGGCGTCGCCGCGCTGACCTCGGTGCGGCCCGCCGACTCCTGGCAGCACGGCCAGGTGCAGCGCGAGCTCGACAGCCTGCGCTCGGCCGCGGGGGAGGCGGTCGAGCTGCGCCTGCCGGATGTCCGCGCGATGTTCTCCGAGCGGCTCGCCGGCCGCCCGACGCGCGCCAACTTCCGCACCGGTGTGCTCACCGTGTCGACGCTGGTCCCGATGCGGTCGGTGCCGCACCGGGTGGTCTGCCTGCTCGGCCTGGACGAGGGCGTCTTCCCCCGCGTCGGGGTCACCGACGGCGACGACGCCCTGGCCCGCCGGCCGCTCACCGGCGAGCGCGACCCGCGCAGCGAGGACCGCCAGCTGCTGCTCGACGCCGTGCTCGCCGCGACCGACACCCTCGTCATCACCTACACGGGCGCGAACGAGTTCACCGGCCAGCCCCGTCCGCCCGCGGTGCCCGTCGGTGAGCTGCTCGACGCCCTCGACCTCACCGCCACCAGCCCCGACGGCGCGGTGCGCGACCGGGTCGTCCTCGACCACCCGCTGCAGCCCTTCGACCGGCGCAACCTGGTCGCCGGCGCGCTCGTCCCGGGCAAGCCGTTCGCGTTCGACCGGTTCGCGCTGGCGGGTGCCCGTGCGATCGAGCGCGAGCGCCACCCCGAGCCGCCGTTCCTCGACGGCCCGCTGCCCGCACCCGACCGCGGCGACGTCGCGCTCGACGACCTCGTGGACTTCTTCGGGTCCCCGGTCCGCGGCTTCCTCAAGCAGCGCCTCGGCATCGCGCTGCCCCGCGAGGACGAGCCCGTCGACGACCGGATCCCGATCACGGTGGACGCGCTCGAGGAGTGGGCGATCGGCCAGCGGATCCTCGACGACCTGATGCGCGGCCACTACCCGGACCCGGCGGTGGAGCGCGAGCGGCGGCGCGGCGTCGTACCTCCCGGAGAGCTGGGCGACCGGCTCCTGCGCAAGGTCATCGAGCGGGCCAAGCCGCTGGCCCGCGAGGCGCTCGGCCACACCAGCTCCCAGCCGCGCGCGGTCGACGTGGACGTCGACCTGGGCGACGGGCGGCGCCTGCGCGGCACGGTCCCGGACCTGTACGGCGACCTGCTGGTGCGGGTCAGCTACTCCCGGCTCGGCCCCAAGCACCGGCTGCACAGCTGGGTGAAGCTGCTCGCCCTCGCGGCCAGCGACGAGGACCGGCCCTGGCGGGGGCTGACCATCGGCCGTCCCGAGGGCTGGGGCCGCGCCGACGTCGAGGTGTCCCGGATCGCGCCGCTGGACCAGCGCGCGATCACCTGGCTGCGCGCCCTGGTCGCGATCCGCGACGAGGGCCTGGTCGAGCCGCTGCCGCTGCCGCTGAAGACGTCGCTGCAGTACGCCCGCGCCCGTCGTACCCGCACCGACGCGGACGCCGCGCTCGACCGCGCCGGCTTCCTGTGGCGCCGGGACGGGAAGTTCGAGGGCGAGGTCGGCGACGTCGAGCACGTCCTGGTCTGGGGCGCCCGCTCGCCGCTGCCGGGGCGCGAACCGGTCGACGGCCCCGAGACCTCGCGCTTCGGGGACCTGGCGATGCGGGTCTGGGGCCCGCTGCTCGAGAGCGAGGTGGGGAGCTGGTGATCGACCCGACCCCGTTCGACATCCGGGGCGACCTCCCCACCGGCACCACCCTGCTGGAGGCGAGCGCCGGCACCGGCAAGACCTTCACCGTCGGCGCCCTCGTCACGAGGTACGTCGCCGAGGGGCTGACCACCCTCGACGAGATGCTCGTCATCACCTTCAGCCGTGCGGCCACCCAGGAGCTGCGGACCCGGGTCCGCGAGCAACTGACCAGCGCCGAGCGGGCGCTCGCCCGGCAGCTGGCCACCGGCGACGCCGAGGCCGGCAACGAGCTGCTCGAGCACCTGCTCGACGCGACGCCCGCGGAGCTCGCGACCCGCCGCGAGCGGCTCGGTGACGCGCTCGCCGCCTTCGACACCGCGACCATCGCGACCACCCACCAGTTCTGCCACGTCGTGCTGCGCTCGCTGGGCGTCGCGAGCGAGAGCGACACGTCCGCGACCCTCGTGGAGAGCCTCGACGAGCTCGTGCTCGAGGTCGTCGACGACCTCTACCTCGCCGACAACGGGCGGCAGCAGGCGACGCCGCTGATCGACCGGGCCACCGCCGCCGCGATCGGCCGCGAGGCGGTGAGCCACCAGAACGTCGACCTCGCGCCGGCCGACCCGAGCCACCCGGTCGCGGCCGCCCGCACCGACTTCGCCCGCCGGGTGCGCGAGGAGGTCGAGCGCCGCAAGCAGCGCCTCGGCATCCAGTCGTACGACGACCTGCTGGCCCGCCTCGCGCACGCCCTCGAGGACGAGGCGGCTCCCGCCCGCACCCGGATGCGGACCCGGTGGCGGATCGTGCTCGTCGACGAGTTCCAGGACACCGACCCGGTGCAGTGGCAGGTCATCGAGCGCGCCTTCCACGGCCACTCGACGGTGATCCTGATCGGCGACCCGAAGCAGGCGATCTACGGCTTCCGCGGCGGCGACGTCGACACCTACCTGGCTGCGGCCGACCGCGCGACGAGCCGCTACACCCTGGCCACCAACCGCCGCTCCGACGCCGACCTGGTCGCCCGGCTGAACGCCTCGATCGGCAACGCCGGCCTGGGCAGCAGCGAGATCGTGGTGCACCCCGTCGAGGCGTTCCACCAGGAGAGCCGGCTCGCCGGGGCCCCGCACCCTGCGCCGTTCCGGCTGCGCCGGATGCCGCGTGGCGACCTCAAGCTCACCCAGGGGAAGGTGTCGTGGTGGGCCGCCCGCGACCGGGTCGCCGACGACCTCGCGGCCGACGTCGCCGAGCTGCTGAAGGCCGGGCCGACCTGGTCCGGCGTACCTCTCGAGGCGCACCAGGTCGCCGTCCTCGTCTCCGACCGGACCCAGGGCGAGGTCGTCCAGAACGCCCTCCAGAAGCGTGACGTCCCGGTCGTCCTCAACGGCGGCGGCGACATCTTCCGCACGCCTGCGGCCGACGACTGGCTGACCCTGCTCAAGGCGCTGGAGGCGCCGCACCGCTCGCCGCTGGTGCGCTCCGCCGGCCTGACCTGCTTCTTCGGCCTCGGCGCGGCCGATCTCGTGGCGGGCGGCGACACGCTGACCGGCGAGATCGCCGACGCGCTGCGCGACGGCGCGATCCTGGTGCGCGGCCGCGGGGTCGCGGCGCTGATGGAGGCGTTCGAGGAGCGCGGCCTGAGCGACCGGATCCTCGGCCGGGTCGGGGGCGAGCGGCTGCTCACCGACATCCGCCACCTCGGGCAGGTCCTGCACGACCGCGCGGTCCGCGACCGGCTCGGCCTCACCGCCCTGCTCGAGTGGTTCCGCGACGAGCGCCTCCGCACGGCCGCGGGCGAGCGGCCACGGCGGCTCGACTCCGACGCCAAGGCGGTCCAGATCGTCACGATCCACGGCAGCAAGGGCCTGGAGTACCCCGTCGTCTACCTGCCCTACGCCTTCAACTTCTACGACCGGCCCACCACGACCGCGCTCTTCCACGACCGCTCCGACCCGGCCGCGCTGCGCCGTGTCATCGACGTCGCCGGCAGCGGCCGTCAGTGGAACGACAACCTCGAGGCGCACCGCTCCGAGGAGGCCGGCGAGGACCTCCGCAAGCTGTACGTCGCCCTCACCCGCGCCCAGTCGCAGGTCGTCGCCTGGTGGGCGCCGGCCGAGGGCTCCGAGCGCGGAGCGCTGAGCCGGATGGTCTTCGGCCGCCGGCCCGGCGACCGCGACGTGCCCGCGACCGCACAGGTCTACCCCGACGACCGGGCCGGCGAGATCCTGCACCTCATCGAGACGCAGTACGCCGGACCCGCGGCCGAGGTCGCGGCCCCGACCCGTGCCCGGCTCGACCCCACCCCGCCCGACGACGAGGTGCTGGCCGCCCGCGTGTTCGGCCGGCCGATCGACACCGAGTGGCGGCGCACGTCGTACTCGGGGCTGATCCGGGTGGAGGAGCAGGCGATCGCGACGAGCGAGCCGGAGGTCAGCCCGAAGGACGACGAGGGCGACGACACCGACGAGGCCCCGGTGGTCGAGGAGGCCGGCCGCCCGGAGACCGTCGGGGCCGACCTCCCGTCCCCCATGTCCGACCTCCCCGCCGGCGCCGGCTTCGGCTCCCTGGTCCACGCGATCCTCGAGCACGCGGACCCGTCCGCCCCCGACCTGCGCGCTGAGCTCGCATTGCGCGCCGAGGAGCAGCTGCGCTGGTGGCCGTCCGAGGCGACGCCCGAGCAGCTCGCCGAGGCGCTGCTGCCGATGAACGCCACGTCGCTCGGTCCGCTGGCCGACGGCCTGACCCTCGCCGACATCCCGCTCTCCGACCGGCTCCGCGAGCTCGACTTCGAGATCCCGCTGGACGGGGGCGACCTGGTGCGCGGCGATCACGACGTCCGACTCGGCGACCTCGCGCCGCTCGTCCGCGAGCACCTGGGCGACGACCCGATGGCGGCGTACGCCGACCGTCTCGAGCAGCAGCCGCTCGCCGACCAGTCGCTGCGCGGCTACCTCTCCGGCAGCGTCGACGTCGTGCTGCGGCTGCCGAGCGGGCGGTTCATGGTCGTCGACTACAAGACCAACCGGCTCGGCGAGATCGGCCGGCCGGTGACCGCGGCGGACTACGCGCCGGCGTACCTGACCGAGGCGATGCTGCACTCGCACTACCCGCTGCAGGCGCTGCTCTACTCGGTCGTCGTGCACCGCTACCTGCGCTGGCGCGTCCCGGGCTACGACCCGGCCACGCACCTGGGCGGGGTGCTCTACCTCTACGTCCGCGGCATGTGCGGGCCGGAGACGCCCGAGGTCGACGGGGTGCCGTGCGGGGTGTTCAGCTGGCAGCCGCCGGCCGCGCTGGTGGTCGCGCTCTCGGAGAGGTTGGCGGGCCGATGACCGAGCTGTTCGAGGTGCTCGACCCGAGCGACGCGCGGATCGCCCGCGGCGCGACCGGGCTGCTGGCGACCTTCAACGCGGCCGGCCTGCTGACCGCCGCCGACGTGCACGCCGCCTCCCGGATCTGCTCCCTGGCGGGCGAGCGGTCCGATGCCGTCGCGCTAGCCGTGGCCGTGACGGTCCGTGCCGTGCGGCACGGGTCGGTCTGCGTCGACCTCGCGGAGCTCGCCGCGAGCGAGGGCGTGCAGGAGCTGCCGTGGCCGGCCGCAGGGCCGTGGCAGGAGGCGATCGCCGCCAGCCCGCTGACGACGACCGGCGTCCTGCGGCGTGAAGGCGGCCTGCTCTACCTGGACCGGTTCTGGCGCGAGGAGGGCCAGGTCCGCGACGACCTGCTGGCCCGGCTGACCGCACCCGCGCCCGGCGTCGACGAGGCCGCCCTCGCGGCGTCGGCCGCCCGCCTCTTCCCCGAGGGGTACGACGAGCAGCGCGCCGCCGCCCTGGCCGCGGCCCGCCAGTGGACCACCGTCCTCACCGGCGGCCCGGGCACCGGCAAGACCACCACGGTGGCCGGTCTGCTCGCGCTGCTGACCGAGCAGTCCGACCGCCCGCTGCGCATCGCGTTGACCGCGCCCACCGGCAAGGCCTCGGCGCGGCTGCAGCAGGCGGTGGAGGAGGTGCAGCGCGAGGAGCGCTTCACCGACGCCGACCGGGCCCGGCTGGACGGGCTGTCCGCCTCGACCCTGCACCGGCTGCTCGGCTGGA
>DATFHM010000273.1:0-13288 GCA_035248385.1 Nocardioides sp. | reverse complement strand
GGTCGCGCGCGAGTCGACCGCCGTCTCCTACTGGGGACACAACTTCGGCGGGAACGGCTGAGTCGATACCGTGACGACCATGTCCGACGAGCTGCCAGAAGGCATGAGCCCCGATGCCCGTGCCACCTGGCCGCACCCCTCGCTCATCGGTGACTTCCTCGGTGACGCCGAGGTCGACTTCGAGTTCCGGCCCGGCGAGGACGTCGTCGTCCACGACGACCCCGCCGCGCGCGAGGCGGCCCGCAACTTCCGCGACGTGCTCGGGTGCTTCGCCTCCGGCATCACCGTGATCACCACGATGAGCCCCGACGGTCCGGTCGGCATGACCTGCCAGTCGTTCTCCAGCGTCTCGCTCGAGCCGCCGCTGGTCACGTTCATCCCGGCCCGCACGTCGCGGGCCTGGCCGATGATCCACCGCGCCGGCCGGTTCTGCGTGAACATCCTGTCCTCCGAGCAGGAGCACGTCTCGGCGCAGATGGCGACCAAGGGTGCCGACAAGTTCGCGGGCATCGAGTGGACGCCCGCGGAGGTGACCGGCTCGCCCGTCATCGCCGGCACCCTCGCCCACCTCGACTGCACCATCCACACCGTGCACGAAGCCGGCGACCACTTCGTCGTCATCGGGCGCGTCGAGCACCTCGCGCAGGGCGTCGAGGGTGATCCGCTCCTCTACTTCAAGGGCCGCTACCGCACCACCGACTAAGCCTGGGCTGAGACGACCGTCACTGTCGCGGTGCTCGCGCGTTGAACCTTCGCTATGGGGGCTCCACACCTGCACACGACATCGCACGCCGTACGCCGAACGGTGGCCGGTCTGGCCGCTGCGCTCGCCCTGGGGGCGGGCTCGGCCGCCGTCGTGCCCACCACGCCGGCGCACGCCGACGGCGTCGTCGTCACGCCGCTCGACCGGATCGCGGCGGTCCGCGCCTACTGGACGAAGGCGCGGATGCTGGCCGCCGTCCCGGTCGACTCGCCGTCGACCACGACCGCACGCACCAGCGGCCGCATCACCGCGCCGACGTCGAACACCGTGCCGGCCAACAGCACCGTCTACATCCCCAAGACCGTCGGCAAGCTGTTCTTCTCCGACGGCGGCTCGGACTTCGTCTGCTCGGCCGCCGCGATCGCGACGAGGAGCCGCAACCAGGTCCTCACCGCGGGACACTGCGCCCACACCGGGCCGAACCCGGAGGGCGGTCTGCTCGGCCTCGGGCTCCTCGCCGGCCCACCGCGCTACTACTCGAACTGGGTCTACGTCCCGCGGTACAACGCCGGCAGGGCACCGTTGGGCAAGTGGGTCGTCACGCACGCGTACGTCGCCAACGGGTGGATCTCCGACGAGAGCTTCCAGCAGGACCAGGCGATCCTCACCGTCGCGCGGCGCAACGGCAAGCGCCTGGTCGACGTCACCGGGGGCAACCGTGTCGCGCTCGGCGCGGGCACCAACCACCGGGGCGTCCGGATCTGGGGCTGGCCCGCCGCGTCGCCGTTCGACGGCGAGACGGCCTGGCGCTGCGACGGCACGACCACTGCCTCCTCGGTCTCGACCTCCGGTGATGCGTCGATGACCTGCGGGCTCAACGGGGGCGCGAGCGGCGGGCCGTGGATCCTGCCCTTCCGTCGCACGGGCAACGTCGGCACGATCTTCGCGGTCACCTCCCGGATCACCACGACCGGACCTCACCTGATCCTGGCCCAGCCACTGCCGACCTCGCTGCGCGTGCTGATCAGCCGCGCCGGAGGGTAGGGCAGGTCACATCCGTGTGCCCCGGGTGGCGGGCCGGCCGGTCTGGGACGATGCTCGGGTGCACAGCCTGGCGCCCACCGAGGACTTCGCGATCGTCCTCGTCCGGCGGTTCCTGCGGCTGTGCGAGCACCCGCGCACGCAGGCACGGATGCTGCGGATGATCCGCAACGCGACCAGGCACGGCGACGACAGCCCGCGGCTGTACCGCTGGATCAACCGCGTCGTGCTGCACCCGGCCGCTCCCGCGCGGTTGCGCTCGATGTCGGCCATGAAGGCCGAGCTCGTGGCCTCGCAGCTGGTCGGCCTCGCGATGGTGCGCTACGTGCTGGAGGTCGAGCCGCTCGCGTCGGCCTCGGTGGACGAGGTCGTCCGGCTGGCGGCACCGGCGGTGGCCGCGGCCCTGCAGGGCGAGGAGGCTCTGTCGGGCCTCGTCGAGCCACCGGCCGACGCGCTCGGCGTCGACGAGCAGTAGCCGTCGGGGGACAGAGCTGTGGCCCCCCGCAAGCGCCGACTCGCGAGGGGCCACCACCCGGGTCGAAACCCGACCGACGAGGTGAACTCCGCGAGTCCTCCGACCGGATCTTCCAGAGCGCTGGGGGTTATTTCCCTGGACGACCCGGTCGTTGAACTGTTGTCCCCACCCCGACGCACAGATCGTAGCAGGAATTTGTCATGAGAATTCGCCAATTTGTGACAACATCGGTCCGAGCGGGACCCACCGCACTCGGGGAAGGGACATCACCATGAAGAAGATCAAGCTCGCCATCGCCGCACTGCTCACCGTCGCCGCCACGTCGGGCGCGGTTCTCGCCGCTCCCGGCGACGCCGGTGCGATCTCAGCGAACGAGGTTCACTGCTGCTGAGCTGAGTGCTCAGCCGACAGGCACACCCGTCGTCCGCAGCTGTCGCTGGAGCCCGGTCGCCTCGGCCGCCTGGCGATAGGCGAAGCGCGCGGTCGTGTGGTCGTCGGCATCCTCGAGGAGGCCGGCCAGGTCGAACCAGAGCTGGGCCGCTGCCCTGCTCGCACCGATGGCCTCGAGCACCTCGACACCGCGGTGATAGCTCAGCAGAGCCGTGTCGGTGTCGCCCTGCGCCGAGTGGGCGCGGCCGAGGGTGACCCACCCCTCGACCTGGGCCAGGATCGCGTCCGGCGGGCAGGTGGCGAGTGCGCGCTCGGCGATCTCGGCTGCCAGCCCCGCGTCTCCCGCCTGCAGGTGCGCCTGGGCGAGGGTGAGGTCGTTCATCGTCACGTCGGCGGCGCTCGCGCTCGTCGTGGTGAGCTCGGCCCGCGCCGTCTCCGCCTGACGCAGGATGAGGTTGGGGTCCGGTTCGTCGGTACGCAGCATGAGGCGGGTCACCTGGATCCGCAGCCGAGCGAGGTTGCGCCGGTCGTTGCCCTCGGCGAGGAGCGCAAGGGCGCGCCCGGCGAGCTGGCTGGCAGCGGCCACGTCGCCCCGCCGGGCCTGGACGATGCTGGCCTCCCAGTAGGCGGCGCTGCGGGCAGCGGGTGAGTCGAGCCGCTCCGCGGTCTCGATCGCGCGGTTGCAGCGGCGGGCGGCCTGGTTCAGGTCGCCGCGCTCGTAGAGGGCGGCGGCGATCGTCATCGCCAGCCGCACCGCGTCGTCGGTGCCGTCGAGCCCGCTCGCCGTGATCGTCGCCTCGATCCGCTCGCCCACCTCGATGGCCAGCGCCAGGTCGCCGGACTCCCGGTAGCAGCGGGACAGCGCGATGCCGGCCGCGATCAGGTCGGGTCCGGTCGCGCGCTCGATCGCGTGCTCCCAGATCTCGATCGCCTCGTTGAGCCGGCCCTGGTTCTCCAGGCCGCGGGCGACGAGGGACTCCGCGCGCAGCACGAGGGCGTCCTGCCCGGCCGCCCGGGCGCGCTCGAGCGCGGAGCGCGCCTGGCTCTCCGCGTCGACGGCCTCTCCGTTCTCGAGGGCGAGCTCGGCGTAGTCGAGCGCGAGCCGCAGCTCGTCGTACGCACTGCCGGAGATGCCGCGGAGCAGGTGGTCGACGGTGGTGTCGAGCCGGCTGGCGAGGGTGGTGAGCACGGCGAGGGTCGGCCGCCGCTCGCCGCTCTCGATGCGGGACACGTACCCGGTCGAGACGCCGTCGCCGCCGAGCTGGGTCTGCGTGAGGCCTCGGGCCACGCGCGCAGCGCGGACGCGGCCACCCAACGTGGCCGGGTCCAGGGCATGGAGCAGCGCGGCGTGTTCCTCGTGCATGCGCTCCATCATCAGGGAATATGACCGTCCGCGCATCCCTTGTGGCAAAAATGTTGCCAGCTTCGCCCTGTTCAGAGCGAAAGTGCCGCCCGATGGGCGTGGGCCGCGCCGAAGAGCCGCCCGAGCGCGTGTGCCCGCTTGAACACCAGGTGGGCGTCGTGCTCCCAGGTGATCGCGATGCCGCCGTGCAGCTGGATGCACTCCCCGGCAAGGTGCTGCGCGCTGTCGAGGGCGTACGACGCCGCGGCGTGCACCTGCTCGGCCGCGTCGTCGGCACCCTGTGCGAGCGCGTACGCCGCCGACCAGGCCACCGAGCGGGTCAGCTCGGTGCGCGCCAGCATGTCGGCCATCCGGTGCTTGAGCGCCTGGAAGGAGCCGATCGGGCGGCCGAACTGGACGCGCTCCTTGCTGTACGCGACCGTCATGTCGAGGGCGCGGCGGCACAGGCCGGCGGCCAGCGCTGCCGATGCGGCGGCGCCGACGAGCTCGGCCCGGGCGAGAGCCGCCGCGCCGTCGCCGACCGGGGTGCTCGTGCCGGTGCCGCGGTCGACGGTCGCGAGCCGGATGGTCTGGTCCATCGACTCGACCCACGTGGCGGTGGCGCCGGTGACCTCGACGAGGTCGTCGCCGTCGATCGCGAGCAGGATCGTGGCGCGGTCGGCGTCCAGCACCGGCCCGTCGCCGGTCACCAGGGTCGCCACCTCGCCGCCGGCGATCCGGGGGAGCAGCCGCTCCTTCGCCTCTGCCGAGCCGCCCGCGAGGAGCGCCTCGGTGGCCACGGCCGTCGCGAGCAGCGGGGCGGGCGCGATGGCGCGGCCGAGCTCCTCGAGGACGACGGCGGTCTCGAAGAAGGTGGCGCCGACGCCGTCGTACTTCTCCGGGATCGCCAGCGCGGGCACGCCGATCTGGTCGCACAGCGTCGACCAGGCCGCGTCCGGGTCGGCCTGCTTGGTGAGCACCGACCGGACGGTGCCGGCGAGCTCGGCCTGCTCGGGGCTGAGGGCGAAGTCCATCTCAGGCGCCCCGCTCGGCCAGCAGCGAGGAGAGGATGCGGTCGCGGTGGAAGGCGGGCGTGCCCCACGCGGTCACGAGCGCGCGGATCTTCGTGATCCAGACGCTGAGGTCGAACTCCTGGGTGTAGCCGATCGCGCCGTGCACCTGCAGGCCGTGCCGGGAGGCGAGGTACGCCGCGTCACCCGCGGCCACCTTCGCCGCCGACACCGCGCGCGGGCTCGGGTCGAGAGCAGCTCCGTAGATCAGCGGCCGGGCGAAGTCGAGCGCGATCCGCGCGTCGGCCAGCTTGTGCTTGATCGCCTGGTAGGAACCGATCTCCCGGCCGAACTGCTTGCGCTGCTTGACGTAGGTGACCGAGTCGGCGAGCACCCGCTCGCCGGCCCCGAGCAGCTGGGCGGCGGTGGCCAGCACGGCCAGGTCGAAGGCCGCGTCGTCGACGGTGCCCTCACCCTTGACGGCGAACAGGCGGCGGGTCCGGTCCACCGAGACCAGGAGGTCGCCGGTGCGGGTCGCGGGGGTGGTCCCGACGTACACCTCGTCCGCGACGTCCGCGTCGAGCGCGTGGGGGACGACCGGCGGGAGCGCGACCGTGGCGACCCCCTCGACCTCGCGACCGAGCGCGATCGGGAGGTACGCCGCCGACTCGACCCACGGTCCCGGCACCGCGTGCCGCCCGAGCGCCTCGAAGGCGATGCAGACCTCCACCGGGGACGCCTCGGTGGCGAGCATGGTGACGCCCTGCTCGGCGAGCCGCTCCCACAGCTTCAACCCGGCGGAGTGGTCGCCGTCGGCCCAGGCGCGGGCGGCGGCGACGGTGTCGGAGGAGGCGAGCAGCGACTCCAGGGAGGCGGCGAAGTCGCGCTGGTCGGTGGTGAGCTCGAACCTCACTTCTGGGCTCCCTTGGGCTCGCGGGGCAGGCCGAGGATGCGCTCGGCGATGATGTTGCGCTGGATCTCGTTGGTGCCCGCGTAGATCGGGCCGGACAGCGAGAAGGTGTAGCCGTCGAGCCAGCGCGAGTCGAGCTCGGCCTCGGGGCCGAGCAGGTCGAGCGCGGTCTCGTGCAGGGCGACGTCGAGCTCGCTCCACCACACCTTGTTGACCGAGCCGGCGGCGCCGATGTCGCCGCCGTCCTTCAGCTTCGAGACCGTGCCCCAGGTGTAGAGCCGGTAGGCCTCGGCGCGGGTCCAGGCGTCGACGACCGCGTCGGCGCGGCGCGGGTCGGGCGCGGCGGCGTACAGGTCGAGCAGGCGGTCGGCGGCCGCGGTGAAGCGGCCGGGGGAGCGCAGCGAGAGGCCGCGCTCGTTGCCGGCCGTGCTCATGGCGACCCGCCAGCCGTCGCCGGGGGCGCCGAGGACGTCGGCGTCCGGGACGAAGACGTCGTCGAAGAAGATCTCGGCGAAGCCGGCCTCGCCGTCGAGCTGCGCGATCGGTCGCACCGTGATGCCGGGGGCGTCGAGCGGGAACAGGAAGTAGGTCAGCCCGGCGTGCTTCTGGGCCTCGGGGTCGCTGCGGAACAGGCCGAAGCCCCAGTGGGCCAGGGCCGCGCGCGAGCACCAGATCTTCTGGCCGTTGAGCAGCCAGCCGCCCCGCTCGTCGTCGCGCCGGGCCGTCGACTTCAGGGACGCCAGGTCGGAGCCGGCCTCGGGCTCGCTCCAGCACTGGGCCCAGACGACCTCGCCGGTCGCCATCGACGGCAGGAACCGGTCCTGCTGCTCCTTCGTGCCGTGCTCGAAGATGATCGGCGAGAGCAGGAAGATGCCGTTCTGGCCGACCCGCAGCGGCGCGCCCGTTCGGTAGTACTCCTCCTCGAAGATGATCCACTCGACGAGGGACGCGCCCCGGCCGTGGTACTCCTCGGGCCAGGACACGACCGACCACCGGGCGGCGGACAGCTTCGCCTCCCACGCGCGGTGCAGCTCGAAGCCCTCCGGGGTGTCGAGGGACGGCAGCGGCTCCGCCGGCACGTTCGCGGCCAGCCAGGCCCGGGCCTCGTCGCGGAACGCCAGCTCGGACGGGGACAGCTCCAGATCCATCAGGAGGGCTCCTTCGGTGGTTGAGTAGCCGCCGAGGAACGAGGCGGCGTATCGAAACCCCTCAGCTCGTTCTTCAGGACCTTGCCGGACAGGTTGCGGGGGAGGGCGTCGAGGTGCTCGACGTACCGCGGCACCTTGAAGTTGGCCAGTCGCTCCTTGGCGAAGGCGAGGATGTCGGCCTCGGCGGCCGACCCGACGACGTACGCCTTGCCGACCTCGCCCATCCGCTCGTCGGGGACGCCGACGACGGCCACGTCGGTGATGCCGTCCATCCGCAGCAGGGCCTGCTCGACCTCGGCGGGATACACGTTGAAGCCGCCGGAGATGTACATGTCCTTGAGCCGGTCGGTGATCCGCAGGTTGCCGGCCTCGTCGAGGACCCCGATGTCGCCGGTGTGCAGCCAGCCGTCGGGGTCGATGGCCTCGGCGGTCGCGGCGGGGTCGTCGAGATAGCCCAGCATCACGAAGTCGCCGCGGACCAGGAGCTCGCCCGTCTCGTCGATCCGCACCTCCATGCCGGGGATGGCGCGCCCGTTCGTGGTCGCGACGATCTCGGCGGAGTCGTCGGCGCGGCACATCGTGACCACGACGGCCTCGGTCATCCCGAAGGCGGTGACCACGTGCTCGATGCGCAGCTCGTCGCGCATCCGCTCGATCAGGACGACCGGCACGCTGGCCGCGCCGGTGACCGCCAGCCGCAGCGAGCTCAGGTCGAACTCGGAGCGCCGCGGCGCGGCCAGGATCGACTGGTAGATCGTGGGTGCGCCGGGCAGCAGGGTGATCCGCTCGTCCTGGATCAGCCGCATCGTCTCGTCGACGTCGAAGGCCGCGACGGGGTAGAGCGTCGCGCCGGTCAGCAGGCCGACCAGGATGCCGATCTTGTAGCCGAAGGAGTGGAAGAACGGGTTGACCACCAGGTAGCGGTCGTCCGCGGTCACCCCGCCCAGCTCGGCCCAGGCCCGCGCGACGCCGATCGACTGCCGGTGCGCGCTCATCGCGCCCTTGGGCTTGCCGGTGGTGCCGGAGGTGAAGAGGATGTCGGCCACGTCCTCGGGGGAGATGTCCTCCATGACGTCGCCCCAGTGGGGCCGGAGGGATGCGAGGTCGGCGATGTCGATGATCTCGCGCACGCCGGCGAGCTCGGACGCGGCGCGGAGGTCGGCGATCTGGGTCCGGCCGAGGAATCCGTCGGCGACGATCACGAGCGTGGCGCCCGAGCGGTCGACGATGTCGGCTGCCTCGTGGCCGATGTAGCGCGAGTTCAGCGGCACGAGCACGCCGCCGGCGTACGTGACCGCCAGGGCGGCGATCGCCCAGTCGATGCTGTTGGGTGCCCAGACCGCGGCGCGTTCGCCGACCTGGAAGCCGCGTTTGCGATAGGCGACGGCTGTTCCTGCGACGAGACCGTGCAGCTGCCGGTAGGAGACGGTGCGGTCGCCCTCGACGTACGCCGGCTTGTCGCCGTACGTCGCTGCCGCGTGCCGGAGCAGGGCCGGGATCGTGTCCATGCACACACCCTACCAAGCATTTGCTTGGTCGAGTGTGGTGATCAGCCGACGGGCTCCAGCGCGGCCTCCTCGCGGGCCGGGGCACGGACGCCCTCGATGGTGAGGGCCGCGAGCACCGAGATGCCGGAGGCCAGGGCGATGAACAGCCAGCCGTGACGGACGTCGTCGAGACCGACCGAGCCGGAGCCGAGGAGCCCGATCAGGATGCTGACGCCGAGCGCCATGCCGACCTGGCGAGCCATGCTGGCGATGCCGCTGCCGGTCGACGCCCGCTCCGGCGGGAGGCCCGCGGTGGCCGCGGCGACCAGGTTCGGCATCGCGAGGCCGACGCCGATGCCGCCGAGCAGCCAGCCGGGGAGGTAGGTCGTGGCGTACGCCGGCGTGGCCGAGATGACGGCCGCCTGCCACAGGGCGGAGATGCCGAGCAGGAGGCTGCCGGCGGCGATGAGCCGGCCGGGCCGGACGCGGGGGAACAGGCGGGCGGCCAGGATCGACGTCGGCGGCACCATCAGCGGGCCGGCGGCCACGGCGAAGCCCGTGCGCAGCGCCGAGTAGTCCCAGGCGTGCTGCATCCAGAGGATGCCGAGCAGCAGCGAGGAGCCGAACGCGGTGTTGTAGGCGAGCGCGGCGAGGTTGGCCCAGCGGACCTGCCGGACCCGGAGCAGCGCCGGGTCGATGACCGGCGCGGTGTGCCGGGCGCTGACGAGGACGAACCCCGCGAGCAGCGCGACCGACGCGGCGAACGACCCCAGCACGGCCGCCGAGGTCCAGCCCCAGTCGTTGCCCTGGACGATGCCGAGGATGAGGGCCGCGATGCTGCCCGCGACCAGGGTGGCGCCGAGCAGGTCGGGCCGCGGGGCGCCGTCGTTGTGGCGCACGTCCGGCACGAAGCGGATCGCGGCCAGCGCCAGGGCGGCGCCGATCGGGACGTTGATCCAGAACGCCCAGTGCCACGAGATCTGCACCAGGCTCCCGCCGGCGGCCGGGCCGAGCGCCGCGGCGACGGCGCTGGCGAGCGCCCAGATCCGGGCTCCGGCGGCGCGACGCTCCGGCGGCAGGGCGCCGAGCAGGAGGCCGAGGCTGGCCGGTGTCATCGCGGCGGCTCCGACGGCCTGGAGCACCCGGAACGCGACCAGCGCCCACACGTTCTCCGCCAGCCCGCAGGCCAGGCTCGCCACCGCGAAGACCGCGATGCCGGCGACGAAGCCCGCCTTGCGGCCGTAGCGGTCGGTGAGCCGGCCCATCGGGATGAGGAGGGCGGCGAAGACCACGGCGTACGCGTTGAGGACCCAGCTGAGCTGGCCGAGGGTGGGCGCCGACCCGTGGGCGGCGAAGTCGCGGCCGATGTCGTCGAAGGCGACGTTGACGATGAACAGGTCGAGCCCCGCGAGGAAGGTCGCACCGGTGAGGAGCGCGGTGACGAGACCCGGTCGGGTCTGGCTTCGGGTGGACATAGCCAGACCGTACGACTCTGGCTATGGAAATGGCAAGCCAGACGTTTATGATCGTGGCCATGAGCATGCGGATGGGTGGGCGGCTGGCCGAGCGGGGCGACGTACCGCTGGGGCCGGCGTGCCCCATCGACCGGGCCATGGGAGTGCTCGGCAACCGCACGGCCATGCTGCTGCTGCGCGAGGTGTTCTACGGTGCGAGCCGTTTCGACCAGCTCGTGCGTCGCGTCGGCGTCACCGAGGCGGTCGCCTCCCAGCGGCTGCGTGAGCTGGTGGCCGCGGGGGTGCTGGAGAAGCAGCCCTACCGCGAGCCGGGACAGCGCACGCGCCACGAGTACGTCCTTACCGAGTCCGGCACGGCCCTCGCCCCGGTGCTCATCGGCCTGCTCGAGTGGGGCCGCGCCTACCTCCCCGACGACCGCAGCCGCCTGGGTCTGAGCCATGACGGCTGCGGTGCCGAGGTGCACGTGGCCCTGCGCTGCGAGGCCGGCCACGACCTCGACGAGACCGAGGTCCTGGTCACCGGGCGCCGCGCCCAGTGACTCCACCCCGCCGAGCGGCAGGACGCCCGGCAGGGTGGAGACGGTGTGCCGGCGTCAGCGCACGCGCACGTGGACCACGCGGAGGTGGCCTGCGACCAGGACCCCGAGGTTCCAGCTGCTGTTCCGCGGCAGGTCGGTCAGGGAGACCGTGAGAGCCCAGGTGTTCCTGCCGGTCCGGGTGAAGGCGTTGTCGAGCCCGTGCGGCGCCGCCGGAGCCGGAGCAGCGTCGACGTACCGCGGGCGGCTCGAGGCGTGGGTGACCAGCGAGTACACGCGCGGGCCCACCTGGAAGACGCCCTGGCGGATCGGCGCACCGACGAGGTAGGTCATCAGCACGTGGTAGCTGCCTCGCACGGTCGA
This sequence comes from Nocardioides sp., assembly GCA_035248385.1. Classification (GTDB taxonomy): domain Bacteria; phylum Actinomycetota; class Actinomycetes; order Propionibacteriales; family Nocardioidaceae; genus Nocardioides. Next base: position 2,408 of record DATFHM010000273.1, on the reverse strand, counting down.
CGTGTTGCCGGCCCGATCGGTGGCGATCGCGGCGTAGCTGATCAGCGCGCCGCGGGCGTGACGCGCGATACGGCACGACGCCACGCCGGAGAGTCGGTCGGTCGCGACGCAGTGGGCGTCGGGGGCCTTTCCGCCGTACCAGGCGCCGTCGCGGATGCCGGCGACCCGGACGGTGGGCTCGGTGCGGTCGATGTCGATCCCGCTGACGACGACCGTGGCGGCTCCGCCGTCGGTGGCCAGGATCGTGCGCGTCACGCTGGCCCCGGCGACGTCATCGCTGAGGGTGACCGGCGCGGGGCAGGCCGCGGTCAGGTCGGCACCGTGGGTGGCGCAGGTGAACGTGATCCGGACCGGGGTGCGGTACCAGCCGTGGGTCGTGCCGCGGGTGCTGGTGACCCTGGCGGTGATCACGGGGTCCTGACGCGAGGTGGAGTCCGAGGACCCGGTGAAGTCGCTGTCACCGCTGTAGACGGCGGCGACCTGCTGGGTCGCGCCGGTGGGGACGTCGTAGTCCAGGGTCGCCGAGCCGTCGGTGACGGGAGCGGTGCCGACCACGTCGGAGCCGACGCTGAACGTCACCGTGCCGCTGGGGTGACCGGCGCCGGGAGCCACAGGCGCGACGTCCGCGGTGATCGAGCCGGGGTGCACGTGGACGGTCGTCGTGGTGGCGGCCGCCGTGACCGTCACGGTGCCGGTGCTCGACGCTGCGTTGTAGTCGTCGGACCCGGCCTGGTCGGCCTCGACGACGCAGCTGCCGGGGTGCAGGTAGGTCACCGTGGTGCCCGAGACGGAGCAGGCGGTCGAGCCGGTGGTGTAGCTGATCGCGCCCTCGGTGGAGGTGCTGGTCGCCGAGGCGTCGGCGGTCTGTCCCACGACACCGCCGGTGGCCGGCGCTGTCACGGTGAGCGTCGGGTCGGCCTTGGCGACGCTGAGCGTGTACTCGTGCTCGGCGGTCTCCGCCGCAGCGTCAGTGGCGGTGACGGTGAACGTGGCGTCGCCGGCCGCGGTCGGCGTGCCCGTGATCGCGCCCGTGGTGCCGTCCAGGGTCAGGCCTGCCGGGAGAGATCCTGCGGTGATGGCGTACGTGTACGGCGACGTGCCACCCGTCGCGGCGACACTGCTGGTGTAGGCCGCGTCGTAGGTGCCCCCGGGCACCGAGGAGGGCAGGGCCGGCCCGTTCTGCACGACCGCGACGTCGTCGACCTCTTCGTAGCCGCACTGGTCGTACCCGCCGATGTGCAGGGTCGGCGCTGACGCACCGGCCGTGAAGCTCACGGAGTACTGGGTCCAGGTCGACAGGATCGTGTTCGTCTGGTCGACCAGCGTCGCGGTGCCGTCAGCGGTGTTCGTCACCGTCGCGGCGAGGTGGGTGGGGACGCCGCCGCACTGGCCCGCGTTCTGGGACCAGAACGATGCGGTGTAGCTGGCGCCCGGCGTCGTTCCGGCGATGTCCTGGGAGAGGGTGTCGTCCTGTTGGGCGATCGAGCCGAACCACGCGACCTCCGCGCCCGACCGGGGCTGGTTGGTGAAGATGTAGAGCAGCGCTCCGCTCGAGGCGCTGGTCAAGGTCCAACCCGGAGGAGCCGTGTTCACCGAGAAGCCGTTGACGCTCTCGAACCCGCAGTCGGCGACGAGGTTGCCGGCGACGCCGCAGGAGTCGTCTGCGTGGGCGGCGGAGGTGGTGGCGAGGACGACGGCGAGCGGCGAGGCGACGACGGCGATCGCCGTGGCGAGGCGGCCGAGGCTCCGGCCGGGCGAGCGGCGCTGGGCGGCGCGGGTTGCTGGGGACAGCATGACGAGACCCTTCTGGGCTGGGTGCACCCGCCGACGACGCGGTCGGGTGGCGACGTACGTCGTACGTCGCGGCGTCGGGACCCGAGATGCGCCTCGGCGGCGGTCCGCGCTGAGCGGGCCGCGTGCAGGGGGATGATCAGGACGCTAATCGCCGCGGCGAGAGTTCGTTGCCAAACGCAAAGATCAATGCGAACTTTCTCATGCGGGATTCCCGGCCGACCAGCCACACGGCGCAAACCAAGCAAATGCTTGGTAGGGTGGATCCCGTGGACCTGACCGAGAGCCCCGCCGACCGCGCCTTCCGCGACGAGGTGCGGACCTGGCTCGCCGACAACCTCGCCGGTGAGTGGGCCGCTCTCAAGGGCCTCGGTGGCCCGGGCCGCGAGCACGAGGCGCACGACGAGCGGCTGGCGTGGAACCGCCACCTCGCGAAGAACGGCTGGACCGCTGTCGGGTGGCCCGAGGAGCACGGGGGGCGGGGGCTGTCCCTGTGGCAGCAGGTGATCTTCCACGAGGAGTACGCCCGCGCCGACGCCCCGGCCGGGGTCAACCACCTCGGCGAGCAGCTGCTCGGACCCACCCTGATCGCGTTCGGCACCGACGCCCAGAAGCAG
>DATFHM010000272.1:0-8800 GCA_035248385.1 Nocardioides sp. | reverse complement strand
ATCGCCGCGGTCAGCGTGGTCTTGCCGTGGTCGATGTGACCGATGGTGCCGATGTTGACGTGCGGCTTGGTCCGCTCGAACTTGGCCTTAGCCATTGCTGGCTCCTCCTGGGATTGTTACTTGACTCGTACTGAAAGGGTGGTGCGCCGAGGGCACAGGGATGAGCGACCCGAAGGTCACTCGCCGCGCGCCTTCTTGATGATCTCGTCGGCGATGTTCGTGGGAACCTCGGCGTACGAGTCGAACTCCATCGAGTACGACGCCTGGCCAGAGGTCTTGGACCTCAGGTCGCCAACGTACCCGAACATCTCGGACAGCGGCACGAGGGCCTGCACGACGATGTCGCCGTGACGCTCCTCCTGCGCGCGGATCTGGCCGCGACGGCTGTTGATGTCGCCGATGACCGTGCCGAGGAAGCTCTCCGGCGTGGTCACCTCCACCGCGAACATCGGCTCGAGGAGGACCGGCTTCGCCTGGCGAGCGGCCTCCTTGAACGCCTGCAGACCAGCGATCTTGAACGCGAGCTCCGAGGAGTCGACGTCGTGGTAGGCGCCGTCCTCGAGGGAGAACTTCACGTCGGTCATGGGGTAGCCGGCGAGAACACCGAACTCCATGGCCTCCTGGCCACCGTTGTCGACCGACGGGATGTACTCGCGCGGCACGCGACCACCGGTCACGTTGTTCACGAACTCGTAGCCGGCACCGAGGCCCGTCTCCGGGTTGATGTTCGGCTCGAGGGAGATGACGACCTTCGCGAACTGACCCGAACCACCGGTCTGCTTCTTGTGGGTGTAGCTGTGGTTCGAGACGGTGCCGCGGATGGTCTCGCGGTAGGCGACCTGCGGCTTGCCGACGGTGGCCTCGACCTTGAACTCGCGCTTCATCCGGTCGACGAGGATCTCCAGGTGGAGCTCGCCCATGCCCGCGATGATGGTCTGGCCGGTCTCCTCGTCGGTCTTGACGACGAAGGTCGGGTCCTCCTCGGCGAGACGCTGGATCGCGACGCCGAGCTTCTCCTGGTCGGACTTGGTCTTCGGCTCGATGGCGACCTCGATCACCGGGGCCGGGAAGGTCATCGACTCGAGCACGACGGGGTTCTGCGGGTCGCAGAGCGTGTGACCGGTCTTGGTGTCCTTCAGGCCCATGACGGCGACGATCTGGCCGGCGCCGACCGACGCGATCTCCTCACGCTTGTTCGCGTGCATCTGGTAGACCTTGCCGATCCGCTCCTTCTTGCCGTTGGAGGCGTTCAGGACGGTCGCGCCGGCCTCGAGCTTGCCCGAGTAGACGCGGACGTAGATCAGCTTGCCGAGGTGCGGGTCGGACGCGATCTTGAACGCCAGGCCCGCGAACGGCTCGGAGTCCGACGGCTTGCGCTCGATGACGGCCTCTTCGGACTCGTCGTTCGGCTTGTGGCCGACGATGGAGTCGACGTCCATCGGCGAGGGCAGGTAGTCGACGACGGCGTCGAGCAGGGGCTGGACGCCCTTGTTCTTGAACGCGGTGCCGGTGAGGATCGGGTTGAGCTTGTCGGCGAGGGTCGCGCGACGGATGGCGGCCTTGAGGGTCGGCACGTCGAAGACGTCACCGTCCTCCAGGTAGACCTCCATGATCTCGTCGTCGGCCTCGGCGAGGGTCTCGACGAGCTTCTCGCGGTACTCGGCGGCCTTGTCGGCCAGGTCCGCGGGGATCTCCTCGATGGTGTAGTCCTCACCCATCTGGGTCTCGCCGCGCCACACCTTGGCGTGCATCTCGACCAGGTCGACGACGCCGATGAAGTCGGCCTCGGCACCGATCGGGATCTGGAGCACGAGCGGGGTGGAGTTCAGGCGCTCGACGATGGAGTCGACGACGCGGTAGAAGTCGGCACCGGTGCGGTCCAGCTTGTTGACGAAGCACATCCGCGGGACGGCGTACTTGTTCGCCTGGCGCCACACGGTCTGCGACTGCGGCTCGACACCGGCCACACCGTCGAAGACGGCGACGGCGCCGTCGAGGACGCGGAGCGCGCGCTCCACCTCGACGGTGAAGTCGACGTGCCCGGGGGTGTCGATGATGTTGATCTGGTGGCCCTTCCACCAGCAGGTCGTCGCGGCCGACGTGATCGTGATGCCGCGCTCCTGCTCCTGCTCCATCCAGTCCATCGTGGCTGCGCCCTCGTGGACCTCACCGATCTTGTAGGTGATGCCGGTGTAGAACAGGATGCGCTCGGTGGTGGTGGTCTTGCCGGCGTCGATGTGCGCCATGATGCCGATGTTGCGGACCTTGTTCAGGTCCGTCGTGATGTCGACTGCCACGTGAGTCAGCGTTCCTTAGGTATTGGGATGGGCAGGTGAGGTACGGCGGAGCCGGGTGGGCCCCGCCGTACCGGAGATCACCAGCGGTAGTGGGCGAAGGCCTTGTTCGACTCGGCCATCTTGTGGGTGTCCTCGCGCTTCTTCACAGCGGCGCCGAGGCCGTTGCTCGCGTCGAGGATCTCGTTCATCAGACGCTCGGACATCGTCTTCTCGCGACGGTCCGAGGCGTAGCCGACGAGCCAGCGCAGCGCGAGCGTGGTGCCACGCGTGCCCTTGACCTCGATCGGGACCTGGTAGGTCGCGCCACCGACACGGCGGGACTTGACCTCGATGGCCGGACGGACGTTGTCGAGCGCACGCTTCAGCGTGATGACCGGGTCGGTGCCGGTCTTCTCACGGGTGCCCTCGAGGGCGCTGTAGACGATGCGCTGCGCGACCTGCTTCTTGCCGTCCTTGAGGACCTTGGAGACGAGCTGGGTGACCAGCTGCGAGCCGTAGACCGGGTCGACGTCGAGCGGGCGCTTCGGAGCGGGGCCCTTACGAGGCATTCTTACTTCTCCTTCTTCGCGCCGTAGCGGCTGCGGGCCTGCTTACGGTTCTTCACGGCCTGCGTGTCGAGCGCGCCACGGATGACCTTGTAACGGACACCGGGCAGGTCCTTCACACGACCGCCGCGGACGAGCACGATCGAGTGCTCCTGGAGGTTGTGACCCTCACCCGGGATGTAAGCGGTGACCTCGACGCCGGAGGAGAGGCGCACGCGGGCGACCTTCCGGAGGGCGGAGTTCGGCTTCTTCGGGGTGGTGGTGTAGACGCGGGTGCAGACGCCACGGCGCTGCGGAGATCCCTTCAGGGCAGGCGTCTTGGTCTTCGACGCCTTGTCCTGGCGGCCCTTGCGGACCAGCTGCTGAATGGTGGGCACTCTGGTGGTTCCCTTTCTGGCTTGCTCGTCACGGCCCGACGCCTTGTCGGGCTCGGAGGTGATGCTTGGTGCTGTGCCGCACGCGCGTCTCAGGCGGAGGGAACCACCGGAGGGCAGGCGCAACGTGTCTGTGGCCAGACACGAGGTACGAGATTAGTCGCTGGCGAGGTCGACGGCCAAATCGCCTGAGCCCGCGGGAACCACGCTCAGATCCTCGCTCGGACCGCCGCTCGGGACAGGCGTGGCGGCACGCTCGGCGAGGCGGGCGATCCGGGCCTCGGCGTACCTCCGGACGAGGAGGGCGAGACCGACCCCGGCGATGACCAGGACACCCCCGACCAGAAGGGTCCAGCGGGCCCCGAAATGGGCTCCGATCGAGCCGATGACGGGCGATCCGATGGGGGTCCCGCCGGCCAGGACGGTGAAGTAGAGGGCCATCACCCGGCCGCGGACGGCCGGGTCGGCCTCGACCTGCATCGTGGCGTTCGCGGAGTTGAGCAGGGTGATGGTGCTGAGGCCGATCAGCGGGCACCAGAGCGCGAAGACCGGGTACGTCGGCAGCAGGCCGGCGACGATCTCGGAGACACCGAAGGCGAGGGCAGCGCCCACGATCAGCCGCAGCCGGATCCGCCGGCGGCCGGCGGCCAGCAGCGCCCCCGACAGCGAGCCGACCGCGAGGGCGGAGGCCAGGAGGCCGTACTCCCCCGCGCCCTTGCCGAAGACCTGGGTCGCCATCAGCGCGGAGGTCATCTGGAAGTTCATGCCGAAGGTGCCGGCGAAGAACACGATGACCAGCACCATGAGCAGCTTGGGCTGGCCGCGAAGGTAGGAGACGCCCTCGCGGAGCATGCCCTTGGCGGGGCGGTTCGCGGGGCGGCCGGTGAGGGCACGCGGGTCCATCCGCTGCAGCTGGACGATGACGGCGAGGAAGGAGACCGCGTTCAGCAGGATCACCCAGCCGGTGGCGCGGGCACCGCCGCCGAGCGCTCCGATCAGCAGGCCGGCGAGGGCCGGGCCGATGATGCGCGCGGTGTTGAACGAGGCGGAGTTGAGGCCGACGGCGTTGGTGACGTCCTCCGGGCCGACCATCTCGGAGACGAAGGCCTGCCGGGCGGGGGCGTCGAAGGCGGCGCCGAGGCCGAGCGCGAACGCGAGCAGGTAGACCAGCCAGGTCTGGGCGGCGCCGGCCGCGGCGGTGGCGCCGAGCGCCAGCGCGGCGAGCGCCATGGTCGCCTGCGTCAGCTGGAGGAGGCGGCGCTTCGGGAAGCGGTCGGCCACCACGCCGGCGTACGGCGAGAGCAGGAGGATGGGCAGGAACTGCAGGCCGGTCGTGATGCCGAGCTCGGTGCCGCCGTTGCCGGGCAGGGAGAGCACCAGCCAGTCCTGGGCGACGCGCTGCATCCAGGTGCCGGTGTTCGAGACGATGCTGCCGGCCAGGTAGAGGCGGTAGTTGGGGTGGGACAGGGATCGGAACGTGGGACTCGTGATGACTCCTTCGGGTCGGGTTCAGTCGCTCTCGGCGAGGGCCTGCAGGATCGGGGCGGCACGGCGGAGGACCTCGCGGTCCTCGGGGTCCAGCGCCTCGAGCCGTACGGCGAGCCACTCGTCGCGCCGCGCACGGTCGGCCAGCAGCGCCGCGCGGCCCTTCTCGGTCAGGCTGACCACGACCTGACGGCCGTCGGTCGGGTGGGGCGCGCGCTCGGCGTACCCACCCTCGACCAGGCAGTTGACGGTGCGGGTCATGCTCGGCGGCTGCACCCGCTCGTGGGCGGCGAGCGCGCCGACGGTGAGGTCGCCCTTGCGGAACAGGGCGCCCAGGACGGCCATCGCGCCGAAGCTCAGCTCGTTGGCGGGATCGCGCTCGGCGAGGAGGCGGCGGCGCAGCCGCATCACCCCGCTGCGCAGCTCCGAGACGAGTCCGGTGTCAGGCATGTCGTTAGCATAGCTCATTACCTTTGCTAACTAAAGGCCCCGAGAGAGGCCGCACCTGCCGGTGCGGCCTCCCTGTCGTTCGGTCGATCAGGTGAGCCAGGAGGTCACCGGGTGGATCGCGAAGTAGACGACGAACAGGCCGGCCACCACCCAGAGCAGCGGGTGCACCTCGCGCGCCTTGCCCTTGACCAGCTTGATCAGGACGTAGGCCACGAAGCCGGCACCGATGCCGACCGTGATCGAGTAGGTGAACGGCATCAGCACGATCGTGAGGAACGCCGGGATCGCGATCTCCAGGTCGTCCCAGGTGATGCCCTTGACCTGCTGCATCATCAGGAAGCCGACTAGGACCAGCGCGGGAACAGCGGCCTCGCTCGGGATCACCTTGACCAGGCCGGCGAACGGCATCGCCAGCAGGAACAGCACGCCGGTCACCACCGACGCCAGACCGGTGCGGGCCCCCTCCCCCACGCCCGAGGCGGACTCGATGAACGCGGTGTTGGACGAGACGCCGCCGACGCCGCCCGCGGAGGCGGCCAGCGCGTCGACGACCAGGATGTTGCGCGAGCGCGGCGGCATGCCCTTCTCGTCGAGCAGGCCGGCCTCGGCGCCGATCGCGGTCATCGTGCCGAGCAGGTCGAAGAAGTCGGCGAGGACCAGGGTGAAGAGCAGCAGCAGGGCCGTCACCACGCTCGTGTGCTGGAACGAGCCGAGCAGGTTGAAGTGACCGAAGGTGCCGAGGTCCGGGGTGCTGATCACGTCGTGCGGGAGCTTCGGGACGTTGAGGCCCCACCCGTCGGGGTTGTCGGCCGACTTCTCACCGAGGTGGCCGATCTTCTCGATGACGATGGCGAGGATCGTGGTGGCGACGATGGAGATGAGGATCGCGCCCTTGACCTTGCGCACCCAGAGCACCACCACCAGCGCGAGGCCGACGAGGAAGGTGAACACCGGCCAGCCGGACAGGGTGCCGGTCGAGCCGAGCTGGACGGGGGTGCCCGCGCCGCCGGCGACGAAGCCGGCGTCCACGAAGCCGATGAGCGCGATGAACAGGCCGATGCCGACGGAGATCGCGACCTTCAGCTGGGCCGGAACCGCGTGGAAGACGGCCGTCCGGAAGCCGGTCAGGACGAGCACGAGGATGATCAGACCCTCGATCACCACCAGGCCCATCGCGTCGGCCCAGGTCATCTGGCTCGCGATCGAGAAGGCCACGAAGGCGTTGAGGCCGAGGCCGGTCGCGATGGCCAGCGGGAAGTTGGCCACCAGGCCCATCAGGATCGACATGACACCCGCGACGAGCGCGGTGCCGGCGGCGATCATGGACAGGTTGGGCCCGGAGCCGCCGCCCAGGTAGGCGCCGTGGGCGTCCTTGACGAAGCCGATGATCAGCGGGTTGAGCGCGATGATGTAGGCCATCGTGAAGAAGGTGACGATGCCGCCGCGGATCTCACGCCCGACCGTGGAGCCACGCTGCTGGATCTGGAAGAGGCGCTCGAGGATGTTCGCCGGCGCCGTGGTGGTGGAGTCGCTCACGAGGCCTGAGCATGGCAGCAATGGCATACGACGGCGAGGCCCGGGCGTTGCGTCGCGGTAACGTGAGTGCCGTGGAACTGCGCGACGAACAGCCGACCCAGCACGAGATCGGCAAGCGCACCTACCTGATCGCGCCGGTCGAGCCGCTCGACGTCGACGGTGTGCGCACGGTGCAGGTCGGCACGGCCCTCTTCGCTCTCGCGTTCGTGGCGCTGCTGCCGTTCTACGGCCGGCTCCAGACCGAGGGACGCACCTGGCTGCTGTGGATGTGTCTCGCCGGGGTCGGGCTCGGGCTGCTCGGCCTGGAGTACTGCAAGCGCCGCAAGGCCTTCCGGGTCTCGCGCGACGCCGCCGATGACTGAGCCGCTGCCGCCGCTTCCGCCTCTGCCGCCGACGCGGTGGGTGCTGGGCAAGGGCGCGGCGCCGGGCTACGCGGGACGGTTCGCGCGGCTGGTCGAGGAGGGCGTCGACATCGTCGGCGAGGGACGGCTCGCCGACGTGCTGGTGGACCGCGGCGCGCGGATCCTGGACGTGGGCTCCGGGATGGGCCGGATCGCGGCGTACCTGCAGGGGTGCGGGCACCGGGTCCTGGCGGCCGAGCCGGATCCGGAGCTGGTCGAGCAGTCCCGGCGTACCTATCCGGAGCTGGAGGTCCTGCCCGCCGAGATCCTGGCGCTACCGGCTGACCTCGGCCCGTTCGACCTGGTGGTCTGCGTGGGCAACGTGATGACCTTCGTCGCCGAGGGCACCGAGGTCGCGTGCCTGGAGCGGATGGGCTCGCTGCTGGCGCCCGGCGGCCGGATCCTGGTCGGCTTCCACCTGACCCAGGGCCCGTCGACGGCGCGGGTCTACGCGCCCGAGGAGTTCGTGGCGGAGGTCGAGACGGCCGGGCTCGTGGTGCAGCACCGGTTCGGCGGGTACGCGCTGGAGCCGGTCAACGACGAGTACGCCGTGTGGGTGCTGGCGCCGGGTGACCTGGCTGGCTAATTCACGGGTTAACCCGTGAATTAGCCACTCCCACCGGGAAACTTCCCCGCAGGAGTGGCTATTTCTCCGCGTCGGTCGGCTATTTCACGGGTTAACCCGTGAAATAGCCACGCGCCTCAGAACAGTTCCAGCTCGTCGACGGCGATGGTGTCGAGGACCGGCGGGGCCGGCGGGACGGGCTGCTGGCGCTTGGTGAGGCGGACCTCGGAGTGGGCGCCGCAGCCGTGGCCGAACGCCACCACCCGGCCGTCGTCGTTGGCGTCGCCGTTGGCGCAGACGCCGAACTCGCGCGAGAGCGGGCCGGCGAGGCGGACCAGGAAGCCACAGGTGAAGCAGTGCTCGGGAGCCGACTTGGCCAGCGGGACCTCGGGGCCGGCAGCGCCGTCGTACCACCGCTCGGCGGCGGCGTCGCGGCCCTCGATCGACAGGGTGCGCACCCGGCCGAGGCCGAGGTCCTTGGCGACCTCGCGGATCTGCGCCTTGTCGTCGGCGTCGAGCGGGTCGTCGCCGAAGGAGTACGTCGGCACCAGGCGCGGGTCGTCGTCCGCGACGGGCAGCAGGTCGCCGGGCGAGAGGTCGCCGGGGCGGATCCGCTCGCGGTAGGGGACCCAGGCGGGCGCGGTGATCGCGTCGTCGCCGGGCAGCAGCACCGTCTCGACGACGGTGACCTTGCGCTGGCGCGAGGCACGGGTGAGGGTGACCGCCCAGTGCCAGCCGACGTACCCGCGGCGGGTGCAGGCGAACAGGTGCGTGGTCACCCGGGGACCGTCGATCAGGTGGCCGAGGTGCTCGCCGACGTCGCTCGCCGGCACGTCGGCCAGCAGGGCGTCACGGGCGACATCGACCGCGGCGATGGTCGCGGCGTCGGGCTTCTCCGCCTTGCGCTCGAGGGTGGACACGGGCACAGCATCCCCCATCGAGCCAGGGCGCGTCACGTCGGGGGCCTATGGGCAAGATAGGTGCGTGCATCCGGCCGATCCCGACTCATCGACTCCGACGGCGGCGACTGACGACGCCGCCGAGTCGTCGATCGGGCACAGCCTCGGCACCGGCGCCCGCGCGACGGGCCGGGGGCTGCGGCGCGCGGCGCGCGCGACGGGCCGGTTCGGCCGCTACACGGCCCGGC
>DATFHM010000271.1:0-9071 GCA_035248385.1 Nocardioides sp. | reverse complement strand
CGTGGCTGGGAGGTCCTGCGGCTCGTGCACGACGATCCGCACGCGCACTCCAGCGACGACCTGCTCGCCCTGGCCGATGCCGTCCGCGAGGCCGCGCAGCCGCGTCCGGCGGATGTGAGCCGCGAGCCGTTCGAGATGCGCGAGGTCGCCCGCAAGGGTCATCTGAGGGTCCTCAAGTCCGACGACACGTAGCCGACTAGGGTTCGCGTCATGTCCTCCGACCTGAACGCGTTCTTCAAGGCCTACGACGTCCGCGGCACCGTCCCGGACCAGATCAACGCGGACCTGGTCCGCCGGGTCGGGAACGCGTTCGTCGCCGTCGTGGGCGACGGTCCGGTCGTCGTCGGCTACGACATGCGGCCCTCCTCCCCGGAGCTGGCGCGGGCCTTCGCCGAGGGCGCGATGCACGCCGGCGCCGACGTCACCTTGATCGGGCTGTGCTCCACCGACGGGCTCTACTTCGCCTCCGGCCACCTCGGCCGGGCCGGCGCCATGTTCACCGCCAGCCACAACCCCGCCCAGTACAACGGCATCAAGATGTGCCGCACCCACGCCCAGCCGATCGGGATGGAGACCGGCCTGGCTGAGATCCGCGACCGGGTGGCGTCGGGGGAGACGCTGGTCGCGGCCGCGCCGGGTTCGCTCGACGAGACCGACCTGCTGGAGGAGTACGCGGCCTACCTGCTGAAGCTGGCCCCGGTCACCGGGCGCCGCCTGAAGATCGCCGTGGACGCCGGCAACGGGATGGGCGGCCTGACCACGCCGGCGGTGCTGAGCCGGATCGACGCCGAGGTGTTCCCCCTCTACTTCGAGCTCGACGGCACGTTCCCGAACCACGAAGCCAACCCGATCGAGCCGGAGAACCTCGTGGACCTCCAGGCGGCCGTCCGCGAGCACGGTGCCGACATCGGGCTGGCCTTCGACGGCGACGCCGACCGCTGCTTCCTGGTCGACGAGCGCGGCGCGGCGGTCTCGCCGTCCACGCTGACCGCCCTCATCGCGGCCCGTGAGCTCGCCAAGGAGCCGGGCGCGACCGTGATCCACAACCTGATCACCTCCCGTGCGGTGCCCGAGATCGTCGAGGAGCTCGGCGGCAAGCCGGTGCGCACGCGGGTTGGCCACTCCTACATCAAGGCCACCATGGCCGAGACCGACGCCATCTTCGGCGGGGAGCACAGCGGCCACTTCTACTTCCGCGACTTCTGGCGCGCCGACTCCGGCATGCTCGCCGCCCTCCACGCGCTGGCCGCGCTCGCCGAGACCGACCAGCCGCTGTCGCAGCTGCTGAAGACCTACGAGCGCTACCCGCTGAGCGGCGAGATCAACTCCACGGTCGCCGACCAGCAGGCCGTGCTTCAGCAGCTCGAGGCGACGTACGGTGGCCGGGACGGGGTCGAGCTCGACCACCTCGACGGGCTCAGCGTCACCCACCCCGACTGGGCGTTCAACGTGCGCGCCTCGAACACCGAGCCGCTGCTGCGGCTCAACGCGGAAGGCAGGGACGAGGCGACCATGGCGAAGATCCGCGACGAGGTCCTCGCGATCATCCGGGGCACCGCATGAGCGCCGCCGACCTGTCCGCCGAGCTCCTCGACATCGTCGTCTGCCCGGACTGCCGCGGCAGCCTCGAGCCGACGGGCGACGAGCTGGTCTGCACGACCTGCGGCCTGGCCTACCCGGTCGTGGACGGCATCCCGGTCCTCCTGGTCGACGAGGCGCGACGTCCATCATGACCTGGTTCGACGAGTCGCGGCTGGACGACGAGATCGCCCTGGGGGCGGCCGACGTCCGGTTCCGCACCCTCGCCGAGTCCGGTTCGCGCGTACGCCGGGAGGTCGGTGACGCCGCCGACGCGATCGCCGAGGCCGTGGCCCGTGCGGCCGAGGCGCGTCCGCGTGCCGTGATCGCCGCCGGCCCGGACTCACGCCTGCTGCGCGCCGTGCTCGAGCCGGTCTGCCCGGTGCCGTTCGTGGCCTGGCCGAACCCGTCGCTGCCCGGCTGGGCAGGGGCGCTCGACCTCGTCGTCGTGCTGGCGCCCGAGGGCAACGACCCGGGTGCCGCGTCCGCGGTCGCCGAGGCGTCGCGCCGGGGCTGCCAGCTCGTCGTGGCCTGCCCGCCCGGCTCGATGGTGGCCGAGCACACCGGCTCGAAGTGGGCGACGATCCTGCCCACCAGCACCGGCGACCAGCTCGCCATCGCGGTCGCGATGCTGTCGTTCCTGCACCAGGTCGCCCTCGGCCCGGTCGCCAACCCGGACGCCGTGGCCGAGGCCCTCGACGCGGTCGCGATCGACTGCGCGCCGCGTCGCGACATCTCCATCAACCCGGCCAAGATGCTGGCGATCGCGCTCGCGGATGCCAACCCGCTGGTGTGGGGCGGCTCGGTCCTCGCCGCGCGGGCGGCCCGCCGCGTGGCCGAGTCGATCCGGCGTACCTCCGGACGCACGGCGCTCGCGGGCGACGCCGAGCACCTGCTGCCGGTCATCGAGGCCGCGCGTCCCCGCACCGTCTTCGACGACCCGTTCGCCGACGACGAGGGCGACCTGCGGCCCGTGCTGGTCGTGCTCGACGACGGCGCCGACGAGCCCGTGCTCGTCGAGCAGCGGACCCGGCTCGAGGAGGCGGCCGGCACGCGCGGCGTCCGCATCGAGACGGTGTCGACCGAGGCCGACGGCGAGGTCGCCCGCTACGCCTCGCTCCTGCTCAGCGGGACCTACGCCGCCGAGTACCTCCGCCTCGGCCTGGTCAACGACTGATCCCGTGTCAGCCGGACTCTTCGGGTTGCTCGACGACGTCGCGACCCTGGCCAAGCTCGCGGCCGCCTCCATGGACGACATCGGGGCCGCCGCCGGCAAGGCGACCACCAAGGCCGCGGGCGTCGTCATCGACGACACCGCCGTCACGCCGCAGTACGTCCACGGCATCGCCGCCCACCGCGAGCTGCCGATCATCAAGAAGATCGCGATCGGCTCGCTGCGCAACAAGCTGCTGATCATCCTGCCGGTGGCGCTGCTGCTCAGCGAGTTCCTGCCCGGCCTGCTCGCGCCGATCCTGATGCTCGGTGGCACCTACCTCGCCTTCGAGGGTGCGGAGAAGGTCTGGGAGCGGATCAGCCACCACGACGACCACGTCGGCGACCTGCCCACCCCCGACCCGGCCGACACCGCGCCCGACGAGGCCGCGGTGGTGCGGAGCGCGGTGCGCACGGACCTGATCCTGTCGGCCGAGATCATGGTGATCGCCCTGGACTCCGTCGCGCACGAGGCCTTCTGGGTGCGCGCGGCGATCCTCGTGGTGGTGGCGCTGATCATCACCGTCGGCGTCTACGGACTCGTCGGGGTGCTGGTCAAGATGGACGACGTGGGCCTCGCCCTGGCCGAGCGCGGTCGGGGAGCGGTGTCCCGCTTCGGCGCCGCCCTCGTCCGGGCGATGCCGAAGGTCCTCGCCGCGATCGCCGTCATCGGCACCGTCGCGATGCTGTGGGTCGGCGGCCACATCCTCATCGCCCAGTCCAGCGAGATCGGCTGGCACGCCCCGTACGACGCCCTGCACCACCTCGAGCACGCGGTGCACCACCACGTCGACGTCGCGGTCCTCGGCCCGGCGCTCGCCTGGCTGAGCGCGACGGTCGTGTCCGCGGTCGTGGGTCTGGCGGTCGGTGCGGTCGTCGTGCTCGCGATGCACCTGCTGCCGCGCAACCGGCGGAGCGCGTCCCACTAGGATCCGTCGAATGCGGACCGTCCTCTCCTACGGCACCTTCGACCTGTTCCACGTCGGCCACCTACGGCTGATCGAGCGGTTGGCCGCCATGGGGGACCGGCTGATCATCGGTGTCTCGACCGACGAGTTCAACGCGGGCAAGGGCAAGACCTCCGTCGTCTCCTACCAGGACCGTGCCGACATCGTGTCCGCGATCAAGGGCGTCGACCTGGTCATCCCGGAGAACGACTGGGAGCAGAAGCGCGCCGACATCGCCGAGCACGACGTCGACGTGTTCGTGATGGGCGACGACTGGGCGGGCAAGTTCGACGACCTCGAGGAGCTGTGCGAGGTGGTCTACCTTCCGCGCACCAAGGGCGTCTCCAGCACCTCGATCAAGCAGATGCTGGGCGGGCTGGACGCCGGCCACCTCGACGAGCTCCAGCGTGCGGTCACCACGCTGACCGGTCTCCTCGACCACTACCGCGATCTGTCGTAGCGCAGCCGGTCGAAGCGCAATCGGTCGGAGTTCCCCGGTCCTGGCGCCGACCGTTTAAGGTGGGTCACGTCCTGCGCGGGAGATCCCGTAGGAGCGCAGATGCGCCGCAGACGACACTTCGACCACGAAGGACCCATTCACGTGGACTACAAGGTTGCTGACCTTTCCCTGGCCGAGTTCGGCCGCAAGGAGCTGACGCTCGCCGAGCACGAGATGCCCGGCCTGATGGAGATGCGTCGGCGGTACGCCGACTCGCAGCCGCTCAAGGGCGCGCGCATCGCCGGTTCGCTGCACATGACGATCCAGACCGGTGTCCTCATCGAGACGCTGACGGCGCTGGGCGCCGACGTCCGCTGGGCCACCTGCAACATCTTCTCCACCCAGGACCACGCCGCTGCCGCGATCGTGGTCGGCAAGGGCACCCCGGAGGACCCGCAGGGCACCCCCGTGTTCGCCTGGAAGGGCGAGACGCTGGCGGAGTACTGGGACGAGGCCGAGAAGGTCTTCGACTTCACCGACGCCGAGGGCAACAAGATCGGCCCGAACATGCTGCTCGACGACGGCGGCGACATCACCCTGCTGGTCCACAAGGGTGTCGAGTTCGAGAAGGCCGGCGCCGTGCCGGGCCAGGACTCCACCGACAACGAGGAGTACAAGGAGGTCCTCCGGGTCCTCGCGCGCTCCCTCGACAACGACCCGCAGCGCTGGACCAACATCGCCAACGGCATCAAGGGCGTCACCGAGGAGACCACCACCGGTGTGCTCCGGCTGTACGACCGTTTCAAGGAGGGCTCGCTGCTCTTCCCGGCGATCAACGTCAACGACTCGGTCACCAAGTCGAAGTTCGACAACAAGTACGGCTGCCGCCACTCGCTCATCGACGGCATCAACCGTGGCACCGACGTCATGATCGCCGGCAAGACCGCGGTCATCTGCGGCTACGGCGACGTCGGCAAGGGCTCGGCCGAGTCCCTCCGCGGCCAGGGCGCGCGCGTCATCGTCACCGAGATCGACCCGATCTGCGCGCTGCAGGCGGCCATGGACGGCTACGAGGTCAAGCGCCTGGAGTCGGTCGTCGACTTCGCCGACATCTTCATCACCACGACGGGCAACTTCGACATCATCCGGGTCGAGCACTTCGAGCGGATGAAGAACCAGGCCATCGTCGGCAACATCGGTCACTTCGACAACGAGATCGACATGGCCGGCCTCGCCAAGATCCCGGGCATCGTCAAGGACGAGATCAAGCCCCAGGTCCACCAGTGGATCTTCCCGGACGGCAAGAAGATCATCGTCCTGTCCGAGGGTCGCCTGCTGAACCTCGGCAACGCGACCGGCCACCCGTCGTTCGTCATGTCGAACTCCTTCACCAACCAGGTGCTCGCGCAGGTCGAGATCTTCACCAAGACCGACGAGTACCCGGTCGGCGTGTACGTCCTGCCGAAGCACCTCGACGAGGAGGTCGCCCGCCTGCACCTCGACGCCATCGGTGTCGAGCTCACCACGCTGTCGCAGGCCCAGGCCGACTACCTCGGCGTCCCGGTCGAGGGTCCGTTCAAGTCGGACCACTACCGGTACTGAGTCACCTCCACCGACTCGCTTCGAGCGGCTCGCATCCTTCGGGGTGCGGGCCGCTCGGTCGTTCTGCGCTGAGGGAGGCTGGCGGGAGGGTGAGGTCGTCGAGGCGTCACACCCCATGGGTCACTGCGGTGCTTGCGTAGGCCCTACGCAAGCACCGCAGTGACCCATGGGGTGTAGTCCTCGCCGACCTCACCCTCCCGCCAGCCGGAGGCTGTGTGCTGAACGACCGAGCGACCCGCTGGTGGGTCAGTGGGACGGGGCCGCGGGCTCGGCCCGGTAGCGCGACGGGCGGCCGTCGACCCCCATCCAGCGCCAGGCCCACAGCGTCCAGCGGGTGCGCATGCCGATCCGGTCGAAGACGGTGCGGACGTCGGCGAACAGGTCGCGGCGGAACTTCGCGGCCTCGGGTGCCCGGCCGAAGCAGTCGCGGACCACCGAGCGCGGCATGCCCATCATCTTCCGGTCGGCGCGCGACGGGACCAGGATCGCGTCGGATCCGATCCACATCACCACGGGCGTGAGCACGCCGATCACCCAGCGCTGGAAGCGGCTGAGCTGTGGGGAGTGGTGCTCGAGCCAGGCGTGCGCGAAGCCGATGTGGCGGGCCTCCTCTGCGGCGTGGATCGAGCAGATCCGGTCGAGCAGCGGGTGCACGCCGCCACCGCGCAGCTGGTTCTTCTGCACGTGGTCGATCGGCTCCTCGCCGGCCAGGATGATCGCGAAGAACAGCGCAGGGGTGAGCCCGCCCAGGTGGCCGACGACCGGGAAGAGCCGCAGCAGCCAGCGCGGGCAGCCGCTCACCTCGGGGCAGGCCCGGTTGGTGAACTCCTGGAACATCTGGATGTGGTGGGTCTCCTCGGTGAGCTCGTGCATGAAGTAGCGGAACTCGGGGTTGCTGTTGCGCAGCCCCATGAGGAACTGGGTGCCGCCCAGGAGCAGCAGCTGTTCGAACTGCGAGCCGGTCTTCGTCAGCGCCGTGAGCCGGTGCCGGCCGACGGCGATCTGCCGCTCGCGGGGGAGCGAGGTGTACCAGGGGTGCCGCGAGATCGGGTCGGACGCGGGCAGGATCCACCGCTCGTCGTCGGCGGGGAACTGCATCTCGGGGGCGTCCCAGTCGATGTCGCGGAAGGCCTGGAAGTGCTGCACCGCAGATGCCTCGGAGAGCATCCGCAGCGTGGCGTCGTAGTCCATGCGGGTCTCGGTGAGCGTCACGTCCGCCACGTTACCGCTACACCGTGTAGCGATGGAAGGATTCGGGAGAACGGGGCCGTCCCCGGCGAGTTGGCGCGGAATCGGTGGATCGAGGCCCGATCTGCCTACGATGTGAGACGTGAGTCAGCAGTCGACGTACCCCACCCGGGGACGGGTGTTGGTCGTGGACGACGACGCGTCCCTCGCCGAGATGCTCGGCATCGTGCTGGTGCAGGAGGGGTTCGAGTCGCGGGTGTGCCCACGGGGCGACGACGCGCTGACCGCCTTCCGTGACTACCGGCCCGACCTGGTGCTCCTGGACCTGATGCTGCCCGGCAAGGACGGCATCGACGTGTGCAAGGAGATCCGGGCCGAGTCCGGCGTACCGATCGTGATGCTGACCGCCAAGGGCGACACCGTCGATGTCGTGCTCGGGCTCGAGTCCGGGGCCGACGACTACATCGTCAAGCCGTTCAAGCCCAAGGAGCTCGTGGCCCGCATCCGCGCCCGGGTACGCCGGCGCGACGGCGCCCCCTCTGAGACGCTCGGCATCGGGGACCTGTCCATCGACGTCGCCGGGCACCAGGTCACCCGCGGCGGAGCCCCGCTCGCGCTGACGCCGCTGGAGTTCGACCTGCTGGTCTGCCTGGCCCGCAAGCCCTGGCAGGTGTTCACCCGCCAGGTGCTCCTCGAGGAGGTCTGGGGCTACCACCACGCCGCTGACACCCGCCTGGTCAACGTCCACGTGCAACGGCTGCGCTCCAAGATCGAGCACGACCCTGAGCACCCGGAGATCGTGGTGACCGTCCGCGGCGTCGGCTACAAGGCCGGCGCCGCCACGTGAAGGTCCTGACCCGGGGGCTGCGTCGGGCGCTGACGTTCTGGCGGCGCTCCATCCAGGCCCGGGTCGTGGTCGGCACCGTCGTGATGTCGGCGCTCGTCGTGACCGCCGTCGGCTGGCTGCTGCTCGCCCACACCCGCGACGGTCTGCTGCAGCACCGCGTCGACGTGGCCGTCGGCGAGGTCAACAGCGAGATGGCCGACGCGACCGTGCGGCTCGAGGCCGCGTCCGGCACCGAGGTCAACGCCGGGCGTCAGCAGCGCGACCTGCTCGACCCGATCATCGAGCGCGGTGCGAGCCGTGGCTACCTGGTGGTGCTCGGGCCCCCCGTGGGGGCCGGCCTGTCGGTGCGTCAAGGCGGCGGCCAGTACACCAGCGGCCTCGACCTGAGCAGCGTGCCGGTCAGCCTGGAGCAGCGCTTCGACGGCGTCGGGCCCGGCACCGCCTGGACCTACACGATGATCACCCGGACCCTGCCCGACGGGACGCGGGTCTCCGAGCCGGGCGTCGCCGTCGGCGCCGAGATCCAGCTGCCCTCCGACGGCCGGACCTACCCGCTGTACTTCCTCTTCCCGCTCAACGAGGAGCAGGACACCCTCGACCTGGTCGCGAGCGGGCTGCTCGTGGCCGGCGGGCTCCTGCTCGCCCTCCTCGCGGCGATCACCTGGCTGGTGATCCGCCAGGTCGTCACCCCCATCCGGCTCGCCCGGCAGGTCGCCGAGCGGCTCGCCGCGGGGCGGCTCCAGGAGCGGCTGCGCGTGTCCGGCGAGGACGACCTCGCGCGCCTCGCGCTGTCGTTCAACCAGATGGCGACCAACCTGCAGCGACAGATCCGCCAGCTCGAGGAGCTCAGCTGGGTCCAGCGCCGCTTCGTCTCCGACGTCTCCCACGAGCTCCGTACGCCGCTGACGACCGTGCGCATGGCCAGCGACCACCTGCACGACGCTCGTGAGGACTTCGACCCCGCGACCGCGCGGGCGGCCGAGCTGCTGCAGGCCCAGCTCGACCGGTTCGAGGACCTCCTGACCGACCTCCTCGAGATCAGCCGCTTCGACGCCGGTGCTGCGGTCCTCGACGTCGAGAACACCGACCTGGTCGGGATCGCCGAGCGGGTCGTCGAGGCGTGCGAGCCGCTGGCCGAGCGCCGGAGCGTCCGGATGGAGATCCATGCGCCGCCCGAGGGGGTCCGTGCCCGGGTGGACGTACGCCGGGTCGAGCGCATCCTGCGCAACCTGGTCAGCAACGCGATCGACCACGCCGA
>DATFHM010000270.1:0-23919 GCA_035248385.1 Nocardioides sp. | reverse complement strand
GCCGCCGTACCCGAAGGACGGGTTGTTGTAGTGCGACCCGATCCGCGGGTCCAGGCCGACGCCCTCGATGATCTGCGCGGTCGACAGGCCGTGCTTGGCGGCGTACGTGTCGAGCTCGTTGAAGTACGCCACGCGCAGCGCGAGGTAGGTGTTGGAGAACAGCTTGATCGCCTCGGCCTCGGTCGCACCGGTGAACAGGACCGGCGCGGTCCCGTCCACGGTGCCCTGCAGCAGCAGCTTCGCGAACAGGCGCCCCGGCTCGGTGTCGGAGCCGACCACGATCCGCGACGGGTACAGGTTGTCGTGCAGCGCGCGGCCCTCGCGCAGGAACTCGGGGCTGAACACGATCGAGGCGCCGGGGTGCAGGTCGCGCAGCTTGTTCGTGTAGCCGACCGGCACCGTCGACTTGATCACGATGGTGGCGTGCGGGTTCGCGGCCAGGGCGTCGGCCGTCACCGCCTCGACGGAGGTGGTGTCGAAGTAGTTCGTGGCCGGGTCGTAGTTGGTCGGCGTCGCCACCACGACGTACGCCGCCCCGTCGTACGCCGCCGCGGCGTCCTGCGTCGCGGTGAGGTCCAGCGGGTGGGAGCGGAGGTAGTCCTCCAGCTCCGCGTCGACGATCGGGGACTCGCCGCGAGCCACCATCTCGACCCGGCGGGCGTCGACGTCGACGGCCCACACGTGGTTGTGCTGGGCGAGGATGACGGCGTTGGAGAGTCCGACGTAACCGAGGCCCACGACTGCGATCTTCATGGTTCGACGGTGACGACGCCTCCGCACCGGCGTGCCACGTGGAGGTGTACGTCTGCGGACCGTCCGACGAACAACCCGGTGCTGCCGTCGGGTAGCGTCCGACCACATGTTCGCCCTCGACTGCGCCACCCAGGGTTACGACTGGGGTACGACGGACGGCATCCGCTTCTTCCGCCGGGCCGCCGCCGGCGACGAGCCGCTGGCCGAGGTGTGGATGGGGACCCACCCGCTCGGGCCGGCGCAGGCCGTCACCGCCCACGGACCGCGCCCGCTGTCCGAGATCGCCGGCGACCTGCCGTTCATGATGAAGATCCTGTCGGCGGCCCGGCCGCTGTCGATCCAGGTGCACCCGCAGGCCTCCCGCGCCGAGCAGGGGTACGCCGAGGAGGAGGCCGCCGGGGTACCGCTGGACGCCCCGCAGCGGGTGTTCAAGGACCCGCGTCCCAAGCCGGAGATGGTCTACGCGCTGTCGACCTTCGACACCCTCGTGGGCTTCCGCCCGACCGCGGAGATCCTGCGGGTGCTGTCGCCGATGTCCTCCCCGGTCGTCCAGTCCCACGCGGGCTACCTGCGCCGCAACCCCGGCTTCCGCGGCATCGTGCGGACCGTCCAGCGGCTGCTCGACCAGCCGCCGACCGCCGAGGAGGTGGCCGCGGTCGTCGACGAGTGCCGCCGCGCGCTCGACCTCGGCATCGACGTCAAGCGGGCCTACGCGACGGCCATCGAGATCGCCGAGCACTTCCCCGGCGACGTCGGCGTGCTGATCTCGCTGATGCTGAACCGGCTCACCCTGCAGCCCGGCGAGGCGGCGTACCTCGAGGCGGGGATCATCCACGCCCACCTGTCCGGGATGTGCCTGGAGGTCATGGTGTCCTCGGACAACGTGCTGCGAGCCGGCCTGACCAGCAAGCACGTGCAGCCCGACGAGCTGGTGCGCTGCCTGGACAAGGGCATGTCCCGCGTCGCGCGCGTCATGCCGCGGCTGTTCGGCCTGTCCACCGACGTCTTCTCCCCCGGCCAGGGCGACTTCGCGCTGTCGCTCACCCAGTGCTCCCCCGCCGACGACCCCGACGGCGTGCTGCTCCCGGCCCGCGGCGACCGCCTGCTCGTCTGCACCGGGGGCGAGGTCACGCTGATCAACAGCGCCGGCGAGAAGCTCCTGCTCCAGCGCGGCGACGTCGCGTACGCCGGCGAGGGCGACCGCGACCTGCACCTGCTCGGCACCGGCGAGGTCGCCCAGGCCTACCGGCCCAGCGACGAGGCGGTCGGGGTCCTCACCGACCTCGTCTGAGCCCTAGCCGTCGGTCTCCCAGACCGAGGAGATCGGCAGCGACCACAGCCGGTGGGCGTGCTCGTGCCCGACCGGCGCGGTGTTGAGCACCACCCCGCCGCGGAACCGCGGACCGGCCCGGTTCGCGAGGGACTCCAGCGCCGCGAACTGGTGCGGTCGTACGCCGGCGGCGGTCCGCACCTCGAGGCCGTAGACCGTCTCGTCGGGGAGCTCGACCAGCAGGTCGACCTTGAGCCCGTTGCGCTCGCGCAGGTGGGTGACGCGCAGGCCCTGGTCCCGCAGCGCGACCGCCACCATGCCGTAGAGCAGCGGGGCCAGCCGGGCGCGGCCGCTCATCAGCACCAGCTGAGCCGCCGACAGGCCGGCCAGCTCGCGCGCCTGCGCCGGGTCGGTGAACACCACGCGCGGGCGGCTGATCGCCCGCTTCGCGACCGCCGAGCGCGTGCCCGGGACCAGCAGGACCACGCCGAGGCGCTCGAGCGCGTCGATATAGGGCGGCAGCGTCGAGGCCGGGATGTCCAGCAGCTTCGCGAGCCGGGCCCGGTTGATCTCCGCGGACGGCGGCTGGGCCATCGCCCGCACGAGCGCGCGCAGGCGCCGGCGGTCCAGGCGCCCGATCCCGTCGAGCACCGGCTCCGGGCGGGGCGCGGCCAGCGCGCCGACGTACTCGGCGATCCCCCAGGACGAGCCGACCTCGGCCGGCACCGTGGCGCGCGACCGCAGGAGGTCGAGGAAGGGACTCACCGTCGTACCGTAACTCGTTGATTTGTCTAACGCGCTGACGGCGATGTCCGGGTGCGTTGACGCGCATGGCAGCATGGGGCGACCTCAACCACCGGTTGGAAGGAAGGCACCACCCCGCATGACACAGACGCATAGCGACTATCGGCTGAGCCAGCTGGACCAGCTCGAGGCGGAGTCGATCCACATCTTCCGTGAGGTCGCCGCCGAGTTCGAGAAGCCGGTCCTGATGTTCTCCGGCGGCAAGGACAGCATCGTGATGCTGCGCCTGGCCGAGAAGGCCTTCTTCCCCGCGAAGATCCCGTTCCCCGTGCTGCAGGTCGACACCGGCCTGGACTTCCCCGAGGTCATCTCGACCCGGGACAACTGGGTCAACCGCCTCGGCGTGAAGCTGCACGTGGCGAGCATCGACGACGCGATCGCCAACGGCATCGTGATCGACGACGGCAAGACCAGCCGCAACCGGCTCCAGATCGGCACCCTGCTCAACGCCCTCGAAGAGGGCGGCTACACCGCCGCCTTCGGTGGCGGCCGCCGCGACGAGGAGAAGGCCCGCGCCAAGGAGCGCGTCTACTCCCACCGCGACGAGTTCGGCCAGTGGGACCCGAAGAACCAGCGTCCCGAGCTGTGGAGCCTGTACAACGGCCGTCTGCACGAGGGCGAGCACATGCGCATCTTCCCGATCTCCAACTGGACCGAGCTGGACATCTGGGACTACATCGGCCGCGAGGGCATCGAGATCCCGCAGATCTACTTCGCCCACCAGCGCCGCGTGTTCGAGCGCGACGGCATGCTGATGAGCGAGACGCCGCTGAACCCCACCCGCGAGGGCGAGGTCGTCACCGAGCGGACCGTCCGGTTCCGCACCTGCGGTGACATCACCCTGACCGGCTGCGTCGAGAGCACCGCGTCCACGATCGACGAGATCATCGAGGAGGTCGCCGCCGCCCGGGTCACCGAGCGTGGCGCCACCCGCGGTGACGACCGGTTCTCCGAGGCTGCCATGGAGGACCGCAAGAAGGAGGGCTACTTCTGATGGGTACCGACGAGAAGACCATGGACCTCCTCCGCTTCGCGACCGCGGGTTCGGTCGACGACGGCAAGTCCACCCTCATCGGCCGGCTGCTGTTCGACAGCAAGTCGATCTTCGCCGACCAGCTCGAGGCGATCGAGTCGACCTCGGAGGCCAAGGGCCACGACTACGTCGACCTGTCGCTGCTGACCGACGGTCTGCGCTCCGAGCGCGAGCAGGGCATCACCATCGACGTGGCCTACCGCTACTTCGCGACGCCGAACCGCAAGTTCATCATCGCCGACACCCCGGGCCACGTGCAGTACACGCGGAACATGGTGACCGGCGCCTCGACCGCCGACCTGGGCCTGGTCCTGGTCGACGCGCGGCACGGCCTCACCGAGCAGTCGCGTCGTCACGCGGTGCTGCTGAGCCTGCTGCGGGTGCCGCACCTGGTGCTGTGCATCAACAAGATGGACCTCGTCGACTTCTCGGAGGAGACCTACGAGAAGATCCACTCCGAGTTCACCAACTTCGCCACGAAGCTGAACATCCCGGACCTCGAGGTCATCCCGATCTCGGCGCTCCAGGGCGACAACGTGGTCACGCGCAGCGAGAACATGCCGTGGTACTCCGGTCCCACGCTGATGCACCACCTCGAGCACGTGCACGTGGCCTCGGACCGCGACCTGGTCGACACCCGCTTCCCCGTGCAGTACGTCGTGCGCCCCAAGTCCGACGAGCACCACGACTACCGCGGGTACGCCGGTCAGATCGCCGGCGGCGTGCTGAAGAAGGGCGACGAGGTCATCGTGCTGCCCTCCGGCATGACCTCGAAGATCGAGGGCATCGACCTGTTCGACAAGGAGATCGACGAGGCGTTCCCGCCGATGTCGGTCACCGTGCGCCTCGAGGACGACGTGGACGTGAGCCGCGGCGACATGATCGCCCGGGTCAAGAACGCGCCGACGCCGAGCCAGGACATCGACGCGATGGTCTGCTGGATGACCAACACCCCGCTGCAGCCGCGGCAGAAGCTCGCGATCAAGCACACGACCCGCACGGGTCGCGCGCTGGTCAAGGACATCCAGTACCGCCTCGACGTCAACACCCTGCACCGCGACCAGGAGGCCGGGAAGCTCGACCTCAACGAGATCGGCCGCGTCCAGCTGCGCACCACCGTGCCGCTGCTGTGCGACCCGTACTCCAAGAACCGCACCACAGGCTCGTTCATCCTGATCGACGAGGCGACCGGCGTCACCGTCGGCGCCGGCATGATCAACGGCTGACCGAACGCGCAAGACAGGCGGCGTGCTCCCCCCAGGAGCGCGCCGCCTGCCTTTTCTCCTGCCCGAGACCCTCCGCGTGGGCTGCCGAGGTTCAGGCGTTCTTCGAGACCAGGACGCAGAGGAACTGGATGCCCGTGTCGACCTCGAACATGTTGTCTCCGCCGGGGTTGATCGGGATGAAGTGACCGGCGGCCTCGCCCGCGTCCACCTGGGCCTCGCTGGTGGCGGGCGTGAAGCTCGGGTCGGCGACCCAGGCCGGGCTGTACGCCAGCGCGATCACGTGCCAGAGCGGGTTGAACTTGCCGGCCGTGCCCATGGTGCCGAAACCGGGCGCACCGGCCAGGACGACGTCGCGCACCGGCGGGATGTCCGGCGGTCCGGGGCAGTTGAAGTTGCACAGCGGGTGCACGCCGGCCGGCACGGTGGCCGGGTAGGCGATCAGGTAGAAGTCCTGCGCGTTGTTGCCGTTGGCCTGCGCGTTCGCCGGCGCGGACATGTAGACCGTCGTGCCGTTGGCGTACATCGGCTCCAGGACGGGCTTCGCGGCTGACGCCGAACCGGCCGTCACGGCCAGGACCGCGGTGACGAGGCTCGCGACGACTCTTGCTCGACGCATGGGATCGACCTCCTCCTGCCGACAGCAGTCGCCACGGTGGCGCACGCACCTCGACAGACGTTCACCCACCGGTGTACGCCGGTAGAGCGACGATCACGACCCCTAAAATTGGGGGTCGATGGCCTGGCGGCAGCCCGGCCCGGACGGCGCCGCTCCCCACAGCAGCGGCGCCGCCCTGCCTCCCGTCACACGGGCGGCGGCCCGAGGATCTCGATGCGATGGGTCGCGGCGGCGTGGCCCAGCGCGGCGGGATCGATCGGCCCGGGGTCGGGCAGCCGCCGTTCGGTCGTGGCCTCACCCGCGGCCGCGACAAACTCCTCGAAGCCCGCAGGGGAGGTGATCTGCACGTAGTGCAGCGGCTCGTCGGGTCCGACCACGAACGAGTGCGCCAGACCGCGCGGCAGCAGGACGAAGGACCCGGCGGAGGCCGACAGCTCGCGGCCCTCGCACAGGAAGAGCGCGCTCCCGGTGAGGACGTGGAACATCTCGTCCTCCACCAGGTGCCGATGCAGCGGTGGGGCGAAGCCCGGGGGGTTCACGAACTCGGCGACGGAGACAGCTCCGCCGGTCTGGGCCCCGGTGGCCTTCACCGTGAACAGGCTGCCGAGGAATGCATAGGTGTCGCCCTGATCGGGACCGAGGACGTAGGGCTGGACGGCGATGGACGGCTGGTTCACGACGGCTCCTCATAGGTGGATATGCGCCCGTGCTATTCACTATCACGTCGTGATATTGAACAGTTGTAGTCTGACCCCTGATGAGCACGGCGCGCAAGAGGTCCTACCAATCCCCCCTCCGCGAGGAGTCGGCCCGCCGTACGCGCGCCGCCATCGTCGAGGCCGCGACCCGGCTCTTCGTCGAGCAGGGCTTTGCCGGCACCTCGTTCGACGCGGTCGCGAGCGCCGCCGGCGTCGCGCGCCCGACCGTCGTCAGCACCTTCGGCACCAAGGGAGCGCTGCTCTCGCGTGTGCTCGACGAGGCGCTCGCCGGCGACGGCGAGGAGGGCCTGGTGCGTGACCGTCCCTGGTACCAGCCGGTCTGGCAGGCGGAGACCGCCGAGGACACGCTCACCGCGTACGCCACGGTGTGCCGCATCATCGGCGCCCGCAGCGGCGGTGTCGTCGAGGCTCTGCACCGGGCGGCCGATTCGACACCCGAGCTCGAAGCGCTCTGGGACAGCTGGAACTCCATGCGCAGAGGTGGCGCGCGGCGGCTGCTCGACCACCCGCCGCTGCGGTCGGGCCTACGCCGGGATCGCGACATCGAGGACGCCGCCGACATCCTGACCATGCTCAACGACCCCCAGCTCCACCACACCTATGTCACTCGTGCCGGGTGGTCAGCGGAGAGGTTCGAGGCTTGGCTGGCCGACGCGATGCACGTGCTCCTGCTCGAGCGCCGCGCCTGATCCGCTCAGCGGCGGAAGTGCAGCCCCACCTCGGGGTCGACCAGGACCTCCTGCGACGCCGGCAGGCCGTCGACCTCCAGCTGGACGTCGACCGGCGTGTTGCGCTTGAGGAGCCCGAGCGCGATCGGCCCCAGCTCGTGGTGACGGGCGCTGGAGCCCACCCGGCCGATGGCCCGGGGGCCGTCGGCGGTGATGTCGGCGCCGGCGGTCGGCAGCCGGTTCTCCGAGCCGTCCAGGTGCAGCAGGGTCAGCCGGCGCGGCGGGCGGCCGAGGTTGTTGACCCGGGCCACGGTCTCCTGGCCGCGGTAGCAACCCTTGTCCAGGTGCACGGCCGACCAGGGCTGTCCGGGCAGCAGGCCGATCTCGTTGGGGATGGTGCGCTCGTCGGTGTCGATGCCGAAGCGCGGCTCGCCGCGCTCGATCCGCAACGCCTCGAAGGCCCACAGGCCGGCGGCCGGCCCCGCGGCATCGGCGTACGCCGGCAGCTGGTCGCGCGGGACCAGGTCGTAGCGCCCGCCGTCGACGGGCCGCCAGCAGACCGCCTTCTCGGCGGTGACGTCCGCGACCTCGACGCGCATCATGAACCGCATCCGGTCCAGGAAGTCGATGAGGGCCGCTCCCCTGCCGGGCTCGGTGTGTGCTACGAACGCCTCACCGTCGTCGACGCCGGTGAAGGCATGCTCGATGTGGCCCTGCGGGCTGAGGACCAGCGCGTTGACCCACACGCCGGGCTGGAGGCCCTCGAAGACCTGGGTCGTCAGCGAGTGCAGCCAGGTGAGCCGGTCCGTGCCGGACACGGCGAGCACGTCGCGGTGGGACAGGTCGACGAACCCCTCGCCCGCGGCGAGGGCGCGCTGCTCGCCGTACAGGCTGCCGTAGTGCGCGGCGACGCCGGCGTCGATGCCGTCACCGGCCACCGCGCCGGGCAGCGAGAGCAGCGGCGAGCTCATGACTCGGCTCCGCAGTCGTCGCACAGGCCGAAGACGGTGAGGTGTCCCATGTCAGGTGTGAACGCATGGCGGGCGCGAAGTGTTTCCACGAACGGCGCCGCATCCTCGGCGTCGACGGAGATCACCCGGTGGCAGCCCCGGCAGACGAGGTGGAAATGGGTGTGCCCCCGCGTCGAGTGGTACGTCGGAGCGCGGTCGCTCAGGTGCGCGTGCCGGACCAGGCCGAGCTCCTCGAGGACCTCCAGGGTCCGGTAGACCGTCGAGGCGTTGACCGCCGAGGCCGTGGCCTGGACGTGGGCGAGCACCTCGTCCGGCGTCGCGTGCCCGAGCTCGTCCACCGCGGCGAGGATCAGCTCCCGCTGCGGCGTGAGCCGGTAACCCTTCTCCCGAAGGGTCGCCCGCCAGTCGTCGCTGCTGGTCACGCTCTCTTGAGCCTCGCCCAGAGGTGGGGCTGCAGCTCCTGTCCCATCGCCTCCATGTCGTAGGCGTAGAGCAGGTCGCCCTCGACGTTGCCGTACATCCGGTGACCGGCCTCGACCGGCTTGGCGCTCTCGGTGTAGCCCACGCCGGCGGTGTGCAGCTCGACCTTGCCGTTCTCGGCCTTGCCGTACCAGATCTCGGTGATGCCGGTGTTGTGGGTCAGCACCAGCTCCAGGTGGCCCTCGGGACGCGCCCGCAGGAAGCCGGTCTCGAGGTGCGAGTCGCGGATCTTCTCACCGTTCTCGTCGACGAGCCAGGTCCGCGAGAAGTAGTGGAAGAACGGGCGGCCGTCGTGGGTGAAGATCAGCTCCTCGCCGTACTCGAAGGCGTCGATCGTCGGGTAGTCACCGTGCCCGTTGCCGCGCCAGGTGCCGAGCATCCAGGCGATCGGGGCGCAGTCGGGGTGCAGGTTGTCCGGAAGTTCGAAGACCACACCCCAGAGTGTAGGAGGCCTCCTACTTGGCGCCGCTGCCGAGACTCAGCGCGCTGCCGAGCTTCGGGTTGACCAGGTGCATCGATGACCCCACCGCCTCGTCGCCGTCCCAGCGGAACACCCGGACCCAGTCCACGTCGGTCGTCGCGACCCCGGGGGTGGCGGCGCTGACCGCGTTGGTCTCCGCGCCGAACACCTGGGTCAGCACGAGGTAGAACGGCTGGTCGAACGGGCCCGAGCCGGGCAGCGGGCTCTGCGCGGACCACGAGTGCTGCCAGCACAGCTTGTCGTCGACGAAGAAGTACATCGAGGACGGCGTCCAGTCCACCGCGTAGGTGTGGAAGTCGTGCGGCGTCGCGACGTTGCAGTCGAAGCCGCTGCTCTGGAACGGCACCTCGCCGGTGTAGTGCGCCGAGGGGTAGACCTTCGTCGGGGTGTTGCTGAACCACTCGGCCACGTCGATCTCGCCCGAGGCCGGCCACGGCCCGTAGGTGTTGTCGGCGGGGTAGAGCCAGAGGGCGGAGTGGACGCCCGGCACCGTCGCGTCGGGGAAGCGGGCGCGGAACTCGAAGCGCCCGTAGGTCTGGGCGAAGTGGGTGCGGGTGGCCACGGTCCCGACGATCGACTGGGAGGTGAAGTCGCCGAGCGGGCTGCGGCAGGTGAACGGCGCGTCGGTACGCCGGGCCGAGATGTGGGCGGCGCCGTCGGACACCGAGATCACGTCCGTCGAGTCGCGGTAGCAGTCCTTGTTGCCCGAGGTCATGCCGCTGAACGAGGTGTCCTGGGCCATCCACTTCGACATGTCGAAGCCGGTGCCGTCGAACTCGTCGCCGAACGTGCAGGTGTACCGGCCGCCGGCCGGGTCGACCGGGTGCTCCCCGCCGCACACGTCGGGCGTGGCGACGACCTCGGCCGCGTCGCCGGTCAGGCAGGACGCGGCGATCACGAATGCGCCCGTCAGGAGGAGGGCAACAGCACGCATGACACCGGTGAGCATACGTTTCCGATTCGGCCAGTCGGGCGCGGACCTGACCGATTCGGCGGCAGACTGTGCGCCGTGCTCACCCCCGCGGCCGTGTCGACGCTCCGTCGTGCGGTGCGGTGCGCGCTGGCCGCCGAGAACCACGCCGCCGATGCGTGGCGGTGGCGCGACCAGGTCCCGCCGGCCGACTTCGTCGAGGCGGTCGCCGCCCACCGCGTGGCCGCCGTGCTGGAGCCCGTGCTGGAGCGGTGCGGCTACCCCGCAGCCGTCGCCGAGCCGGTACGCCGGATGCGCAGCCACGCCCGTCTCGCCGCCATGGGGCACATCCACGCGACCCGGGCGGTGG
Organism: Nocardioides sp.; assembly: GCA_035248385.1. Taxonomy (GTDB): domain Bacteria; phylum Actinomycetota; class Actinomycetes; order Propionibacteriales; family Nocardioidaceae; genus Nocardioides. Next base: position 13,618 of record DATFHM010000270.1, on the reverse strand, counting down.
ACGACCAGCTCGCCCCGCTCGACCACCTCTTCATCAAGGGGGCCGCGCTCGCCGTACGGACCACCGGGGACGCGACCGCGCGGGGTGCGGGTGACATCGACGTCGTCGTCCGACCGGAGGACCTGGGCCGCGCCACCGAGCTGCTGCTGGCCGCGGGCTGGTCGGTCCGCGACGGCTACACCGTCAACCAGCGGAGCTGGGCGTGGCGGCACCAGCTGCGCACGACGTACGAGCTCGGCCTGGAGGGCACCCTCGGCCGGCTCGACCTGCACTGGCGGCTGGATCCGACGTACGGCGCCCTGCCCTCCTTCGACGAGGTGTGGTCGCGCCGCGTGCTCGTCGACATCGGGCCGGTGTCGGTCGCGACGCTCGCCGGACCCGACACGTTCGCGCACGCGTTGCGCCACGCCGCGAAGGACAGCTGGTCGAGCCTGCGCAGCCTGGTCGACATCGCCCGGCTCGCCCGCGTGCCTGCCGACTGGCCCACGCACCCCGACCGGCTGGACCGCGCGACCCTGTCCGTCGTGAACGCGACGATCGGGCTGCCGCCCAACGCGCCACGGTTCCGGTCGACCGCGTCCGCGATCCCGACCGCGCTGCACACCCAGGTGCACTCGGCCGAGGAGATCCGCTTCCCGGGTGACAACGCCCAGCGCTTCGCGCGGTACATGCTGGCCTCCGGGCACGGTCCGCGCGACCTGGTGACCACTGCCTCGATGGTGGGGCTCCCGCCCGTGCTCACCGCCCCTCTCGACGAGGAGCACGTCCTGCCCGCGATGGCCGCGGCGGCGGGCCGTCGCGTCACGCAGGCCCTGACCAACCTCCGGGGTCACCGATGATCCCGGTCATGGCCGGCTACTGGCGGGCGGCGGTCGAGGCGTGCGGACGCGGCCGGCTCATCCGTCTCCAGGTCACCGACCTGATCGGCGCCCTGTCCGAGGCGATGGTCCTCGCGCTGCTGATCCCGCTGGTGCGCGTCCTCGCCGGCGCCGGTACGACGGAGGTCCCCGGCCTCGGTTGGCGGCTCACCGCCGGCGTGTCCACCGGCGCCCTGCTCGGGGCGGTCGCCCTCCGCGCGCTCACCCAGTGGTACTCCACGGTCTCCGCGAGCTCGATCAAGCTCGCGACGACGAACCACCTCCGGCTCCGCGCGCTGCGCAACGTGCTGCACTCCGACTGGCAGCACCTGGCCCGGCAGCGTCGCAGCGACATCGTGCAGGCGACCACCACGGAGATCGAGCGCGCCGACGCAGCGCTCGGCATGCTGCTGCGCCTCGGTGTGCAGACCCTGATGACGCTCGCCACCGCCGCCGTCGGCCTGGCCATCTCGCCGCTGCTCGGCGGCATCGCCATGGCGGCCCTGCTGCTCGTCGTCGCCATCACCGGGCGCAGCGTCCGCAGCACCCTGCGGCTCGGGCTGGAGTGGGGCCGCCGCAACGCGATCTTCGGCGCGACCGTCACCGACTCGCTGTCCTCGCTGCGACTGATCCGTGCGCACGATGCCGCGGACGAGTGGAGCGACATGCTGCGCGAGGCGGCCGATGCCGGCCGCCGCATCGAGAAGAGGTACGTCGAGATCGGCGCCGGCCTCCAGGCGGCGCTGGGCATCGCCGGGGTCGTCGCCGCCGTCGCGCTGGTCCTCATCGGCCACGGGCTCGGCCTCGGCGTCGCGCCGCTGCTGGCGCTCGCTGTCGTGACGTCCCGGCTGCTCGGGACCGCGCGCTCACTGCTGCAGTCCGTGCAGGCCTTCGCGCAGCTCGCCCCGGCTCTGGAGGGCGTCGAGCGGATCAGCCGCGAGGCGGCCGCGCACGTGGACCCGGCGACCGGTCACCCGACGCCGCCCTCCCCCGGCCCGCCGCCGGTCATCGAGCTCCGCTCGCTGTCCGCCGGGTACGCCGTCGAGCCGGCCGTACGCGACCTCTCCCTCGTGATCGAACCTGGCGCCTTCGTGGTGGTCAGCGGCCCGAGCGGTGCCGGCAAGTCGACGCTGCTCGACGTGCTGCTCTGCCTGCTCGCGCCGTCGGCCGGTGCCTTCCTCGTCGACGGCGCACCCGTCACCGACGTGACCGCGTGGCGCGCCCAGATCGGCTACGTGCCGCAGCAGACGGTGCTGGTCCCGGCCACGGTCCGCCAGAACCTGACCTGGTCGACGCATGCCCCGACGACCGACGAGCAGCTGTGGCAGGCGCTCGAGGACGCCGAGGTGGCGGGCGCCGTCCGCGCGCTTCCCGACGGCCTCGACACCGAGCTGCAGGACTTCACCCAGCTCTCCGGCGGAGAGCAGCAGCGCCTGTGCATCGCTCGTGCGCTGGTCCGGTCCCCCCGGGTCCTGGTCCTGGACGAGGCGACCAGCGCGCTCGACGTACCGACCGAGAACGCGGTGCTGGAACGGCTGCGCGCGCGGGGCTGCACGATCGTCATGGCCACGCACCGCCCGGGTGTGATCGAGACCGCAGAGCAAAGGATCGACCTCCTCCCGTGACGTCGCTCGCGGTCGCCCGTTAGCATCGGAGAAGGCCCGGATTGCGCGAAGCTGCGACGGGAAGCTAATTTCCGTTGCTCACGCGCTGAGCAGCGTGTGGGGGAGGCAGAGATGACCAAGAAGACGTGGGTGAAGCCGACGGTGACGCCGCTCACCGCCGCCAAGGACGCCCAGCTGCTGGGCAGCACGACGTCCGACGGCATCGCCGGCAAGGCGAACGCCACCTCCTGACGCTGCTGCGTCTCGTCGGTCCCTGGCGCCGACCGGCCCCCGACCTCGCCGTCCTCAGCGGACCGGCGCCCTTCGCGACCGCCGGGCTGCGTGACTGGCTCGAGAGCGGCTGCCACGGGCTTCCTCCCGTACGCCAGGGCTTCGTCGCTGCCCTCCTGCGCGAGGACGGCTCGGCACTCGTCGCGGTCACCAGCCGCTGGGAGATCTCGCTGCTCTACGCGGACTCCCCCGGCGGTCTCGTCGTCGGCACGCATCCCCGCGACCTGATCGAGGCCCTGTCGGCCCCGCCCGAGCTCGACCGTCGCAAGCTCGCCGACCTGCTGGCGCTGCACGACGACCCCGTCTCCACCGTCCACGCCGGCATCCGGCGGGTGCCGCTCGGACACGTCCTGCACCACGTCCCGGGCCGGCCGCCGGCGGTCGAGCGCTGGTTCCGGCCGGACACGACCGAGGACCGGAGCATCCGCGTCACCGACGCACCCGGCCTCATGCTCGCCGCCGTCCGTGACGCCGTCGAGGCGTCGCTGCCCGAGGCCGGGCCGGTCGCCGCGACCCTGTCCGGCGGCCTCGACTCCTCGACCGTCGTGGCCACCGCGGCGGACCTGCTGCGAGGCAGCGGCCGGCGCGTGGCGGCGTACACGCACGTCCCGCTCCCCGGCACGCCCGACCCCTCCCCCGGCTGGGAGGCCGACGACGGTCCGTACGCCGCCGCGACGGCCCGGCACGTGGGCGGCGTCGACCTCACCGAGCTCCGCAACGACGCGCGCACGACGCCGCTGCAGGCCACCGAGGTGGCCATCCGCGCGACCTGGCAGCCGGTGTTCAACCCGATCAACCAGGGCTGGTTCAACGAGGCGTTCACGCGCGCGGAGACGGCCGGGAGCCCGGTGCTGCTGACCGGCGCGGCGGGCAACTTCACCTTCTCGCGCGACCGCGGCGGCATCCTGCGCGAGCTGGCCGTCCAGCACCGGTGGCGGGCCATCGCCGCCGACCTGCGCGCCCGGCACGCGCTCGGCACGCCGTGGCGCTCGGCGGCCCGCTCGGTCGTGCGGGAGGCCGCCCCGGACGCGGCTCTGCGCCGCTACTGGCGCTGGCGCGGGATCGACCCCGAGGGGACCCTGCCGGGCTACCGCGACCTGCCGTTCCGCGAGGAGCTGATCAGCGACGAGGCGCGCGCCGGGCTGCAGCCGATGTCGCGCACGTTCCGGCCCACGCGCGCCGACTACGTCGGTCTCACGCTGCTCGACAGCGCCCGCATCGGGTTCGCCCAGAACCTGTCCGACGCGGTCTGGTGGAGCGACCCGCTCTCCGACCCGGCGGTGGTGTCGCTCGCGCTTCAGTTGCCGGAGGAGGCCTGGCTGGCCGGCGGCCTCGACCGCGGCCTGGCCCGCACCGCCACCGCGGGCCTGCTCCCCGACGAGGTCCGGCTGCGGCACACGCTCGGCGCGCAGGGCGCCGACGCCGGCGAGGTGACCCGGGACCTGGCCGCGCACTACCGCGACCTGCTCGACCGGATCCGCGCCTCGGCGACGGCCTCCGCGGTGATCGACACCGAGCGGCTGGAGCGCTCGCTCGGCGCCGAGCTCGCGGATCCCGGCGGCGCGATCCACTGGCAGGGCGTCTTCGGCCGTGCCTTCGCGTTCGGTCAGTACATCTGCTGGTACGAGGACGAGGTCCTCAACCGACCGACGCGCTGATCGCCTCGACGGCGTCGGCCACCTGCTCCAACGTGTCCGCGCCGGGCGGGCGCCGGAGGTCCCAGATCGGCACCTGGCGGCACAGCGTCGTCGTCCACTGCAGGAAGTCCGCGCGACGCTCGGGGAGCCGGCACATCCGGTACCGGTCGGCCGAGAGCGCCATCGTCGGCACCGCGGCCAGCCCGTCCACGCGCGTCGGCGTGACCCGGCCGTCCTCGGCGAGCGGGCTGAGCACCGCGATGGCGGCCAGCGGGCGCGGCTCGAGGTCGGCGTCCACGGCGTACGCGCGCTTGCCGGTGGACGGGAGCAGCCGTCCGAGCGAGAGGTCGGCGCCCAGCGCGAGAGCCGCGCTGTCGGTCAGGTGGATGGGCCGGTCGACCGGGTGCGCGATCGAGCCCGCCGCCTCGTGCCGGACGGCGACGATGTCGTCGCCGGCCAGCCGCCAGCCCCGGCGGAGCATCTCGAGGGTGGTCGTGGACTTGCCCGCGCCGGCGTCGCCGAGCAGCGCGACGGCGGTCCCGGCCGGGCTCACCACGAGGCTCGCGTGCAGGTTGTAGTCGCCACGGAAGGTCAGCATCGCGCGGGTCGCCGTCGCGTAGAGCAGCCAGTCGGCGTGGGCGCGGGTGGCCGCGTCCGGCGCGGAGAGGACGACCCGGTCGGGCTCGACGTACACGACCGCGCCGTCGGCGGCGAACCGCAGCCGGTCGGCGTCGGCGCAGCACCACGGCTCCACGACCACGGCGGCGTCCCACGGCTCCGGCACCGGCCCCTCGGTGACCGGTACGCCGACCACCGAGCGGGTCAGCCCCGGTGCCCCCAGACGGATCGTCATCGGGTCAGGAGAGCGTCACCAGGTGGTGCCGGTCGAGCGCCTCGACGAAGGCCTGCACGTCGCGGGTGCAGTCGGCCTCGGACACGTCGTACTCGTCGGTGAGGACGCCGACCAGCCCCTCGAGGCTGCGCGGCTCCTCGAGCAGCGCCCAGATCCGCTGGCCCACCTCGTCGAGACCCAGGTACTCCAGGTCGTCGTTGAGCAGCACGCGTACGTCGTCGAACTGCGCCTCGACGACTCCTGCGGTCCGGCTGATCTGCATGCGCCGATCCTAGTGTCCTACGGCCGTCCGAACTGGTTCACCGGCCGGTGCCCGGCCTGCTCGCCGCCGACCACGACCAGCCCGGAGGCACCGACGAACCACGCGTGCGGCACCTGCGAGGGATCCGTGACGTCCAGGCCGATCACGACCAGCCCCGGCACCCGGCGCCGACGCAGCATCAGGCTCGCGGCCACCGCCTGCTCCAGGCAGTTCGCTCCGGTACGCCGGACCGCGGCGCCGATCGCGCGGGCGACCTCGGCCTCGGGGCCGGTGAGCGGGCCGGTCACGATCGCGACCGTGGTCGGGCCGTTCGGGCCGAGCAGCCGGGCCCACCGACGCATCGGGACGCGGAGCCGCACGACGTGCGCGAGGCCGAGCAGCGCCAGCGCCTCGAGCACCCGGGCACGGTGCGCCCACACGCCCGGTCTGCCGCCCATGCCGTCAGCGTAGGGTGCCGCCATGGCTCGCTCCCTCCTCATCAAGATCACGTGCGCGGCCGAGGCCGCCGAGCGGGCGAACCAGGGGCTCACCGTCGCCGCGACGGCGGCCGCCTCCGGCGTACCGGTGTCGGTGTGGCTCGCGGGCGAGGCCACCGGCTTCGCGCTGCGCGAGGGCGCGACCACCCTGGACCTGCCCCTCGCCACGGCCGTCCCCGAGCTGATGGCGACGATCCTGGAGCTCGGCCGGGTGACGGTGTGCGGCCAGTGCGCGGCGCGCCGCAACATCTCCGAGAACGACATCGCCGGCGGCGCCCGCATCGCGGGTGCCGCCGGCTTCGTCGAGGAGGCGCTCCTGGACGGGGTCCAGGCGCTGGTCTACTGAGCCAGGGTCAGGCGGCCGTCGGGGTACGACGACGGGCGTAGGCGACCGTGCCGGCGCCCGCACCGGCGAGCACCAGACCGGCGATGAGCCAGCCGAGCTCGGGGCCACCGGTGTTCGGCAGACCGCTGCCGCCACCGTTGTTGTTCTGCTGGCCCTTCTCGCCGTTGACCGTGGTCCGCTTGGCGTTGCTGGAGGGCAGGTACTTGGCCGTGTTGCTCGGCGAGAAGTGACCGGTGATCACGTAGCTGCCGGCCTGGGCGACCTGGCCGGTGACGGTCTTCGAGCCGGCGATGGACACGCTGCCGCTGGCGGCACGCGCGACGACCCGAGCGCTGCGGGCCGCGCCGGCGGCGCGGGTGATCGTGTACGCCAGCTCGCCGGCGGGCGTCGAGCCGTCCGAGGCGGTGACCGTGAACTGGACCTTGAGCGGCTCACCCTTCTTCGCGACGACCACCTTGATGTGGACCGCGGTCGGCAGCTTGTTGCCGTAGGCGTGGGCCGGGGACGTGAACGGCACCATGAGGGTCGCGAGAGCGGCCACCATCAGTGCGGCGATTTTCCTGATCACGAACTTCCTCCAGACATAGGCGCACCCGACCCCCGTGGGTGTGGCGCTGGCTCAGTGTAGGGGTGACGGCACTGGGCGGTCACGTCGATGCGGGACTTTCGGCCCGATTGGTGTGTGGCGGGGACCACAGATCTGGTAAGGGAGGTCACTCCGCGGACCTCCGGCGCAGCAGGAGCCAGGCGAGGCCTGCGAGCAGGAGCCCCCCGGCGACGTACCACCAGGGCGAGGTGCCGCCGTCCGCCGGCGCCGGCTGGGTGGGTACGGCGACGGGTGCGTCGTTGGTCGTCCGCGGCTGCGAGCCGACGAGGTGGCCGAACACCACGCTGCGGTTGTCGGTGTGGAAGATCTCCGAGCAGGAGAACAGGGTGATCAGGTGGTCGCTGCCCGGCACCGGCTGCACGCCGCCGTTGGACGGGTTCACCGGCGACGCCTGGGTGACCCAGGTGTCGGTGAACGGCACGATGAGGTCGGTGCCGCTGTTGTCGAGCTTGTAGATGTAGGTGGTCGTGCGGGTCTCGACGTACACCTCGTCGCCCTTGCGCAGCGACGGGAACTTGGCGAACGGCTCGCCGTGGGTGACCCGGTGACCGGCGAGGACGACGTTGCCGACCTGTCCGGGCTCGGCGGTGTTCGGGACGTGGCCGATGCCGGCCGCCAGCACGCTCTCCGAGTCGCCCTCGAGGACCGGGACGCCGTACGACGACCCGAACCGCGGCACGTGCAGGATCGCGATGGCGTCACCGAACTTGGTGTGGACGGTGTTCTGTCCGCTCTGCCAGCCCTTGTCGAGCTGCGAGGTCACCTGCTCCTGGCGGTGCTGCGAGACCCAGTTCGTGCCCCAGAACTCCCATGCCACCCAGGAGAGGATGGCGAGCCCGGCCAGGATCAGGCCGACGCCGAAGAGGAACAGCGGCCTGCTGCCGCCGCGCGCGCGAGTCGGCGACGATCCGCGGCCGCCCGAGCGCGACGAGCTCGAGGGTCGCGAGCGACGGACCCGGGTCCGGGTCACGCCGTCGGCCGAGGCCTCGGCCTCGGTGTCCTCGATGTCGTCATTCATTCGCCCTCCTGCACACGCTGTCGGCGGATCAACGCCGTTCGCGCGTCGCGGTCACGGCACCCGTCCAGGGTAGGAGGTGGGACGCGTCACGCGGGGCGGCGGGTCAGCCGCAGGCCGAGGAGGTACATCTCGCAGCCGAGGCAGTAGCCGAACGCCGCGTTGAGCAGCGCCGCCACCACGGCGAACCCGACCGCGACCTGGCCCAGCAGCGTGGCGCCCGTCGCGTAGCCGAGGAAGCCCACGACCGCGAACACCAGGCCCACGCCCTGCGCGAACCGCGGCGGCGCCGGGTCCTCCAGCTCGGTGGGCGGCGACAGCCGGGGGCGGATGAGCGTGCGGAAGAGGGTGCCGGTCGGCGTGCGGTGCACCCCGAACAGCACGCCGATGGCGAAGAAGACGCCCTGGATCCCGACCAGGACCGCGGACACGGTGTGGTTCGGCACCACCAGGGCGATGGCCAGCAGGACCAGCGTCACGCTCGCCGTGAACCGCGGCCCGCGCGGGTCGATGCCGGCCGACGCGGTCATCGGGCGACCTCGGGCAGGACCGACAGCACCTGGTCGCGTCGCGGAGCACCCGCGGCGCGGGTCAGCTCCAGGCCGTCGGCGTCGAGAACGAGGGTGGTCGGGGTGCGTCGTACGTCGAGGGCACGGACCAGGTCCAGGTGCTTCTCGGCGTCGATCTCGAGGTGCGCGACCCCGTCCTCGCGTTCGGCGATGTCGGCGAGCAGCGCGCGGGTGGTGCGGCAGGGCGCGCAGAAGGCGGAGGAGAACTGGACGAAGGTCGCACGCTCCCCCAGCTCCGCGTCCGGAAGGGCCGCCGAGATCGCGGCCCACTCCTCGCGCATCACCTGCGGGCGGAAGCGGCCGTCGGCGCGCTTGCGGTAGAAGCCGAACACCAGGGCAGCCACGACCGCCACCGCGAGGATCGCGATACCGGTCATGGCTGCTCCTGGTGCTGGGTTCGATCCGGGTGGATCAGATGTTGATGGTGACCTCGGCGACCTCGCCGACCTGGGCCTGGACGGTGCGGTCGACCGTCTCGGCGCCGGGGGCGAGGGTGCGCAGGGTCCACTGGCCGTTGCCGGCGAAGAACCGGAAGTGGCCCGTGGCCGAGGTGGGGACCTCGGCGGTGAACTCGCCGGTGCTGTCGAGCAGGCGCACGTAGGCGTTGCCCACGGGCTCCTCGCCCTTGAGGACCTGGCCCTGGATCACGGCCTCCTTCGCCGCGACGACGTCACCGAGCGAGACGCCGCCCGCCTTCGCGCCGCACATCAGAGGGTCCCCGGCTCGTCGCCGAGCGCCACCGGGACGCCGACCAGGCTGCCGTACTCGGTCCAGGAGCCGTCGTAGTTCTTGACGTTCTCGTGGCCCAGGATCTCCTTGAGCACGAACCAGGTGTGCGAGGAACGCTCACCGATCCGGCAGTAGGCGATGGTGTCCTTGGAGGTGTCGAAGCCAGCCTCGCCGTAGATCTCGCGCAGCTCGTCGTCGGACCGGAAGGTGCCGTCGTCGTTGGCCGCCTTGCTCCACGGGACGTTCACCGCGGTCGGGATGTGACCCGCGCGCTGCGACTGCTCCTGCGGCAGGTGGGCCGGGGCGAGCAGGCGACCGGCGAACTCGTCGGGGCTGCGGACGTCGACCAGGTTCTTCACGCCGATGGCCTCGACGACCTCGTCGCGGAAGGCACGGATGGTGTGGTCCTGCTCCTGCGCGGTGTAGCTCGTCGGGGCGCGGTCGGGCAGCTCGTCGGTCAGCTCGCGGCTGTCCAGCTCCCACTTCTTGCGGCCGCCGTCGAGCAGCTTGACGTCCTGGTGGCCGTAGAGCTTGAAGTACCAGTAGGCGTAGGCGGCGAACCAGTTGTTGTTGCCGCCGTACAGGACCACGGTGTCGTCGTTCGCGACGCCACGCTCGGAGAGGAGGGCCTCGAACTGCGCCTTGTTGACGAAGTCGCGACGGACCTGGTCCTGCAGGTCGGTGGTCCAGTCGAGCTTGATGGCGCCCTTGATGTGGCCCTTGTTGTAGGCGGTGGTGTCCTCGTCGACCTCGATCAGCACGACCTTGTCGTTGTCGAGGTTGTCGGCCACCCACTGGGCGGAGACGAGCGAGTTCTCGCGGCTCATGGTGAAAGTATCCTTAGTTGGTTGACTTAGTGCAATACCAGCAAGACCGACCATCGAGTGCAACGCGGGGAGGTCGCCGGGCGCAACGATCCACGCGAGGTGGATCAGAAGGAGCGCCCCGGTCAGTCGGTGCGGACGAGCCGCAGGAAGACCCCGCTCAGTGCATTCGACACAGCGCCGAGCTGACGCGGCAGTTGTCCACTGCGCGGCGCTTGGTCAGCAAGGTGGCGGGCATGACGGCAACCCTAGGGCGAGTTGGCCGCAGGTCCCAGCCGGGATTCCGTATTGTGAGACGGATGTCCATATTTTGAGATTCAGCAGGCGGAGGGGATGGTCCGCGACTGCGTCCCCGGGGCGGATCCGGGCGTGACCGCGAGCTGCCAGCTGCCCGTCTGCCGGATGCCGGACCGCATCACCCACGAGATCGTGTGGGTGGAGCCGGGCGCGAGGTTCACGCCGATGCCGGCGACCTGGCGGCGGGCGAAGTCGACCAGGGCCGGGTCCTCGACGGTGCGCCCGTCGATGGTCAGGCTCGCGATCGCGCCGTCGATCGGCGAGGTCAGGTAGACCACGACGTACTGCTGGCCCTTGGCGATGCCCCGCACCGGGTCCCCGACGCCGGTCACGCTGGTCGGCAGGCTGGACAGGTCCGACGGCGTGGCGCTGGTGAGGGACAGGTAGCCGGCACCGTCCTGGATCCCGTCGCCGCACGAGCGGGAGGCCAGCGACGCGGAGTACTGCAGGTAGTAGGACATCTTCGACTCGGTGGAGTCGTTGAGGTAGACGCCCGCCTGCGGGTGGATCGTCGGCGTGGTCGGGAACTCCCCCGCGATGGCCGTGCCGGCGATCGACCTCTGGTCCTCGGGCACGAAGGAGTGCATCCGGATCCGGCCCTCCGCGACGCCGCGCGCCAGGCCGCGGATCGCGGTGACGGGGTCGCCGTGCCCGTCGGCGAAGACGTTGAAGACCGCCCGGGCGACGGCGTTCTGGTAGTCGCTCTGCTGGTTGACGTCCGGTGTGCTCAGGTAGATCTGGTTCTCCACGCCCTGCACCACGTTCCACGACCCCACCGGGCCGTACGGCGGGACCGACACCGGCCCGAGCCCCTGGAGCAGGTAGGACACCGCGACCGGGTCCACGAAGAACACCCCGTCGACGTGGCCGCCCTCGACGAGCTGCCAGCGCGCCCGGATCATGTCCGCGGCGCGACCGGTGTCCGGGGTCATCGTCGCGTCGACGGCGGCCTCCTTGAGCAACGGCCCGAACAGCCGCTTCTCGTCCGGCTTCAGCGGCAACGGGGGCACGTTCTTGACGCCCTCGAGGTGGGCCACGTCGTCCTGCCGGACGATGTGGACGACTCCGTGGTCGGCGTGCACCAGCGAGACCGACCCGGCGAGACCGCCGAGCGAGCGCAGCTCCGCGTTGTTCTCGAGCACCAGCAGGTAGGACCGCGGCCCGTGCTCCCCCAGCAGCGACGGCATCATCTCCGCGGCGCGGTACGCCGATCCGAGGCTCGACCGCGCGACGCCCACCAGGCTGCGCAGCTCGTCGAAGCGGCTGCGGAAGGGACCCACGAAGCCGGAGGAGTCGACCCCGTCGAGCCGCACGGCGGCTTGGGCGAACACCTGCTCGCTGCGCCGGGCCGGCTCCTGGAGCGCCGCGATCCGCGCGAGCGGGAAGCGGTGGTCGCGCGGCTGGAAGGAGTTGCCCGTGACCTGCTGCGCCGCCCCGACGACCGGCGGCAGGCCGTCACGGCCGAGGTCGTCGAGCACCGAGGACACCGTCTGGATGCCACGGGCGTCGTCACCGAAGACGGGGACGTGCTCCAGGACCGCCCAGGTCGGGCCGCCGGTGTGGCTGTCGGCCCGGCTCGCGGCCACCTGCATCCGGTCGAGTGCGGTGCGGGCACCGCTCGCGTCGCCGCGCAGCAGGGCGGCCTTCATGATCTCGGACTCGCGCGCGACCTGCGACAGGTCGTGGGCCACGGTCCACGCCCGGAAGCCGCACCAGATGCCGAACAGGACCAGCAGGACACCGACCCCGGCGGCCGCGGCGGCACGCGGATGGTCCTTCAGCTGCCGGCGGATCCGTCGCCAGCCGCGAGCTCGGCGGCGACGGCGTACCTCGGGCGACACGGAGGCAGCCTAACCAGGGCCACCCATCGACCCCCTAAGATGCCCACGGCGGCCTGCACGGTCGTCCCGTCTGGACTTCCTTCGACCTTGGGGCAACCTCGTGGACTTCAAGCAGTTTCTCGGCGTGATCCGTCGGCGCTGGATCAGCGTCGTGGTGGTCTTCGTCGTCGCCCTGGTCGCGGCCGGTGGTGTCACCGCGCTCATCACGCCGAAGTACCAGTCCACGACCGAGGTCTTCCTGAAGATCGACGTCCGCAACATGACGGACGCGTACGCCGCCACGCTGTTCGCGCAGAACCGGGCCACGGCCTACGCCGACCTGGCGCAGAGCACCGAGCTGGCCCAGCGGGTCGTCAACCAGCTCAACCTGGACATGACGCCGGAGGAGCTGGCCTCGGAGATCAGCGCCCAGGTCGTCGAGTCGACCTCGCTGATCACGCTCACCGTGACCGACCCCAACGCCCGCGAGGCGCAGAAGATCGCGGACACGGCGACCGACCTGTTCACCAAGTACATCGCCGAGCTCGAGACGCCCTCCGGCTCCACCGGTGAGTCGCAGATCAGCGCCGAGATCACCAACCAGGCGACGTACAACCCCAACCCGGTGAGCCCGCACCCCGCGCTCAACCTGGTCGTCGCCGGTCTCATCGGCCTGCTGCTCGGCGTCGCCCTCGCGATCGCCCGCGAGCTGCTGGACCGCACGATCCGCACCGCCGACCACGTCGCCGACATCACCGAGGCGCCGGTGCTCGCGAGCATCGGCTTCGACGGCGACATCCGGCGCGCACCGCTGCTCACCGACCTGGGCGGGTTCGCGGCCCGCACCGAGGCGTTCCGCCTGCTGCGCACGAACCTGCAGTTCATCGACCTCGACAACCAGCCGCGCTGCCTGGTCATCACCTCCGCCGTCCCCGGCGAGGGCAAGACCATGACGTCGACGAACCTCGCCGTCGCGCTGGCCCAGACCGGCCGCCGCACGCTGATCATCGACGCGGACCTGCGTCGTCCGCGCGTGGCCAGCACGCTGGGCCTCGACCCGGCCGTCGGCCTCACCACGGCGCTGGTCGGCAAGACCGAGATCGCCGACGCGATCCAGGTGCACGGCCCGAGCGGCCTGCACGTTCTCGCCAGCGGCGCGAAGCCGCCGAACCCCACGGAGATCCTGCAGTCGCGGGTGACCCACGACCTGATCCGCCGGCTGCGGGCGTCCTACGACACCGTCATCATCGACGCGCCGCCGCTGCTCCCCGTCGCCGACGCGTCGGTCCTGTCCACGCTGGCCGACGGCGTCATCGTCGTCATCCGGCACGCGCACACCACGCGCGACCAGGTCACCGAGGCGGTCAACCGCATCCAGCAGGTCGGCGGCCGGCTCTACGGCGTCGTCGTCAACATGGTCGCCAAGCGCGC
>DATFHM010000269.1:0-2583 GCA_035248385.1 Nocardioides sp. | reverse complement strand
GTCCGCTCGAGGGCGCGGAGCAGGCGGCGGCCCTCCCGCGCCCACGCGGGCAGGTCCCACAGCGCGCGGGCCAGCTCGGCCGGGTCGTCGGGCACCGAGCTGAAGGTGCGGAGGACCGGCTCGCCGGCGTACCCACGCGGCCGGCGGAGGTTGGCCGGACGCGTCCAGACGCCCTCGCGCAGCTCGCCCAGCCGGTACGACGACAGCAGCTCGCGCAGCGCCGCGCGGTCGGCCCCGGACCGGCCGCCGACCACCACGACCGCCATCTCCCAGGTGCCGTCCCACGGTGTCTCCGCGTCGTCGACCGCCTCGTCCTGGCGGCGCTGGCGGCGGACCAGCCGCTCGCCGAGCACGTAGTCGCCGTCCACGCGCACCAGGTCGCCCGCAGCGACCGCGCGGGTCAGCGCGACCCGCATCGTCGAGGCCGGGACGCCGAAGTGGTCGCCGGCCCGGGTCAGCGCCGCGGGGCTCAGCCGATCGGGGTGGGAGCCGAGCAGCAGGCTCAGCACGACCGACCGCGCCGGCAGAGCGGGCGCTACAGATCTGGACACAGTTGTCAGCATAGTTGTAACGTCGCCGGTATGACAGATGCAGCGCCGTGGCGCCGTGACGCGTTCGAGGGCGCCGACTCGGCGTACGCCGGCCTGCCGCTCGACGACACGGCGGCGACGTACGCGACCCTCACCTACGAGGTCGACGGCCGGATCGCGCGGATCACCTTCAACCGGCCCGAGCACGGCAACGCGATCACCCTCGACACCCCCACCGACCTCGCGCACGCCGTCGAGCGCGCGGACCTCGACCCGCGCGTGCACGTGATCGTCGTGAGCGGTCGCGGCAAGGGCTTCTGCGGCGGCTACGACCTCGGCGCATTCGCCGAGCAGGCGGTCCCGAACCACGACCCGGCCAAGCAGTGGGACCCTATGGTCGACTACGCGATGATGAGCCGCTTCACCAAGGGCTACGCCTCCCTGCTGCACGCCAACAAGCCCACGGTCGCCAAGATCCACGGCTTCTGCGTTGCCGGCGGCACCGACATCGCGCTGCACTGCGACCAGATCCTGATCGCGGCCGACGCGAAGATCGGCTACCCGCCCACTCGGGTGTGGGGCGTGCCGAGCGCGGGCATGTGGGCGCACCGGCTCGGCGACCAGCGGGCGAAGCGACTGCTGCTCACCGGCGACACGCTCTCGGGCCGGGAGGCGCTGGAGTGGGGTCTCGCGATCGAGGCGCCGGAGCCCGAGGACCTCGACGCCCGCACTGAGAACCTCCTCGCCCGCATCGCGGCGATGCCGCTGAACCAGCTGATGATGGTCAAGCTCGCGCTCAACTCCGCGCTGCTCGCGCAGGGCGTGCAGAACAGCCAGATGATCAGCACCGTCTTCGACGGGATCTCGCGGCACACCCGCGAGGGCTACTCCTTCGCGGCGCGGGCCGCCGAGGTGGGCTTCAAGCAGGCGGTGCGCGAGCGCGACGCCGCGCCGTACGACGACTTCGGACCTTCGACGAACAAGGGATGATCCAGATGGCCAGCAGCACGCACGAGGTCTTCAACCAGGTCCCGCCGCTGGTGGGTCACGACACCGCGGACGACCCGGTCCTGCTCGAGGGCGTCGAGCGGGAGGGCGCGGTCTGGGCGCTGGACGAGATCCACGAGCTCGGCCGGATGGCCGGCAGCCAGGAGTGGATCGACCGCGGGCGCTGGGCCGAGCGGGTCCCGCCGAGACTGCACACCTTCGACCGCACCGGCCGCCGCGTCGACGAGGTGGAGTACGTCCCGGCGTACCACCAGCTCATGGAGACCGCCGTGACCCATGGCGTGCACGCCGCGCCGTGGGCCGACGACCGGCCGGGCGCGCACGTCGCGCGCGCGGCGAAGTTCGCGGTCTGGAACGTCGACGCCGGCCACGGCTGCCCCATCTCGATGACGTACGCCGTGGTGCCGGCCCTGCGCGCCAACGCCGAGCTCTCCGCGCAGTTCGAGCCGCTGCTCACCAACCGCGTCTACGACTTCGGCCTGCAGGACCCGGCGACCAAGCGCGGCCTCATCGCCGGCATGTCGATGACCGAGAAGCAGGGCGGGTCCGACGTACGCGCCAACACGACGACAGCCACACCGCAGCCCGACGGCACCTACGTGATCCGCGGCCACAAGTGGTTCACCTCCGCGCCGATGAGCGACATGTTCCTCACCCTCGCCCAGGCGCCCGGCGGGCTGTCGTGCTTCCTGCTGCCGCGGGTGCTGCCGGGCGGCGACGCGAACCCGATCCGCTTCCAGCGGCTCAAGGACAAGATGGGCAACAAGTCCAACGCCTCCTCCGAGATCGAGTACGACGACGCCATCGGCTGGCTGGTCGGCGAGGAGGGGCGCGGCGTCAAGACCATCGTGGAGATGGTGAACATGACCCGGCTCGACTGCGTGATCGGCTCGACCTCGGGGATGCGGTCGGCGCTCGCCCAGGCCGCGCACCACGCGCGGCACCGGGTCGCGTTCGGCAAGGCGCTGATCGACCAGCCGCTGATGCGCAACGTGCTGGCCGACCTGCAGGTCGAGTCCGAGGCCGCGATGACGGCGATGCTGCG
>DATFHM010000268.1:0-2943 GCA_035248385.1 Nocardioides sp. | reverse complement strand
CTTGACCTTGTCGTACTTGGCCGCGATCGCCTTCTCCTCCTCGGTGGCCGGGGCCTCCGGGTAGTCGGGGACGGCGTAGCCCTTCTCCTGCAGCTCCTTGATCGCGGCCTTGAGCTGCGGGATGGAGGCGGAGATGTTGGGCAGCTTGACGATGTTGGCGTCCGGCGTCTTGGCCAGCTCGCCGAGCTCAGACAGCGCGTCGTCGGCCAGCCCGAACTGGGCCAGGATGCGCGCCGCGACCGAGATGTCACGCGTCTCGAGGGCGACACCGGCCTTGGCGGCGTACGCCTCGACGATCGGGAGGAAGGAGTACGTCGCCAGCAGCGGCGCCTCGTCGGTGTGGGTGTAGATGATGCTGGGCATCTTCGAGCGTCTCCTAGGGATCGGTCGGCCTGCGGCGTACAGATAACTCTTGACGTCAAGATATCTCATCACCTGTGGGCGCGGGTGCGCAGTCAGCCTGTCACCCACGCAGGGGGCAGGCAACCGGTCCCCGATCTCCTAGGGTGGTCGGGTCCGGTTGGTTTCACGCGCCCTCTCGAGGAGAGAACCTTCACCATGACCGAAGTAGTGATCGACGCCCCGGAACCGGGGACGTCCACCCTTGCCCAGAAGCTGCTCGCCGAGGCGATCGGCACCGCGATCCTCGTCTTCGTCGGCTGCGGCACCGCTGTCGCGACCGGTGGCGACGTCGCCCCGACCGGTCTCGCGTTCGGCATCACCATCCTGATGCTGGCCTACAGCTTCGGCCGCGTCTCCGGCGGCCACTTCAACCCGGCCGTCTCGGTCGGCGCCGCGCTCGCGGGCCGGATCGCCTGGAAGGACACCGGCCTGTACGCCGCCGTCCAGGTCGTCGGCGCCCTGGTCGGCGGCCTCCTCCTCGCCCTGGTCGCGCTCAGCATCCACGCCGGCGGCGTGCACTGGAAGTTCGGCGACCCGCTCGGCAACAACGGGTACGGCGACGACTACGGCGCCCACCTGCACATCGGCGTGGGTGGCGCGCTGCTGCTCGAGGTCATCCTCACCGGCATCTTCGTGCTGGTGATCCTGGCTGTCACCGACCTCCGCAACCCCACGATCGCCCCGCTGGCTCCGCTCGCCATCGGTCTGTCGCTGGCCGCGATCCACTTCGTCGGCATCAACCTCGACGGGACCTCGGTCAACCCGGCCCGTTCGCTGGGCGTCGCGTTCTTCTCCGGCTCCGACGCGATCAAGGACGTCTGGCTGTTCATCGTCGCGCCGCTGATCGGCGCGGCCCTCGTCGGGGCGGCCTACCCGGTCCTGTTCGGCCGCGACGGCGACCCGGTGCCGGGTTCCGGCCTCAAGCTGGGTGGCGGCGGTGCCGCGGCCGACCAGGCCTTCGCGCAGCAGTGGGGCCAGCAGGCCACCGCGCAGCAGCCGATCATCCAGGACGGCTGGCAGTGGGACCCGGCCACGCAGCAGTGGATCCCCGCGCCGCAGCAGCCGCCTGCACCGCCCGCTCCGCAGGCGTCCCAGGCGCCGCTCGGCGGCGAGGTCCAGGGCGGGCCGTCCCAGGACGGTGGCGAGCACACGCAGGTGCTACCGCCTCAGTGAGTCCGCGGTGAGCTCGCAGTGAGTCCTCAGTGAGTCAGGACCGGGCGGGGCTGGTGTACGACACCAGCCCCGCCTGGCCTTTTCTGACCATCCCGATGCCGGGCGAGAACGTCTCGACGTCGGCCGTGCTGCCGCGGACGACCTCGATCACCACGGCGTGCTCGGTGCTGCCGATCCGTGCGTCCCACGCGCGGTCGGTGTCGACCACGACGCCGTGCACGCTGACGTCACCGAGGTCGGCCATCCAGTAGCCGTCGCCGCGCCGCGGCGCTGCTGGCATCGCCAGTCCCGGTCCGACATCGCCCCCGGCCCGCCACTCCCCCGCCCGGCCGAACCACCACACGTTCCCCGCCCGGTCCTGGGCGTAGTAGTCGCGGATCGGCGCCGAACCGGTCTCGGTCGTGGTCAGCATCGCGGTCGGCACGCCGTCCACCACCGGCCCCGGGGCCGCGACCACGGTGGTCCGGAACGGGCTGCCGGCCGTCCGGTAGACCCAGCGGGTTCCGGGCAGCACCGGGAACCACGGGTTGTCGACGCTCGCCACGAAGTCCTGGGGCGCCGGCGAGACGGTGGGGATCTGCAGGCCGTCCACCCCCGTCGGCGGGTACGCCGGCGCACCGCTGCCGCAGCCCGCCAGCCCCGTCAGCAGGAGCACGCCGGCAGCGACACCCGCGCGCCTTGTCGTACTCCCCGGTCGTGGCACGGGCCGATTGTCGCAGCGCATCTCGGAGAGCGTGCACCTCCCGTTCCACGGCGCGGCGCTGCTACGTTCGCGGGGTCCCCTCAGATCACCCTCAGATGACCAGGAGTCACCACGTGAGCACCACCCCGCTCAAGGTTGCCGTCACCGGCGCCGCCGGCCAGATCGGCTACAGCCTACTCTTCCGCATCGCCAGCGGCGCGCTCGGCGGCGACCGCCCGATCGAGCTGCGGCTGCTCGAGATCGAGCCGGCCCTCAAGGCTCTCGAGGGCGTGGTCATGGAGCTCGACGACTGCGCGTTCCCGGACCTGGCCGGCGTCGAGATCGGCTCGGACCCGACCAAGATCTTCGACGGCGTGAACCTCGCCCTGCTGGTGGGCGCCCGTCCGCGCGGCCCGGGCATGGAGCGCAGCGACCTGCTCTCCGCGAACGGCGCGATCTTCACCGCCCAGGGCAAGGCGCTCAACGAGGTGGCCGCCTCCGACGTCCGCGTCGGCGTGACCGGCAACCCGGCCAACACCAACGCGCTGATCGCGATGACCAACGCCCCCGACATCCCGCAGAACCGCTTCTCCGCGCTGACCCGTCTCGACCACAACCGGGCGATCTCCCAGCTCGCGGCGAAGACCGGCGCGGCCGTCACCGACATCAAGAAGATGACGATCTGG
>DATFHM010000267.1:0-14885 GCA_035248385.1 Nocardioides sp. | reverse complement strand
CGTGCCGCGCGCGTCCATCTCGAGCAGCGCCTCGCTGAACCCGTCGAGGGGGAACGTCCGGCCGATCGGCGGCCGGATCACGCCGTCCTCGATCATCGGCACCAGCTGGGCCCACTGCTTCTGCAGGTAGCCGGGCGTCATCAAGGCGTAGGCGCCCCAGCCGACACCCCGGACGTCGATGTTGTTGAGCAGCAGCCGATTGACCTTGACCTCGGGGATGCCCTCCCCGGCCGCGAACCCGACGACCAGCATCCGGCCCTGCGGGGCGAGCGAGCGCAGCGAGTCGGTGAAGAGGCCGCCGCCGACGACGTCGAGCACGGCGTCGACGCCGCGCCTGTCGGTGAGGGCGGCGACGGCGTCGCGGAAGCCGTCGACCAGGACGGTCTCGTCGGCGCCGGCCGCCTTCGCGAACTCCGCCTTCTCCGGCGTGCTCACCAGGGCGATCGTGCGCACGCCCATGCCGCGGGCGACCTGCAGGGCCGCGCTGCCGACACCGCCGGCCGCGCCGTTGACCAGCACGGTGTCGCCCTCGCACAGGCCGCCGCGCTCGTCGAGGGCGAACAGCGCGGTCAGGTAGTTCATCGGGATGGCCGCGCCCTCGTCGAAGCTGAGCTCGTCGGGCAGCGCGAAGACCATGTCCGCCGGCATGGCGACCCGCTCCGCGGCACCGCCGTACGGACCGACGGCGCAGACGCGCTGGCCGGGCGCGAAGCCGGGGCCGGAGACCACGGTGCCGGCGATGTCGACGCCGAGGGTGAACGGCGGCTCCGGCTTGAGCTGGTACTCCCCCTTGCTCAGCAGCAGGTCGGGGAAGGAGATGCCGACGCTGTGCACGTCGATGAGCAGCTCGTGCGACTGCGGCGTCGGCTCGGGCACCTCCTGGACGACGACGTCGGCGGGACCGGTGGTGGTGAGGACCTGGGCAGCACGCATGGGGCCGAACCTATCGGTGGCGGGTGGGACAGGTCACCTTGCAACGAGTTGCATAGGTCTGTCACAGTGAGGCCATGGCCCTGGAACACGCGCTGCTCGTCGCCCTGAGCGAGCGTCCGTCCTCCGGCCTGGAGCTGTCCCGCCGCTTCGAGCGCTCGATCGGCTACTTCTGGTCCGCCACCCACCAGCAGATCTACCGGGTGCTCGGCCGGATGGAGTCCGACGGCTGGGTGTCGGTCGACGTCGTCGTGCAGCAGGGCAAGCCCGACAAGAAGGTGTACGCCGTCACGGCAGCCGGCCGCGACGAGCTGGCCGGCTGGCTGGCCGCCCCCACCAAGGAGCAGGCCGTGCGCAGCGAGCTCGCCGTCAAGCTCCGCGGCGCCTCGTTCGGCGACCGGGCGGCCGTCCTCGCCTCGGTGCGCGACCTCGTCGCGGACCACCGCGTGCGCCTGGACATCTACACGTCCCTGATGAAGCGGGACTACCCCGACGGGCCGGCCGGCCTGGACGGGCTCGAGCTCGATCAGTACCTCGTGCTGCGCGGCGGGCTCCTCCTCGAGGAGGGGCAGATCGTGTGGCTCACCGAATACCTGGACACCTGGGAGAACCGATGACCACCACCACGACGCCGTACCCGCACCTGCTCGCGCCGCTGCGCGTCGGCAACCTGGAGCTGCGCAACCGCGTGGTGATGGGCTCGATGCACACCGGTCTCGACGACCACCCGTGGGACGTCGCGAAGCTCGCCGCGTTCTACGAGGAGCGGGCGCGTGGTGGTGTCGGGCTGATCATCACCGGCGGCTTCTCGCCCAACAAGCGCGGCTGGCTCAAGCCGTTCGGCTCGGAGATGTCGACCCGGCTGCACGCGATCCGGCACCGGGCCGTCACCGACGCCGTGCACCGCCACGACGGCCGGATCTTCCTGCAGCTGCTGCACGCCGGCCGCTACGGCTACAACCCGTTCAACGCCTCGGCCTCCGCGATCCAGGCGCCGATCAACCCGTTCAAGCCGAAGGCGATGTCGGCCCGCGAGGTCTCACGAACGGTGGATGCCTTCGCGCGGTCGGCGTGGCTGGCGAAGAAGGCCGGCTACGACGGCGTCGAGATCATGGGGTCCGAGGGCTACGGCATCAACCAGTTCCTCGCCGAGCGCGTCAACAAGCGCACCGACGCGTGGGGCGGTACGCCGGAGAAGAGGATGCGCTTCCCGCTCGAGATCGTGCGCCGGGCCCGTGAGCTCGTGGGCGACGACTTCGTGATCCAGTACCGGATCTCCCTGCTCGACCTGGTCGAGGGGGGCCAGCGCTGGGAGGACATCATCACGCTCGCGCAGGAGCTGGAGAAGGCCGGCGTCGACGTGTTCAACACCGGCATCGGCTGGCACGAGTCGCGGGTGCCGACGATCATCACCCAGGTCCCGCGGGGCGCGTGGGTCGACTCCACCGCGGCGCTCAAGCCGCACGTGTCCGTGCCGGTCATCGCGTCCAACCGGATCAACACCCCGGAGCTGGCCGAGGAGATCATCGCCTCCGGTGCCGCCGACGCGGTGTCGATGGCGCGGCCGTTCCTGGCCGACCCCGAGCTGGTGAACAAGGCCGCCTCGGGCCGCACCGACGAGATCAACATCTGCATCGCCTGCAACCAGGCCTGCCTGGACCACGCCTTCCAGAACAAGAAGGTCTCCTGCCTCGTCAACCCGCGGGCCGGCCGCGAGACCACGCTGGTGCTCGCCCCGACCCGGGTGAAGAAGTCCGTCGCCGTCGTGGGTGCCGGCCCGGCCGGCCTCTCGGCCGCCGTGGCCGCGGCCGAGCGCGGCCTCGCCGTGACGCTGTTCGAGCGCTCGGCGGAGCTCGGCGGACAGTTCCGGCTCGCCATGCAGGTCCCCGGCAAGGAGGACTTCCGCGACACCGTGCGCTACTACACGCGCCGGCTCGAGGTGCTCGGCGTCGACGTACGTCTCAACACCGAGGCGGACGACGCCGCGCTGGCCGGCTTCGACGAGGTCGTCGTGGCGACCGGCGTCGTGCCGCGCATCCCGCAAATCCCCGGCATCGACCACCCCAAGGCCGTCTCGTACGCCGACGTCCTCGACGGCCGGGTCGTCCCGGGTCGCCGCGTCGCGGTGATCGGCGCCGGCGGCATCGGCGTCGACATGGCCGTCTTCCTCACCCACGAGGAGGAGACCCTCGAGGAGTGGAAGGCGCACTGGGGCGTGGGCGACCCGCTCATCGACCAGGGCGGCCTGGGCGCGGCCAAACCGCGCAACCCCGCGCGCGAGGTGTGGCTGCTGCAGCGCAAGACGTCGCGGATCGGCAAGGACCTCGGCAAGACCTCGGGCTGGGCGCACCTGGCCCACCTCAAGCAGGACGGCGTGCACCAGGTGAGCGGGGCGACGTACGACCTGATCGACGACGCCGGCCTGCACATCACCGTCACCGCGGCCGACGGCACGGTGACGCAGCAGGTGCTCGACGTCGACCACGTCGTCATCTGCGCCGGCCAGGAGTCGGTGCGGACGCTGGTGCGCGACAGCCGCACCGTCATCGGCGGCGCCGACGTCGCCGCCGAGCTGGACGCCAAGCGCGCGATCAAGCAGGGCACCGAGGTGGCTGCCGCCCTCTAGGCTCGGCAACATGCTGTGCGACCTGACCGACGAGGAGGCGCGGCGGGCCCTGCCGTGCAAGTGGGGGATGGTCGAGCCGGACGTGCTGCCGGCCTGGGTCGCGGAGATGGACTTCGCGCTCGCGCCCCCGATCGCGGCCGCGCTGCTGGAGGCGGTGACCGCGGGGACGACCGGGTACCCGGACTTCCCCGTCGGCGGCCCGCTCGGTGAGGCGTACGCCGGCTTCGCGGCCCGGCATTTCGGCCACGTCGTCGACCCGACGCACGTGATCCCGACGGTCGACGTCACCGCGGGCGTGCGGCTCGCGCTCGACGCGCTGTCCGCGGACGCGCCGGTGGTGATGACGCTGCCCGGCTACCCGCCGCTGCTCGACGTCGGCGGGGTGACCGGCCGCGAGCGCTGGGACCTCGTCGTCGACCCCGACGCCGCACGCGCCGAGATCGACCTGGGGGCGCTGGAGCGACACCTCGCCGCCGGCGCTCGGACGGTGCTGCTGACCAACCCGCACAACCCGTGGGGCCGGGTCTTCACACGCCCCGAGCTCGAGGCCGTGCGCGACCTCGTCGTCCGGTACGGCGCCCGCGTGGTCGCCGACGAGATCCACGCACCGCTGGTGCTGCCGGGCTCACCGCGGCACGTGCCGTACCTGTCCATTGACGGCACGGCCGACCACGCCGTCGCGGTCGTGGCCGCCTCGAAGGCGTTCAACGTGGCCGGTCTGCGCTGCGCCCAGGTCGTGGTCGGCGACGACGCGACCCGCGACCTGGTCCGTTCGCTGCCGATGGTGCGCAACGACTCCTGGTCGCCGCTCGGGGTGGCGGCCGCGATCGCGGCGTACACCGAGGGCGACACCTGGCTCGCCGCGCTGGTAGCCCGGCTCGGCGAGCAGCGCGACCTGTTCACCCGGCTGCTGGCCGAGCACCTCCCGGAGACGCGGATGCGGCCGCTGGAGGCGACGTACCTGGCCTGGGTGGACCTGCGCGCGTACGGCCACGACGACCCCGCCGCGGTCGCCCTGGAGCGGGGCCGGGTGCGGCTCGCGGCCGGCCACGACTACCACCCGGGCCTGACCGGGCACGTCCGGGTGAACCTGGCGACCAGCCCCGAGCGGCTCACCGAGGTCGTCAGCCGGACGGCGGCTGCGCTGGGGTGAGGGGCGAATCCGGCGACCGACGCGGAGAAATAGCCACTCCTACCGGGAAACTTCCCCGCAGGAGTGGCTAATTCACGGGTTAACCCGTGAATTAGCCGCCGCCCGGTGCGCCGAGATGAGCTCCCCGAACCACCGGTAGCTGGCCTTGGGGATCCGCTCCTGGGTCGCGAAGTCCACCCACACCAGCCCGAACCGCTGCGCGTACCCGTCGGCCCACTCGAAGTTGTCGAGCAGCGACCAGCAGTAGTAGCCCCGGACGTCGGCGCCGCGCTCGTTCGCCTCGGCGACGGCCCGCAGGTGGCCGGCGTGGTAGTCGATCCGTTCCTGGTCGGCCACGACCCCCGAGGCGTCCGGCCCCACCCCGTAGGAGCAGCCCGACTCGGTGATCACGAAGGGCGGCATCACCGCCCGGTAGCGGGCCCGCAGCGTGATCAGCAGCTCGCGGAAGGCGTCCGGGACGACGGGCCAGCCGAGGTCGGTCACCGGGTAGCCCACGACGTCGCGGAAGTCGAAGGGCAGGTCGGCGTCCTCGGCCGCGGCCCCGATCCGCATCGGGTTGTAGTAGTTGATGCCGTAGAAGTCGAGCGGCTGCCGGATGGCGGCGAGGTCGCCGTCGCGCACCAGGCCCGGGAACTCCTCCATCAGCAGCGCGATGTCGGCCGGGTAGCGGCCAATCAGCATGGGCTCGACGTACTGCCCGTTCCAGAGCGCGTCGAAGAGCTTGGCCGCACCGACGTCGGCGTCCTCGTCCGAGGCCGGCCAGATCGGCGCGTGGTTGTTCGCGCACCCGATCCGGCCGAGCGCACCGGCCGCGCGCAGCGCCGCCACCGCCCGCCCGTGGGCGAGCAGCAGGTGGTGGGTCACCGGTTGCGCGTCGAACAGCAGCGCCCGCCCGGGGGCGAGCATGCCGACGCCGTACCCCATCAGGCCGGCGACGTTCGGCTCGTTGACCGGCACCCAGTCGGCGACCCGGTCGCCGAGGCGCGCGGCCACCACCTCGACGTACTCACCGAAGCGCTCGACGGTGTCCCGCGCCAGCCAACCCCCGGCGTCCTCGAGCGGCTGGGGCAGGTCCCAGTGGTAGAGCGTCGCCATCGGCGCCTGACCCGCGGCGAGCAGCGTGTCGACGAGCCGGTCGTAGAAGTCCAGCCCGGCCGCGTTCACCGCCCCCGACCCGGCGGGCACGATCCGCGGCCACGCGATCGAGAACCGGTAGCCGGTGGTGCCGAGATCCCGCATCAGCGCGACGTCCTCGTCGACGCGGTGGTAGTGGTCGCACGCGACCTCGCCGCTCGACCCGTCCATCACCCGGCCCGGCTCGGCGCAGAAGGTGTCCCAGATCGACGGCCCGCGGCCGTCCTCCTTCACCGCACCCTCGATCTGGTACGCCGCCGTGCTGGTGCCGAACCGGAAGCCGGCCGGCAGCCGGCCGGCCAGTCGGGCGATCTCGTCGCTCACCCCGCTCACCTTGCCATCCGCCCTCGGTGCTCGGCGAGCAGCCCGCGGTACCAGCCGAAGGACGCCTTCGGCGTGCGGACCTGGGTGCCGTGGTCGACGTGCACCAGCCCATAGGGCGTCACGAAGCCGTCGTCCCACTCCCAGCAGTCGAGCAGGCTCCACACGAAGAACCCGCGCACGTCGGCCCCGCGCTCGATCGCTTCCGCGACAGCCTCCAGGTGCGCGGCCAGGTACGCGATCCGCCCGTCGTCGTGGATCTCGCCCGACGCGTCCACCTCGTCGTTGTACGACGCCCCGCACTCGGTCACCACGAGCGGCGGCAGCAGCCCCGGGTAGCGCTCGCCCGTCGCGGTGAGCCAGTCCGTGAGCGCCTCGGGCACGACCGCCCAGCCGCTGTCGGTGCGGTCGTAGCCGACGATCTCGGCGAGCTCGATCGGCGCCGGGGCGCCCGGGTCGGCGGCCCGGATCCGGTGCGCGCCGTAGTAGCTGATCCCGTAGAAGTCGAGCGGCCGGCTGATCGTCTCCATGTCGCCGGGCCGGATGACCTCCTCCATCACCGGCGCCAGGTCGGCCGGGTAGCGCCCGCGCAGCATGCCCTCGAGCGCGATCCCGTTCCAGATGGCGTCGAACAGCTTCGAGGCCGCGATGTCGGCGTCGTCGAGCGACGCCGGCCAGATCGGTGCGTGCCCGTTGGAGGAGCCGATGCTCCGCGCACCGAGGCCGCGCAGCACGCCGACCGCGCGTCCGTGCGCGAGCAGCAGGTGGTGCGCGATCGGGACCGCGTCGAAGACGAGGCGGTGTCCGGGGGCGTGCTGCCCGATCCCGTAGCCGAGGATCACCACCGAGGTCGGCTCGTGCATCGGGATCCAGTGCACGACCCGGTCGACGAGCCGCTCACCGACCACGCCGGCGTACTCCTCGAAGGCGTCGACGCTCGCCCGGTCCGCCCAGCCGCCGCGGTCCTCGAGGGCCTGCGGCAGGTCGAAGTGGTGCAGCAGGGCCGTCGGCTCGATGCCGCGCTCGAGCAGCCCGTCGACGAGCCGGTCGTAGAAGTCCAGACCGCTGCGCGAGACCCGGCCGCGGCCCTCCGGGAGGACCCGCGACCACGCGATCGAGAAGCGGTACGACGACGCACCGAGCTCGCGCAGCAGGTCGAGGTCCTCGACGTAGCGGTGCACGTGGTCGCACGCCTCGTCCGGCGTCGAGCCGTCGATG
Organism: Nocardioides sp.; assembly: GCA_035248385.1. Taxonomy (GTDB): domain Bacteria; phylum Actinomycetota; class Actinomycetes; order Propionibacteriales; family Nocardioidaceae; genus Nocardioides. Next base: position 7,503 of record DATFHM010000267.1, on the reverse strand, counting down.
ATGTTGCCGGGCGTCTCCGCGAAGGTGTCCCAGATGGTCCGGCCACGCTCGGCGGACGCACCCTCGACCGAGCAGGCGGAAGTAGCGGTCCCGAAGCGGAACCCTGCGGGGAACCGCTCCGTCCGGACCGAGAACGGCACAGGCACAATCTTCCACGTGACCGTCGACATCCGCAGGGGAACCGAACGCTTCACCGACCGGGTCGCCGGCCGGCTCACCCGGCACGGCTTCGCGTTCGGCGAGCACTACGACCCGACCCGCCTCGACTTCGGTCCGATGGTCTGCCACGACGACCACCTGCTCGGCTCCGGGCAGGGCTTCGACGAGCACCCGCACAGCGGCCTGGAGATCGTCTCGTGGGTGGTCTCCGGCACCCTCGTCCACGCCGACTCCTCCGGTACGACGACCGAGGTCGGCGCCGGCTCGTGGGGCTGGCTGTCCACCGGCGACGGTGTCCGGCACAGCGAGCACGCCACCGGCGACGGCCCGGCGCGCTTCGTCCAGGTCTGGCTGCGGGCCGGTGACGCCGCGGCCGGTGCGGGGCCGGCGTACCGCACGGGCGCGGGGGCGCTGACCGTGCCGACCGCCGCCGGCGACGCCGTCCTCACCCCGGTGCACCTCGACGCGGGCGGCACCACCACGCTGCCGGCCGGCCCGCGGGTGCACGCCTTCGTCGCCACCGGCGCGCTGCTGCGGTCCTCGCTCGCCGAGCCGCTCCAGACCGGCGACGCGTTCCTGCTGGCCGGCGAGCCGGCGTACGAGGTCACGGCGGCGGTGCCCACCGACCTCCTGGTCTGGGAGCTGCCGGAGTAGTCAGCGCGCGGCGCGCAGGAAGTCGGCCAGGATCGGGCCGGCCGTCTGGGCGCCCGTGACACCGACGTCGACGAACACGGCGACAGCGAGGTCGCCCTGGCCGGCGACCATCCACGCGTGGGTCTTGGTGGTGCCGCCGCCCGCGTCGAACTCGGCCGTCCCTGTCTTCGCGATGACGGCCGGGCCCGGCAGCCCGAGCAGGCCGCGACCGGTGCCGCCGGTGACCACGCCGCGCAGCATCCCGCGCAGCTCCTTCGCCTCGTCCGCCGTGAGCGGCGCGACCCCGGAGGGCACCGGCGAGGTCACCCCGTCCACGAGATGGGGGACGACGGTGTGGCCGGCCACGATCGAGGACATCACCGTCGCCATGGCCATCGGGGAGGCGAGGATCTTGCCCTGCCCGATCATGTCCGCGGCGGCTTCGGTCTCGCTGGCCGCCGCCGGCACCTGCCCGAAGTACGCCGGGAAGCCGGTGTCGTGGTCGATCCCGAAGCCCAGCGTGGCGGCGGCCTTGGCGAGCCCGCCCTTGGCGATCGTGTCGCGCTGGCCGATGTAGGCGGTGTTGCACGACCAGGCCAGCGCGGTGCTCAGCGGGATGCTGCCGAGCGCGGACGGCGGGTAGTCGCTGTCGTTCTCGAACCGCTTGCCGTCGACGCTGACCGCGGGCGGGCAGGTGACCGTGCTGCTCGGGGAGAGCCCGGACCGCAGCAGCGCGAGGCTGCCGATCATCTTGAACGTCGACCCCGGCGCGAACCGGCCGTAGGTCGCGTAGTTCTGGCCGTCGGTGCCTGGCCCGTTGGCGGCGGCCAGGATGGCGCCGGTGCTCGGCCGGATCGCGACGAGCGCGCTGGCCGGGCCGACGTTCGCGAGCAGGTCCTCGGCCTTCTGCTCCAGGCGCGGGTCGAGGGTCACCTGCAGCGGCTTGCCGGCCCTGCCGCCGATCCGCACGAGCGTGCGCGGGGTGACGGTGGTGCCGGGGGTCTCGGCGCGCACCTCGCGGCCGGGGGTGCCGCGGAGCTGGCCGTCGTACCGTGCCTGCAGGCCGGACAGGCCGATCTCGTCGCCGACCTTGAGGGTCGGGTCCTTCTTGATCGCGTCCGCGGTGACCGGACCGACCCGGCCGAGCAGCGCGCCGGCGAACTCCTTGGTCGGCGCGAGCGGGAGCGAGCCGTCGACCGTCAGCAGCCCGGGCAAGGACGCGTGCTGGACGGCCGCGGGCACCTGGCCCGCGCGGTAGGTGATCGCCTCCACGAAGGCCGCGGCACCGGCCGCCTTCACCGCCTTCACGTACGCCGCCGGGGCGATCCCGACGAGTCCCGCGAGCGTGCGCGCGGAGGCCGCGGCGGCGGCCGCGGTCGTCCGGCTGCGGTCGATGCCCACGCGCACCACCGCGCGGTTCCTGACGATGACCGAGCCGTGCGCGCCGATGATCTCGCCGCGACGGCCCGGCAGGGTGAGCGCGTTGAGCACGTCCGCCTTGCCGAGCTTCGGCTGCACGTCGCTGCGCGCCCAGACCACGGCGGTCGACGAGCCCTGGCCGGAGAGCCGGACGGTGGAGTCGTAGGTCCACGGGTCGCTCCCGGCCACCAGCGGCCAGGACCAGTGCAGCTGGGCCGAGCCCCCGGCGACCGACCCGACCGTCACGGTCGGCACGAGACCGTCCATGCCGTCGACGACCTCGGCGTACTCCTCGGCGACGGAGGCTGCGGGCGTCGAGAACGTGACGCCGCCGAACGCCGCCGCGTCCGGCACCGCGGCCGAGCTCAGCAGCGCGGCGAGCGCGTCGGCCTGCTGCTGGGCGGGGTCGGCCTTGCTCCCCCCGCAGGCCACCAGCCCCACGCTGGAGAGGGAGAGGACCAGAGCCACCGAGAGCCGCCGCATGACGTCGGTTCTACCAGCCGCTGCCGACCCACCCCACGGGCTACCCGACGAGCACGGCGCTGACCAGCGGCGCGTAGCCCTGGGAGTGCCCGAGCTTGTTGGGGTGGTAGCTCTCGCTGATTGGGTTGGACAGGCCGTTGAGCCACTCGGTGCTGTCGCAGATCGCGTGACCGGTGAACCGGCTGACCGGGTTGACGAAGGTGAAGCCCTGGCCGGCGGCGGCCGACGACAGCTTCGCGTCGAGCAGGTCCGCGGTCTGGTTGAGGAGCGACTCGTCGGACGGTGAGAACCACGTGGCCGCGTTGCAGTCCTCGCCCATGAACAGGTGCGGGTAGCCCACCACGACGACCTTCGCGGACGGCGCGCGGCTGCGGATCGAGCTGTAGAGCGTGGCCAGCCGGCCGGGCAGCGTGTTGGTGATGAAGCTCTCCGCGGTCGCGACCCTGCCGTTGCAGTCCGACATCCAGGCCGGCTTCGCGCACTCGGTGATCACGCTGGTGAAGCCGGCGTCGTTGCCGCCCACGGAGACCGTGACGTACTTCGTCGTGCTGCTGAGCGCCCCGAGCTGGCTGGTGGTGACGGTCGACGTGGTCGCGCCGGAGCACGCCTGGAAGCTCAGCGCGTACCCCTTCTGCTGCGCCACGAGGTAGGGATAGGCGTACGTCGAGCGCTGGCAGCTGGTGCCGTCGCTGATGTAGGTGCGGGTGCCGACCCCGGAGGAGTAGGAGTCGCCGAGCGCGACGTACGACGGACCTGCGGCCTCCGCGACGGACGGCTGGGCGACGAGGCCGGCGACAGCCAGCAGCCCGGCGACGAGGGACAGGACGAGACGGCGGGAGCTGAGCACGAGAACCTCCGAAGCGGCCGATGTGACGTGGATCACTCAAGCCGACAGCGCGGTCCTTGTCGAGACCCGGCGGGCCGTCAGTACCAGCCGAACTTCGTCTCGTGGGCCCAGGCGCCCTGCGGGGTGCCGTAACGGGCGCCGATGTAGGCGAGGCCCCACTTGATCTGGGTCTCCGGGTTGGTGCGCCAGTCGGGGCCGACGACGGCCATCTTGGTGGCGGGCAGCGACTGCGGGATGCCGTAGGCGCCCGAGTGCGGGTTCTCCGCGAGGTGGTTCCACCCGGACTCGCGGATCCACAGCGCGTTCAGGTACGGCCACTGGTCGGCGGCGAAGCCGAACTCGACGAGCAGGTGGTAGCCCAGCGCCTGGTTGGACCCGGGCGAGATGCCGTCCGGGACGGTCGGCATCGGGGTGTGCCGGGCGATCCGCTCGGCCAGCCGCGCCAGCTGACGCATGATGACCGCGCGCGGCACCTTCGCGATGGCGCCGCGCTTGCGGTCGTCGACGGGGGAGGCCGAGCGGGCCGCGGTCGTCGTACCCATGCTCGTGCCGACGCTGGTGCCGACCGACGCCGACGGGGCCGGCGCGGAGGTCAGCGGGTCGTTGCCCTGTCCGCCCCACCGGACGGCGGCGATGAGGAGAGCAGCGACGAGCACCACGAGACCGACGGTGCCGGCGACGCTCGCGACCCTGTTCTCCTCAGCAGCCACCCTGGGTCAGTCCCGCGGCTTGCGGCCCTTCGGCGGCCCGAAGTCCTTCGCGAGCTCGATCAGCTTGCCGCTGATCCGGGTCTCCTTGAGCTTGTCCCAGGCCTCCTGCGGGAGGTTGGCGGGCAGCTCGACGACCGAGTAGTCGCCCCGGATGGTGATCCGGCCGAAGTCGCGGCGATCGAGGCCGCCCTCGTTGGCCAGCGCGCCGACGATCATCCGCGGCTCGACCCGGTGGCGCTTGCCCACCTGGATCTTGTACGACGCCAGCGGGGCGCCGCTGCGGGCGCCACGGTCGCGGTCACGCCCGCCACGGTCACCGCGGTCCGGACGGTCGCCGCGGTCACGCGCTCCGCGATCGCCGCGCTCGGCCTCCTGGCGCTGGCGGCGCTGGTACTCCGACTCCGGCGCCAGCAGCAGCGGGGTCTCGCCCTGCATCGCGATCGCGAGCGCGGCGGCGACGTCGACCTCGGGGACGTCGTGCTCCTTGATGTAGTGACCCACCACGTCGCGGAAGAAGTCGATCTGCGGCGAGCTGAGCGCCTCGGTGATCTGGTCGTCGAACCGCGCCAGGCGGGTCTCGTTGACGTCCTCGACGCTCGGGAGCTTCATCTCCTCCAGCGTCGAGCGGGTGGCCTTCTCGATGTGCTTGAGCAGGTAGCGCTCGCGCGGGGTGATGAACGAGATCGCGTCGCCGCTGCGGCCGGCGCGGCCGGTGCGGCCGATCCGGTGCACGTAGGCCTCGGTGTCGGTGGGGATGTCGTAGTTGACGACGTGGGTGATCCGCGGGACGTCGATGCCCCGGGCCGCGACATCGGTGGCCACGAGGATGTCTAGCTTGCCGGCCTTGAGCTGGTTGACGGTGCGCTCGCGCGTCGCCTGCGGGATGTCGCCGTTGATGGGCGCGGCGCCGTACCCCCGGGCGCGGAGCTTCTCGGCGAGCAGCTCGGTCTCGCTCTTGGTGCGGACGAAGACCATCATCGCCTCGAAGTTCTCGACCTCGAGGATGCGAGTGAGCGCGTCGACCTTCTGCGGGTAGCTGACGATCAGGTAGCGCTGGCGGATGTTCTCCGCGGTCCGGGTCTTGCGCTCGATCGTGACCTCGACCGGGTCGTTGAGGTAGGTCTGCGAGAGCTTGCGGATCTGCGGCGGCATGGTCGCCGAGAACAGCGCGACCTGCTTGTCCTTGGGCGTGTCGGCCAGGATCGTCTCGACGTCCTCGGCGAAGCCCATGTTGAGCATCTCGTCGGCCTCGTCGAGCACCAGGAAGCGCAGCTCGGTCAGGTCGAGCGTGCCCTTCTCCAGGTGGTCCATGATCCGGCCCGGGGTGCCGACCACGATGTGCACGCCACGGCGCAGCGCGGAGAGCTGGACGCCGTACGCCTGGCCGCCGTAGACGGGGAGCATCTTCACGCCGCGGGAGTGGGCGGCGTACTTCTCGAACGCCTCGCAGACCTGGAGCGCGAGCTCCCGGGTCGGGGCCAGCACGAGCGCCTGCGGCGTCTTCTGGGAGAGGTCGAGCCGGTCCAGGATCGGCAGCGCGAACGCGGCTGTCTTGCCCGTGCCGGTCTGGGCGAGGCCGAGCACGTCGCGGCCCTGCAGCAGCAGCGGGATGGTCTCGGCCTGGATGGCCGACGGGCTCTCGTAGCCGACGGCCTTGAGGGCCTTGAGGACGTCATGGCCCAGCCCCAGGTCGGCGAACGTGGTCGCCTCGGGGGTCTCGGAAGTCGCGTCGGTGTCGGGCACGTCGGGGGAAGTCACTGGTCAACGGTAGTGCCGTGAGACACTCCCGGCGCATTCCGCGGCGCGGTGCGTTGGCTCACCCGGTTCATCGGCCCGGTTCAGAGCGTGGTACCGACGCCGCAGTCGCTGCGGATCTGGCGGCGGACGGCCTGCACCTGCCGGCTCACCGGAGCCACGTTCGTCCGGTACGCCGCCGCGAGGATCCGCCTGTTCAGGGCGCGGGTCTGCGCCGCGTTCAGGCCGTACGGCGGATGCGCCGGGTCACGCAGCGCGCGCTTGGTCGACGCGGCGTACGCGAGCACGGCCACCGAGATGTCGTGCCAGTCGGCGGCGATCTCACCGGTGGCGACGTTGCCCGCGTCCTGCACCAGGTTCGCGAGCCGCTGGGGTGCGGGCCGGTGCTTCCCGGCGAGCTTGCGGACAGCGGCGCAGTAGTCCTGCTTGCTCGCCGACGTGGTGCTTCCGGTGTCCTTGCTGCCGCACGCGCTCAGGCCGAGGGCCAGCAGCGCCGCCAGTGCGATGGCCGTGAACGCGCGCATCGAACCCCCTTGGTGACCGGTCCCCCACGGACCGCTGGGCCGACCGTAATGCCCGTCACACCCGGTTGGCCACCGAATCGGCCGATGTCGGCGACACGGCGTCGCAGCATCCCTACTCGACGGTGACCGACTTGGCCAGGTTGCGCGGCTTGTCCACGTCGAGGCCCAGCGCCAGCGAGGCCCGGTAGGCCAGCACCTGCAGCGGGATGGTGAGCAGGATCGGGTCCAGCTCCCGCTCGCTGCGGGGTACGTCGATCCGCGTGCACTCGATCTCGCCCAGGTCGACGCCGGCGTGAGTGACCACGACCAGCGGGCCGCCGCGGGCGGAGATCTCGTGCAGGGCCGCGACATTCCTCTCGACCAGCTCGTCGTCGGGCACGAGCGCGACCGTCGGCACGTCCGGCGAGATGAGCGCGAGCGGGCCGTGCTTGAGCTCGGAGGTCTGGTACGCCTCGGCGTGTCGGTAGCTGATCTCCTTGAACTTCTGGGCTCCCTCGCGGGCGACCGGGAAGCCACGGACGCGGCCCACGAAGAACAAGCTCTCGGCCTGCGCCAGCCGCTCGGCCACGACACCCAGCTCGTCCTCGGTGTCGAGGACCTGCTGGATCTGCTCGGGCAGGAGGTTGAGGGCGGCGATGAGCCGCTTGCCGTCGGCGATCGAGAGGTCGCGCACCCGGCCGAGCTGGAGGGCGAGCATCGCGAAGGCCAGGAAGGAGTTGGTCAGCGCCTTCGTGGACGCGACAGCGACCTCGGGGCCGGCGTGCAGGTAGATGCCGCCGTCGACCTCGCGCGCGATCGCGGAGCCGACCACGTTGACCAGGCCGATGACGAAGCCGCCCTTGCGGCGTACCTCCTGGACCGCGAGCAGGGTGTCGATGGTCTCGCCGGACTGGCTGACCGCGACGTAGAGCGTGTCCGGCTCGACGATCGGGTTGCGGTAGCGGAACTCCGAGGCGGCCTCGGCGTCGGCGGG
>DATFHM010000266.1:0-2957 GCA_035248385.1 Nocardioides sp. | reverse complement strand
ACCACCGCGGTGGCGCTCGCCGTCGCGCTCAAGGCCGAGGTCTGCGAGATCTACTCCGACGTCGACGGCATCTTCACCGCCGACCCGCGGATCGAGCCGACGGCCCGCAAGGTGCCCCGGATCTCCTACGAGGAGACCCTGGAGATGGCCGCGCAGGGCGCCAAGATCCTGCACCTGCGGTGCGTCGAGTACGCCCGCCGCTACGACATGCCCATCCACGTCCGGTCCTCCTTCTCCGAGAAGGAAGGCACCTGGGTCGTGAAGGCAGAGGACCTCGCCAAGACACAGGAGAACGCTGTGGAGTCCATGGAATCCGCGATCATCACCGGAGTCGCCCACGACCGGAGCCAGGCGAAGATCACCGTCGTCGGCGTACCGGACAAGCCGGGCGAGGCCGCGGCGATCTTCCGTGCCGTCGCCGACGCCGCCATCAACCTGGACATGATCGTCCAGAACGTCTCGGCGGCCGCCACGAACCTCACCGACATCTCCTTCACGCTGCCGCGCGGCGAGGGCCAGACCGCGATGACGGCGCTGGACAAGCTGAAGGCCAGCGTGGGCTTCGAGGCCCTGCTGTACGACGACAGCGTCGGCAAGGTCTCCATCGTCGGTGCCGGCATGAGCTCGGCCCCCGGCATCAGCGCCCGCTTCTTCGAGGCCCTCTCCGAGGCCGGCGTGAACATCCAGATGATCTCCACCTCGGAGATCCGGGTCTCGGTCGTCGTGGCCGAGAGCCAGGTCCAGGAGGCCGTCAACGCGGCCCACGCCGCGTTCAGCCTGGGCTCGGACGAGATCGAGGCCGTCGTGTACGGCGGAACGGGGCGCTGACCATGGGCGTCAACATCGGCATCGTGGGCGCCACCGGTCAGGTCGGCGTCGCCATGCGGCAGATCCTGGAGGAGCGCGACTTCCCCGCCGACCAGGTGCGCTTCTTCGCGTCCGCCCGGTCGGCCGGCAAGGTCCTGCCGTTCCAGGGCAAGGACGTCGTCGTCGAGGACGTCGCCACGGCGGACCCGACCGGGCTCGACATCGCGCTCTTCTCGGCCGGTGCGACCACCTCGCGCGCGCAGGCGCAGCGCTTCGTCGACGCCGGCGTGATCGTCATCGACAACTCCTCCGCCTTCCGCAAGGACCCCGCGATCCCGCTCGTCGTCTCCGAGGTCAACCCCGGCGCCATGGCCGGTGTGATCGAGGCCGGCCGCGGCATCATCGCGAACCCGAACTGCACCACGATGGCGGCGATGCCGATCCTCAAGGTGCTGCACGACGCGGCGGGCCTGGAGCGCCTGGTCGTGTCGACGTACCAGGCCGTCTCGGGCTCGGGCGTCGCCGGCGTCGAGGCCCTCGCCTCGAGCGTCGAGGCGATCGAGGACCCGCGTCCGCTCGCGTACGACGGCTCGGCGGTCCCGTTCGGCGAGCCCGCGCCGTACGTCGAGACCATCGCCTACAACGTCCTGCCGCTGGCCGGCGCGATCGTCGACGACGGCCTCAACGAGACCGACGAGGAGCAGAAGCTCCGCAACGAGTCGCGCAAGATCCTCGACATCCCCGAGCTCAAGGTCTCCGGCATCTGCGTCCGGGTTCCGGTCTTCAGCGGTCACTCGCTCGCGGTCAACGCGGAGTTCGCCTCGGCGATCACCCCGGAGAAGGCCCGCGAGCTGCTGGCCGACGCCCCGGGCGTCCAGCTGGAGGAGATCCCGACCCCGCGCAAGGCGGCCGGCAAGGACCCGTCGTACGTCGGCCGGATCCGCGCCGACGAGGGGGTGGACGGCGACCGCGGGCTGGCGATGTTCATCAGCAACGACAACCTGCGCAAGGGTGCCGCGCTGAACACGGTCCAGATCGCCGAGCTGATCGCCGCGTCCCGCTGAGCAACGCGAACGGGCCCGCACTCCTCGTGGAGTGCGGGCCCGTTCTGCGTCTGCGGGACTAGCCGGCGGTGTCGACGAACGTCTCGGTCACCCAGACCGACGCCAGGTAGGCGGCGACGCTGAGGATCGGGATGACGATGATCATCGGCCACGTGGTGATCACCTTGATCAGGAACAGCAGCGCGACCACGGCGACCAGGCCGACGGCCAGGAAGCTGCTGCTGCCCGGGTCCGGGATCACGAAGGCCTTGAGCAGCGCGCTGCCCAGGTAGACGCAGAGCACGAATGTGACGAGGAGCAGCACGAAGCCGGGCCCGCCGCCGCACGACGACGTGCCGCGGACGGCCTCGCAGCCGCGCAGCGACAGCCAGGTCAGCAGCACCATGGCGCCGCCGACGACGAGGCCGGTGACGGCGGCCGCGCGGTAGGGCGTCAGCAGGGGGACGGCGTCCGCGTCGGCCTGCTCGACCGGCTTCTTCAGCACCGCGGCGACGCTGCCCAGGGCGGCCAGCGCCTTGCCGCCGGGGCTCGGCTCCTTGGCGGAGGCCTTCTTCGGGAGCGGGGTCAGGCCGGGGGCGGACGCCGTGGTGGGCGTCGGGCTCGTCTCGATCGGCCCGGCCATGCTGGCCGTCGGCGCCGGGACGACCGGCTCCGGGTCGGGCTCGGGCACCACGGGGACGGGGTCCGGCTCGGGCACGGCGGGCACCGGGTCGGGCTCGGGCACGACCGGGACGGGGTCCGGCTCGGGCTCGGGGACCGGTGTGGGCCGCGGGGCGGGCTCGGGCTCCGGGACCGGCGTGGGCCGGGGGGCGGGCTCAGGCTCGGGAGTCGGCTCGGTGTCGGTGATGACGGGCAGGACGGCGGTGGGCTCGGGCTCCCGCGGAGCCTCGACCTCGGCTGTGGAGGGGGCGGTGACCGTCTCGTCGGTGGCTGCCCCCTCGGCGGGCGCGGGCTCGTCCGCGGCCGCCTTCTTCTTGCGTCCGAACAGCTTGGGTGCTTCCAAGCTGACCCGGAGCTTGTCCTGCTCGTCCGACATGGGGTGCAGTCTGTCACGACGTACGCCCAGTTCAGCGGCGTAGTCGACGA
>DATFHM010000265.1:0-10803 GCA_035248385.1 Nocardioides sp. | reverse complement strand
GCGGGCGGTCGCGAGATGCACCTGCGCTCGCTGCAGGCCCTGGCGCTCCAGGTGGCCAACTCGATCTTCCTCGGCGACTACCTGACCTCCGAGGGCCAGGACGCGCTCACCGACCTCGAGATGCTGCGCGACAACGGCTTCATCATCCTGGGCATGGACGAGAGCGCCTTCGACGAGCTGATCGCCGCGCACCGGGCCGGCGTCGTCCACCGGGCGCACGCCGCCGGCGCCTGCGGCTCGGAGGGCTGCGGCGACGGGTGCGGCGGATCCTGCGGCTCGCACGCCGAGGAGAAGCCGGCCATCCGACGCCGTGGGGCGGGGACCGAAGTTGCCGCCAACGCCTGACGCCGCCGACCTGCTCGCCTTCGACCGCGAGCACGTCTGGCACCCCTACACCTCGATGACGTCGCCCGTGCCGGTGCGACTGGTCACCGGGGCGTCGGGTGCTCGGCTCACCCTCGCCGACGGCCGTGAGGTCGTCGACGGGATGTCGTCGTGGTGGGCGGCCGTGCACGGCTACCGGGTGCCGGAGCTGGACGCCGCGATCGCTCGCCAGGTCGCCGGCTTCAGCCACGTCATGTTCGGCGGGCTGACGAACGCGCCGGCCGTGGAGCTGGCGCAGCGGCTGGTCTCGATCACGCCGGACGGGCTCGACAAGGTCTTCCTGGCCGACTCCGGCTCGGTGTCGGTCGAGGTCGCGCTCAAGATGGTGCTGCAGTGGCAGCGCGGGTGCGGGCGTCCGGAGCGGACGCGGATGCTGACCGTCCGCGGCGGCTACCACGGCGACACCTTCCACCCGATGAGCGTCACCGACCCCGACGGCGGGATGCACGCGATGTGGGCCGGGGTGCTGCCGGGCCAGGTGTTCGCGCCCCAGCCGCCCGCGGCCGGCGAGGACGTCGCCGCCTGGGAGGCCGCGTTCCGGCGTACCGCCGCCGAGCACGCGCACGAGCTCGCCGGGATCGTCGTCGAGCCGCTGCTGCAGGGGGCGGGCGGCATGCACCCCTACCCCGCCGACTGCCTGCGGGTCTTCCGCGAGGTGGCCGACGAGCACGACCTGCTGCTGGTCTTCGACGAGATCGCGACCGGCTTCGGGCGCACCGGGCACCTGTTCGTCTCCGAGCTGGTCACCCCCGACGTGCTGTGCGTGGGCAAGGCGCTGACCGGTGGCTACCTGACGCTGGCGGCCGTGATCACGACCGACCGGGTGGCGCGCGGGATCTCCTCGTCGGAGTCCGGCGTCGTCATGCACGGCCCCACGTTCATGGGCAACCCGCTCGCGTGCGCGGTGGCCAACGCCTCGATCGACCTGCTGCTGTCGCGCGACTGGCAGGGCGACGTACGCCGGATCGGGGCGGCGCTCGAGACCGGCCTCGCTCCCCTGCGGTCGACCCCGGGCGTCAAGGACGTGCGCACGATCGGCGCCGTCGGCGTCGTGCAGCTCGACCACCCGGTCGACGTGGATCGCGCGACGGAGGCCGCCCTGGCGGCCGGCGTGTGGCTGCGGCCGTTCCGCGACCTCGTCTACGCCATGCCGCCGTACGTCGTCTCCGACGACGAGCTGGCCACCCTCGTCGAGGGCATCACCGCCGCGGTGGGCGCCGGATGAGCGCCTGGGACGACTGGCTGACCGCACGGGCCGGAGCCCGCGAGGACGCCGGCCTGACCCGTCGCCTGCGGCCGCGCGCCGCCGGCGACACCACGATCGACCTGGCCGGCAACGACTACCTCGGCCTCTCGGCCGATCCCCGCGTGCGGGCGGCCGCCGCCTCCGCCGCGGAGCAGTACGGCGCCGGGGCGGGTGCCTCGCGCCTCGTCACCGGCACGCTGGACCTGCACGCCACCTTGGAGTCCGAGCTCGCCGCGTGGACCGGCCACGAGGCCGCTCTCGTCTTCTCCACCGGCTACCACGCCAACCTCGGCGTGATCACCGCGCTGGCGGATCGCAGCGTCCGGGTCGTCTCGGACGCCCACGTGCACGCCTCCCTCATCGACGCGATCCGGCTGTCGCGCGCGGCCGTGACCGTGGTGCCGCACGGCGACGTCTCCGCGGTGGCGACCGCGCTCGCGGAGGCGACCGAGGAGCGCGTCCTCGTCGTGGCCGAGTCGATCTACTCGGTGCTCGGCGACGCGGCCCCGCTGACCGAGCTGGCCGAGCTCTGCGCCGAGGCGGGCGCGCTGCTCGTCGTCGACGAGGCGCACGGGGTCGGCGTGCACGGGCCCGGGCTGGTCACCTCGCTCGGCCTCGCCGGCCTCCCCCACGTGGTCGTCACCGCCACCCTGTCGAAGTCGCTGGGAGCCCAGGGCGGTGCGGTGCTCGGGTCGTCCGCGCTGCGCGAGCACCTGGTCAACACGGCCCGGCCCTTCATCTTCGACACCGGCCTCGCCCCGGCCCCGACGGCCGGTGCCCTCGCGGCGCTGCGGATCATGCAGTCCGAGCCGGAGCTGGGCCGGCGCGTGCTGAGCCGGGTCCGCCACCTCGCCGACACCCTCGGCGTGGTCGCCCCCGACGGCGCCGTCCTGTCGATCCCGATGTCCTCGCCCCAGGCGGCCGTCGCCGCCCAGGCCGCCGCGCTCGAGGCCAGCCTGCGCGTCGGCTGCTTCCGCCCACCGTCGGTCCCGGACGGCGTCTCCCGGCTGCGGGTGACCGCCTCGGCCGGGGTCGCGGAGGACGACTGGGAGCGCGCCGTCGCCACCCTGCAGCAGATCGTGAAGGAGCACTCATGACCCGCGTCATCGTCGTCACCGGCACGGACACCGATGTCGGCAAGACCATCGCCACCGCCGCCATCGCCGCCACGATCGACGGGTCGGTCGTGGTGGTGAAGCCGGTGCAGACCGGCGTACCGGCCGACACCCACGAGGGCTCGGACGCGGCGAAGGTGCGCGAGCTGACCGGAGTACCGGTCCAGGAGCTCACCCGGCTCCACGACGCCCTCGCGCCGGACGTCGCTGCCCGGCGGCAGGGGGTCCAGATCCCGCCGGTGGCCGTGCACGCGGCGTACCTCCGCAAGCTCGCCAACGACTACGACACGATCATCGTCGAGGGCGCCGGAGGCGTGATGGTGCGGATCGACGAGGACGGCGGGACCATCCTCGACCTCGCGCTCGCCCTGCGCGACACGATGCTCGACGCCCAGCACGAGCTCGTGGTCGTGACGCGGGCCGGCCTCGGCACCCTCAACCACACCGAGCTCACCGTCGCCGCGCTGCGCGCTCGCGGGGTCGAGCCCACCGGCCTGGTCATCGGCTCCTGGCCGACCGACCCGGACCTGGCCGAGCAGACCAACCGCGACGAGCTCCCCCGTGTCACCGGCGTCCCGGTGATCGGTGTGATCCCGGCAGGTGCGGGGAGCCGCGACCGTCTCGCATTTACCATGGCCGCGCCCCGCTGGCTCGCACCCGACGCGGGGTAACGCTCCACCTGAGCACAATTCACCATTAAGTCTAGTAATCCAATACGGTTACTATGTGCAAAAGAGAAGCCTCCGCTCCGCGGTTCTCGGCCGCGTCCCCCGGCGCGTCGCCCTGACCTTCGTGGCAGCCGCAGCCGTCCTCGGCCACCTCTCCGCGTCACCCGCGGCGACGAGCGCCGCCACCGCGGCCCGGCCGTCCACCAAGCCCAACATCGTCTTCATCCTCACCGACGACATGCGGCTCGACGACCTGCGCTACCTGCCGCACGTCCGGCGCCTGCTCGGCGCCACCGGCCGCACCTACACCGAGGCGATCGCCCCGGATCCGCTGTGCTGCCCGTCGCGCGCCTCGCTGGTCACGGGACAGTTCGGCCAGAACAACGGGGTCAAGCACAACGCCGGACGCTGGGGCGGCTACCGGGCGCTCCGCCACAAGTCGAACACCATCGCCCGGTGGCTGACCGACGCCGGCTACCAGACGCTCTACACGGGCAAGTACCTCAACGGCTACGACTGGGAGGACGGCCGCACCAAGGCGGACACGCCGCGTCCGCCCGGGTGGACGGTGTGGGACCCGGTGGTCAAGAACGTCTACTCCTACTGGTCCGGCACGTTCTGGAACGGCGACAAGTTCCACGGTCGCTACAAGACCGACGTGTTCACCCAGCGCACCGTCTCCGCGATCGACCGGTTCCACGCCTCGCGCAAGCCGTTCTTCCTGTTCGTCAACCAGCTGGCGCCGCACAGCACCGAGCTCAGGAACGGGAGCCTGAGCCCCGCCCAGTACGAGCCGAGGTACGCGCGCTACCTGGCGGGCGTCAAGCCGCCGAACCACACGTGGCCGTCGTACAACAGCGCCACCAGCGGCCTCCCCTCCTCCCTGAACGCCCCGGCCGCCCGGGCCCCGCGCGCGGTGGTCGAGCGGTGGGCCAGCACCTGGCGTGACCGGCTCCGTGCCCTGCAGTCCGTCGACCGCTCCGTCGCGCGGATCGTCGCCGAGCTGAAGGCCACCGGCGAGCTCGACAACACCTACCTGGTCTTCAGCTCCGACAACGGCTACGAGCTGGGCGAGCACCGCAGGACCGGCAAGAACGTCGTGTTCAAGGAGTCGCTGCGCATCCCGCTGCTCGTGCGCGGGCCGGGCATCGCCGCCGGCACGACCAGCCGTACGCCGGTCTCGCTCGTCGACCTCGCCCCGACCTTCCTGGAGT
Organism: Nocardioides sp.; assembly: GCA_035248385.1. Taxonomy (GTDB): domain Bacteria; phylum Actinomycetota; class Actinomycetes; order Propionibacteriales; family Nocardioidaceae; genus Nocardioides. The sequence continues at coordinate 6,176 of DATFHM010000265.1, read as the reverse complement.
GGGCCGGCGCCCACCCCGGCCGCGTGCAGGACGGGCTGCCGCTCGACCAGATCAACCCCGACCGACGCGACTCCCTGCTCATCCAGACCGGGGACAAGGTCGCCGACTCCACGCCGGGCTGGTGGTTCCGCGGGGTGAAGACGTCGCGCTACACCTACGCGACGTACGCCGGCAACGGCGCGCAGGGGCTCCTCTACGACCACTCGATCGACCCCTACGAGACCACCAACCGCTACGACGACCCGGCCTACCGGGCGGTCCGCGCCGAGCTGCAGCGCCGGACCGAGATCCTGGAGCGCTGCGCGGGGGCCGACTGCAACCAGGTCTTCGGCCCGGTGCCGGAGCCGCAGGCGAGCTGAGCGGGGCTCACCACAGCGGCGGGCGGCGGTCCCTCCACGGGGCCGCCGCCTCGACCTGCGCGGCCAGCGAGAGGAGCAGCTCCTCCTCGGCGGGCCGGCCGGCGAGCATGATGCCGACGGGGAGCCCGTCGGCGGTCATGTGCAGCGGCAGCGAGATCGCCGGCATGCCGGTGACGTTCCAGGCCGAGGTCCACGGGGTGAAGCGCTTCTGTGCCTCGAAGTCGGCGGCCGGGTCGGCGTCGTCGCGGAGGGCGCCGACCGGCAGCGGCGGTTGCGCGAGGGTCGGGGTCAGCACGGCGTCGTACGGCGCGAGGGCGACCAGCGCGTCGGCGGCGTACCGTCGCAGCTGGCCGATGGCCAGCCCGAACTCCGGCCCCGACACCGCCGCGCCCCGGTCCCCCAGCCACCGTGTCAGCGGCCGGATCATCCCGCGCTGCTGGTCGGTCAGGTTGACGGTCGACAGCGCGGTGAGCACCGCCCAGCAGATCTCGAACACCGGCACCGCCTCCGGCGGCAGCGGCGACGCGAAAGGCTCGACGGAGTGGCCGAGCGACGACAGCAACGCCGTCGCCTCGTTCAGCCCTCGCACCACCTCGGGGTGCACCTCGGTCTCGGCGATGATCGGGTCCTTGATCCGGGCGATCCGCAGCCGGCCCGGGGGCCGCGAGCACGCCGACAGGAAGGTGTCCGACGGGTCCGGCGCCCACGACGGGTCGCCCGCCCGACGGCCGGCCAGCACGTCCAGCAGCGCGGCGGCGTCGGCGACGGTCCGCGCGATCGAGCCCGAGGTGGCCAGGCCGATCGGGTCGCCGTACATGGGGAAGCCGGAGATCCGGCCACGGGTCGGCTTGAGACCCACGAGGCCGCAGCAGGACGCGGGGATCCGGATCGAGCCACCGCCGTCGGAGCCGTGCGCCACCGAGACGAGGCCCGCGGCCACCGCCGACGCGGCGCCTCCCGACGAGCCGCCCGCCATCCGGGTGAGGTCCCAGGGCGTCACCGCGGCCGGCCGGCCCTCCGGCTCGGTGTAGCAGGGCGACCCGAACTCCGGCGTCGCGGTCTTGCCGAGGCTGACCATCCCGGCGTCCTCCATCGACAGCGTGACCGCGTCGGAGACCTCGGGCACGTAGTCGGCGAACACCGGCGACCCGAAGCGCGTCGGGACACCCCGGGTCAGGTTGAGGTCCTTGATCGCGGTCGGTACGCCGGCCAGCGGGAACGTCTCCCCCACCGGCCCGACCGCGGCGACCTCACGCGCCCGCTGCCGTGCCGCGTCGGGGTCGAGGAAGGCGAACGCGCCGTCCACCAGCTCGGACGGCAGCGACTCGGCACGCGCCAGGTAGTGCTCGGTCAGCTCGACCGGGCTCAGCTCGCCGGATCGGATCAGCGCGCCCTGCTCGAGGGCGGTCAGGTCGTGCAGCTCGCTCACGCGTCGACGCTATCGCGTCGTCCCCGCGCGCCACTCCGACTGCAGCACGGCGAAGTCGACCTCGGTGGTCCACTCCCCCTTGAACCACTCGTTCTCGACCAGGACGGCCTCCTGGCGCATCCCGATCTTGCGCAGCACGGCGGCCGAGGCGGGGTTGCGCTGGTCGATCCGAGCGATCACCCGGTGCAGGTCGAGCCCGTCGAAGGCCAGGGCCAGCAGCGCGCGCGACGCCTCGGTCGCGAAGCCCCGGCCGTGCTGGTCGGGGTGCAGCACGTAGCCGATCTCGCCGGTGCGGTGCTCGGCCGAGCGCCAGAACAGGATGACGTCGCCGATGAGCTCGCCGGTGTCGCGTCGTACGACGGCGAGGAGGAGGTGCTGACCCGCCTCCGTCAGCGTGCTCCGGGTCCGCTCGGGGTCGGCGAGCATCGTCGCGATCGACTCCGGGGTCGCCGGCAGCGGCGGGATGTAGCGGCAGATCTCCGGCAGCGAGCGGTAGGACAGCATCGCCTCGGCGTCCCGCGCGGGGTCGACCGGGCGCAGCAGCAGCCGCTCGGTCTCCAGGGGGTACGCCGGTGCGAGCATCAGGCCTGGTGCTTGCGCAGCCCGTAGGTGATGCCGTCCACGAGCGCCTCCCACGACGCCTCGATGACGTTCGCGCCGACACCGACGGTGACCCACGTGGCCTCGCCGTCGGTGTGGTCGATGAGCACCCGGGTGATCGCGTCCGTGCCGTGGCCCTGGTCGAGGATGCGGACCTTGAAGTCGATGAGCTCGAACCGCGCCACGTCGGGGTAGGCCTGCACGATGGCCGAGCGCAGCGCCTGGTCGAGCGCGTTGACGGGGCCGTTGCCCTCGCCGGTGACGACGTAGCGCACCCGCTGGTCGCCGGTGCCCGCGTGCAGCTTCACGGTCGCCTCGGAGACGGCCTCGTCCTCGGGCTGCGGGTTCGTGACGGTCTCGGTGATGACCCGCCAGCTCTCGACGTCGAAGTACGACGGCCGCGTGCCGGTCACCTCCTCGGCGAGCAGCAGCTCGAAGGACGCGTCGGCCGCCTCGAAGGTGTAGCCGCCGGACTCCATCTCCTTGACCCGCTTGGTGACCCGCGAGACCAGCTCGGGGTCGCCGGACAGGTCGAAACCGAGCTCCTTGCCCTTGAGCTCGATGCTCGCGCGGCCGGCCATCTCCGAGACCAGCAGCCGCATGTCGTTGCCGACGCCGGCTGGGTCCATGTGCTGGTAGAGGTCGGGGTCGACCTTGATCGCCGAGGCGTGCAGACCGGCCTTGTGCGCGAACGCGCTGGTCCCGACGTAGGGCTGGCGCGAGGCGGGCGGCACGTTGGTGACCTCCGCGACCGCGTGCGCGATCCGGGTCGCCTCGGTCAGCAGACCCGGCGGCAGCACCTGCCGGTCGAGCTTGAGCTCCAGGTTCGCGACCACGTTGACGAGGTCGGCGTTGCCGGTGCGCTCGCCGTACCCGTTGATGCAGCCCTGCACGTGCGTCGCGCCGGCGGCGACGGCGGCGAGCGTGTTCGCGACGGCGCAGCCGGTGTCGTTGTGGCAGTGGATGCCGACCCGGACGCCGGTCGTGTCGAGGACGTCGCGCACCACGTCGGAGACCCAGTCCGGGAGCATGCCGCCGTTGGTGTCGCAGAGGGCGACGACGTCCGCGCCCGCGTCGTACGCCGTGCGCAGGACCTCGAGCGCGTAGGACCGGTCCAGCCGGTAGCCGTCGAAGAAGTGCTCCGCGTCGAGGAACACCTGCTGCCCCTCGGCACGCAGGTGGGCGACGGTGTCGCGGACCATCGCGAGGTTCTCCTGCGCGGTGGTGCGCAGGGCCTTCTCGACGTGGCCGATGTGGGACTTGGCGACCAGCGTGACGACGCCCGCGCGGCTGTCGCGCAGCGCGGCGACCTGCGGGTCGTCGGCGGCGGCGATGCCGGCCTTGCGGGTCGCGCCGAACGCGGCGAGCCGCGCGTGCTTGAGGTCCAGCTCGGTGGCGGCGCGGCGGAAGAACTCGGTGTCCTTCGGGTTCGCGCCCGGCCAGCCGCCCTCGATGAAGCCCACGCCGAGCCCGTCGAGGTGCCGCGCGATCGCGAGCTTGTCAGCGACCGTCGGGTTGAGGCCCTCCTGCTGCATGCCGTCGCGCAGCGTGGTGTCGTAGACGTGGAAGGCGCCGTGCAGGTCCAGGGCGGGCTGATCGTTCATGTCCGTCCCATTCTGGCAGAGCCGTGACGTACGTCGCGTGCCGTGTCACGATCCCGACACGAGCTAGAAGGGCGCTCCCGAGCCCGGCGCCCAGCTGGTCCCGGACGACTGGGCGACCAGCACCAGGACGGCCGCGACGCCGGCCAGCACGGTGCAGGCGATCAGCCAGGGCACGGCTCGTCGCGCGGCCGGCTCGACCAGGCGCGACAGCGGCCCGCGGAACCGGTCGCCCCCGGGGCCGGTCCACAACCCGATCGCGGCGGCCGCGCCGCCCACGAACAGCGAGGTCTGCAGGTCGCCCAGGGCGTAGCCGACCAGCCCGACCGCGAGCCCGACGAGGACCGCCCACAGCACGAGGCCGAGCGCCCCCGGCACGGCCCGCCCCACGTGCCACGGGCTGGTGACGACGAGCCGCGGTCCGTCGTACCACTTCCGGCCGCGGACGGTACGCCGGTCCGCGACCGCCGATGCCGACAGCGACCCCGAGCGCAGCACCCACACCAGCACCGCCAGCCCGGCGAGGGCTAGCCAGGGTGCGGCTGTGACGGCGCCGCCGATCGCCAGCGCACCGCAGCCGACCAGCGTGGCGCGGCGTACCTTCTCGGCGAGGGGCACCGGCGCCGCCTCGGGGACGAGAAGGCCGTGCTGCTGGTCCCACTCCTCCTCCATCCGGGTCACCGCGGCGGGCTCCGGAGCGACCAACGTGGCGGGCGCGGCCGGGCCGGCCGGGATCCCCGGGCCGACCGGGGTTCCCGGGTTCACCAGCGGTCGCGTCTCCGGCCCCAGGAACCCGCGCCCCGGCGGCGCCACCCGCGGCGCGTCGGGGGTGGTGCTGAGCGGGCGCAGCCAGGCGAGCAGCTCGTCGAGCAGCGGACGGTCGAGCGGGTCCGGGGCCAGGGCCGCGTCGAGCACCGCGAGCAGGGGCGACGGGACGCCGCTCAGGTCGTGCTGGCCGCGGCGGGCGCGGTCCAGGATCGCCATCGACGGCCCCGTGCCGTACGGCGCCCGCCCCGTGGCCGCGAACGCCACGGTCGCCGCCCAGGCGTGCACGTCGGCGGCCGGGGTCGCGTCGTCGCCGTACAGGATCTCCGGCGCGAGGTAGCCCGGCGTGCCGAGCAGGTAGCCGGTCTGGGTCAGCCGCGGGTCCTCGGCGACGCGGGCGAGCCCGAAGTCGATGAGGATCGGGGTGCGGCCCTCCATCAGCACGTTGGACGGCTTGATGTCGCGGTGCAGCACGCCGGCGCGGTGGACGGCGGCGACGCCCTCGGCCAGGCAGCCGGCGAGCCAGTCCAGGTCGCGGCCCGCGACCGGGCCCTCCTCGCCGACGTGGTCGTACAGCGACAGACCGGGCACGTAGCGGGTGACGACATACGGCACCTCCGCCCACGGATCGGCGTCGAGGACCTCCGCGATCCACGGGCTGCGCACCCGCTCCAGGGACGCGACCTCGCGGGCCAGCCGGGTGCGCGCCTCGCGGTCGCCCACGACCTGCGGCCGCAGCACCTTGAGCGCGACCCGATGGCCGTCGCGGCCGCGGGCGAGGTGGACGATGCCCATCCCGCCCTCGCCGAGGCGCGTGAGCAGCGTGTACTCACCCACACGGCTCGGCGTGGCGGGCTGGCTGGTCACGGGCACAGGCTAACCACCGTGACCACGCCGATCAGACGATCTTGCGCATCCACCCGAACGTGTCGTCGGCGCGACCGAACTGGACGTCGACCAGCGCCTGGCGGATCTTCATGGTGAGCTCCTGCGAGGCCGGCGCGGCGGTGTCGCCGTGGGCCGTCTTCAGGGCGCCGACGGGCGTGACGACGGCCGCGGTGCCGCAGGCGAAGATCTCGGTGATCCGGCCGCTGGCGATGCCGTCCTTCCACTCCTGGATGTCGAGCTTGCGCTCGGTGACCGGGTGGCCCATCTTGCCGAGCAGCTCGATGATCGAGGCGCGGGTGATGCCCTCGAGGATGGTGCCGGTCTCGGGCGTGACGACGGAGCCGTCGTCGAACACGAAGTACATGTTCATGCCGCCGAGCTCCTCGACGTACCTGCCCTCCTGGGCGTCGAGGAAGACGACCTGGTCGCAGCCCTGGCCGTAGGCCTCCTGCTGCGCGACGAGCGAGCTGGCGTAGTTGCCGCCGGTCTTGGCCGCGCCCATGCCGCCGCGGCCGGCGCGGGTGTACTCCTCGC
>DATFHM010000264.1:0-3054 GCA_035248385.1 Nocardioides sp. | reverse complement strand
AGGCCCCCCGCACACCCGACAGAGCTCGCTTACCCTTGCTGCCTTCCGGCCCTGGGGGAGTTCGGCAAGATGTCGCCGCACGGGGGGTTGCGACAACGATAGACGAACAGGTGGGGCGCGCCCCAACCCGGCCGCCCCTCCTCAGGAGCAGAATGCGGCCGTGACGTTCGTCGAGCTCGCGGTCATCGGCGCAGCGGCGCTGCTCGGGCCCCTGCTGGCCTACCCGCGTGGCTGGCACCTCCCCGTCGTCCTCGGCGAGCTCGTGGCCGGCGTCGTCCTCGGACGCACGGGCTTCGGCTACCTCGACGCCGGCAACGAGACCTTCTCCTTCATCGCCGACATCGGCTTCGCGCTGGTGATGTTCGTGGCCGGCACGCACGTCCCGGTCCGCGACCCGGCCATCCGGCCGGCCCTGAAGGGCGGCCTGGTCCGCGCGCTCGCCGTCGCGGCGGTCGCCGTGGTCCTCGGGGTTGGGATCGCCGCGGTCTCCGGCATCCACCACGGCCCCCTGTACGCCGTCCTCCTCACCTCGTCCTCGGCCGCGCTCGTGCTGCCGGTCGTCGACTCGCTCGGCCTGGGCGGGCCGCGGGTGATCGGTCTGCTGCCGCAGGTCGCGATCGCCGACACGGCCTGCATCGTGGCGCTGCCGCTGGCCATCGACCCGTCCCACGCCCTGCGGGCGGCGGGCGGTGCGGCCCTCGTCATCGCCGCGGCGGCCGTGGTGTTCGTGGTGCTGCGCAAGCTCGAGCGCTCGGGCGTGCGCGACCGGGTCCACGAGGTCTCCGAGGAGCGGCTGTTCGCCACCGAGCTGCGGATCCAGCTCGCGATCCTGTTCGGGTTGGCAGCCCTGGCCACGCGCAGCCACGTCTCGATGATGCTGGCCGGCTTCGCCTTCGGGCTCGCGGTCGCCGCGGTGGGCGAGCCGCGCCGGCTGGCCAAGCAGCTGTTCGCCCTCACCGAGGGCTTCCTCGGCCCGGTCTTCTTCGTCTGGCTCGGTGCCGAGCTGAACCTGCGCGAGCTCGGCGCCCACCCGTCGATGATCGTCCTCGGCGTGGCGCTGGGAGTCGGTGCGGCCCTCGCCCACCTGGTGCCTCTCGCGCTCCGGCAGCCGCCGTCGCTGGACCTGCTCTCCGCGGCCCAGCTCGGTGTCCCGGTCGCGGCCGCGACGGTCGGCAGCCAGCTGGGCGTGCTGCGGCCGGGGGAGCCGTCCGCGCTGATGCTCGGCGCCCTCGTGACGATCGCCCTCGCGGTCGTGGGCGGCGGGCTCGCGGCCCGGGCGGGGCTGGTCGCCGTCGTACCGAAGCCTGTCGACCCGGTCGGAGGAACGCCATGAGCAGCGCACGTCAATTGACGACGGACTACGACCACTGGCTCGCCGAGCAGATCCCGGTCGTCGCGGAGGAGGTGACCCGCAAGCACGCCGAGATGCGCGCCGACCGGTTCCGGTTCCTGCGCGGGACCTACTACCTGTGGCTGGCGCGGGTCGCCGAGCGCCTGCCGGAGGTGCTCGATGCCGCTCGGGTGCCGATCGTCGGCGACCTGCACGTCGAGAACTTCGGCACCTGGCGCGACAAGGAGCAGGTACGCCGGTGGGGCGTCAACGACCTCGACGAGCTCTCCTGGGGGCCGTGGCTGCTCGACCCGTTGCGCCTCGCCGTCTCCGCGCGGCTGGCTCCCCGGATCGCCGTGGGTGACAAGGCGGTGAGCGACACCGTCCTGGCGGCGTACGCCGGGAGCGGGCCGGGCAAGGCGGTGAAGCTGGCCGGCAAGCGGGGCGCCCACCTGCGTCCGCTGGTGCCCGAGTTCGCGCACCCGAAGAAGTTCTACCGGCACCTGCGCAACGGCTCGCCGGTCACCGACGTACCCGCTCCCGTGGTGGCCGCCGCCGAGCGGATCGCCGAGCCCGGCTGGACCCCGCAGTGGTACGACCGCGAGGCCGGCACCGGGTCCCTCGGCCACCTGCGCCGGGTCGGGGTCGGTGACGCCGCGGACGGCACCACCCACGCGCGCGAGGCGAAGCAGCTCGGCCCGGGGACCGCCGTGTGGGCGGCCCGGCTCGGGTCGACGATGCCCACCCCCGACCCGACCCTGTTCCTGCTGGTGATGGGTGCGATCAGCGGCCCGGGGGCGATCGCGCGCGTGGGTGACTGGCACCTCCGCGACCTGGCCCCCGACGTCGTGCGCATCGAGCTGTCGGGTCTGCGGGGAGGCGACAGCAAGACCCTCCTGACCTCGATGGCGGAGGCCACCGGCACCGTCCACGCGGTCGACCCCACCGCCTTCAAGGTGGCTCGCGGCGAGGCCCGGGAGCTCGATCCCCGGACCTTTGCCAAGTACGTCGACACGATGGTCGACGCCCTCGAGCAGGACTTCACCGACTACCGGTAGGGAGAGTCGGAGCCGCCGACTAGTGTTCCTGTCGATGGATGCCCCGCTCGCGCTCTACCGCCGCTACCGCCCCGAGACCTTCGCCGAGGTCATCGGGCAGGAGCACGTGACCGAGCCGCTCCGAGCGGCGCTGGCCGCCAACCGGGTCAACCACGCCTACCTGTTCTCCGGGCCGCGCGGCTGCGGCAAGACCACCTCCGCCCGGATCCTGGCGCGCGCGCTGAACTGCGAGAAGGCGCCGATCGCCGACCCGTGCGGCGAGTGCGACTCGTGCCGCGACCTCGCGCGTGGGGGCCCGGGCTCGATCGACGTCATCGAGATCGACGCCGCCTCGCACGGTGGTGTCGACGACGCCCGTGACCTGCGCGAGAAGGCCTTCTTCGCGCCGGTGAAGAGCCGCTACAAGGTCTACATCATCGACGAGGCGCACATGGTCACGACGCAGGGCTTCAACGCCCTGCTCAAGCTGGTCGAGGAGCCGCCGCCGCACCTGCGGTTCATCTTCGCCACGACCGAGCCGGAGAAGGTCATCCCGACCATCCGCTCGCGCACCCACCACTACCCGTTCCGGCTGATCCCGCCGCGGCTGCTGTCGTCGTACCTCTCCGAGCTGTGCGAGCGCGAGGGCGTGGCGATCGAGCCCGCCGCCCTGCCGCTCGTCGTGCG
>DATFHM010000263.1:0-3070 GCA_035248385.1 Nocardioides sp. | reverse complement strand
CAGGAGGTTCGTCTGCTCGGCGATCGAGGTGATCACCTTCACCACGTTGCCGATCTCGACGCTCGACTCACCCAGCTTCGTCACGCTCGCGTTCGTGACCGCCGCCTTCTCCACCGCCTCGCTCGCGACCCGAGCCGCATCCGACGAGTTGTGCGCGATCTCGCGGATCGACGCCGTCATCTCCTCGGCCGCGGTCGCCACGGTCTGGATCGACGCGGAGACCTGGACGGAGGCGGACGAGGCCGAGCCGGCCCGGTCCGACGTCATCGCGGCGCCCTGGCCCATGCCCTGCGCCAGCCCGGTGAGCTGGTCGGCAGCAGCGGCGAGCGTTTCCGCCGTGCCGCCGATGTTGCCCATCGAGTCACGCAGCGTCGACATCAGGGCGCGCAGCCCGGCGGCCACCTGGCCGACCGCGTCGTCGCCCTCGATGGCGAGCTCGCGGGTGAGGTCGCCGGCCGCGGCGGCCGACACGACGTCGAGGATCATCTGCACCTTGGTGGCCAGGTCCGCGGCCGCCTCGCGCTCGGAGGCCTCGCGGCGGATCCGCTCGACCGCCTGGGAGACCAGCCGCCCGACGTTGCGCAGGGCGGCGAGGCGCTGCTCGCTCGGCTCCAGGGTCACGGTGGCGAAGAAGTCCATCGTGCCGAGGACCTCGCCGCCGACCATGATCGGGAAGCAGACGCCCGACTTCACGCCGACGGCCTGCGCGACGGGTGCCCGCACGCAGTCGGTCATCTCGCCGATGTCCTGGGTGAAGTAGAGGTCGCGCTGCGCCCAGGCCCGGCCGGAGAGGCCGACGCCCTCGGCGAACGACGCGCTCAGCGTCACGGCCCGGAACTCGGGGCCGGCGTCACCGGACTCGCGGTCGAACTTGAGCAGCCGGTCCGCCGGGTCCACGCTCCAGTACGAGCCGTAGGCCCAGCCGAACTCGCCACGCACGGTGTCGAGCGCGGTCTGGACGGCGCTGTCGATGTCGTTGGCCGACGACAGGCTGGACAGGAGCTTGTTGACCGCGGCGGTGTCCGCCTCGGCCTCGGCGCGGAACTGCTCGTCGCGCAGCCGGTCGGTGATGACCTCCCACGTCGCCATCGCGCCGATGTAGGCGCCCTCGTTGTCGTGGATCGGGCTGACCAGCAGGTCGAGCGTCTCCGGGCCGACCTTGATGTTGGCGCGGCGCGGCAGCTGCTTCTCGTCGGCCAGGATCCCGCGCTGGTACGACGGCGTCTTGTGGAAGATGTCGAGGCTCGAGCCGACCACGTCGTCGGCCTTGACCGGCAGGTGGGCCTCGAGCTTGCGCAGCGTCTCCAGCGACGTCGGGTTCATGTAACGGATGACGAACTCGCGGTCGGCGAACATCATGTTCGTCGGCGAGTTCTCCATCATCGAGCTGACCTGCGCGACGCGCTTCTCCAGCTCCAGCTTCTCGGTGACGACGTCCCAGGTGGCCATCGCTCCGACGTACTCGCCCTTCTCGTCGCGGATCGCGGCGACGTTGAGGTCGAGGGTCTCGGGACCGACGTGGATGTAGGCACGGCGCGGGAGGTGGTCCGCGGTGGCGAGCAGGCCGCGCTGGTACGCGGGGTTCTTGTGGAAGATGTCGAGGTTCGAGCCGACGACCTGCTCGGGCGTCACGGGCAGGAACTCCCGCAGCTTCTCCAGGCCCTCCATCGTCGCGCGGTTGACGTAGGTGATGGTGAAGTCGCGGTCGGCGAGCATCACCCGGGTCGGGATCGAGTCCAGGACGTCGGGCAGACGGGACAGCTCCACGTCCGCCGGTACGCCGGCGGGCGCGGCCTTGCTGCGCGACGAGCGGGCGACGCCGTTCGCGGACGCCGGGCTGTTGAGGGTCTCGGTCACGGTTTTCCTCCGCTGGTGTCGGGCACGGTCGAGACGTCGACCGCACGGTCTGCGTCCAGGACGAGCAGGATCGTGTCGGCCAGGGGACGGACCCCGGAGACGACCTCCTGCAGCTGGAACGGCATGTTCGAGGGGACCGGCTCGGGTTCGATGCCGGCGGTGTCGATGACGTCGCCGATGTCGTCGACGAGGATGCTGACCACCTCGCCACGGCTGCGGACGATGACGTTCATCGGCAGGGTGTCCGGGTCGCGCGGCGGCAGGCCGAGCCGCACCCGGAGGTCCACCGCGGTCACGATCTGACCGCGCAGGTTGATCAGGCCGGTGACGGCCTCGGCGGCGCGGGGCACCGGCGTCATGGGCTGGGTCCGGAGGACCTCCTGGACCTCGGCGACCGAGACGCCGAAGAACAGGCCCTCCACCCAGAAGGTGCAGTACTGCTCGGTGAGGACGGCGGTGCTCATGCGGCTCCCCCTGCGCGGGCGACGACGGCGGCCAGGTCGACCAGGTCGGTGACGCGGTCCTGGACGATGGCACTGCCGAGCACACCGGCCCGGCGGCCGACCTCGGTCGGCACGACCGAGGTGTCGACCACGTCGAGCACCCGGTCGATGACGATGCCGACCGCGCCCTCCTCGCGCTCGTGGACGACGACGCTGAGCTGCTCCTGCAGGTGGCTGGTGTCGGGCAGGCCGATCGCGGCGGCGAGGCGGACCAGCGGCAGGATGCCGTCGCGGTACTGCACCACCTCCGCCACCCCGGACCGCTCGATCCGGTCGACGGCGAACTCCTCGAGCCGGGCGACCGCGCCCAGCGGCAGCGCGGCGCGGCGGCCGTCGGCGACCTCGAGCACCAGCAGCGAGGCGTGGTCGGTCGCGACCTCGGTCCTCGCGTCGGCCGCCTCGGCGACCACGCTGCCGATGCCCGCCTCCGCGCCCATGCCGGCGACGTCGAGGATCAGCGCGACCCGGCCGTCGCCCATGATGGTCGCGCCGGCGTACATGCCGAGCGACTTGAGCTGGCGACCGATCGGCTTGACCACGATCTCCTGGGTGTCGTGGACCTCCGAGACGCACAGCCCGAAGCGGGTGTCGTCCGACTGGAGCACGACGACGGTGAGCGCCTCGGCCTCCTCCGCCGTGCCGCCGAGGGCCTCGGCGAGGTGCACGAGGGGCAACAGCCGTCCACGCAGGCGCAACACGGGAGCGCCCGC
>DATFHM010000262.1:0-3607 GCA_035248385.1 Nocardioides sp. | reverse complement strand
CGCGGGTCGCCCTCCTCGACGACCACGCCGCCGTCCATGAAGACCAGGCGGTCGCCGACCTCGCGGGCGAAGCCCATCTCGTGGGTCACGACCATCATCGTCATGCCCTCGGCGGCCAGGCTCTTCATCACCTCGAGCACGTCGCCGACGAGCTCGGGGTCCAGGGCGCTGGTGGGCTCGTCGAACAGCATCATGTCCGGGTTCATCGACAGCGCCCGCGCGATCGCGACGCGCTGCTGCTGACCGCCCGAGAGCTGGCTGGGGTACGCCGACTCCTTGCCCGACAGCCCGACCTTGGTCAGGTTGGCGCGGGCGATCTCGGTGGCCTCGGCCTTGCTGCGCCGGCGCACCTTGCGCTGGGCCAGGACGAGGTTCTGCATCACCGTCAGGTGGCTGAACAGGTTGAACTGCTGGAACACCATGCCGATCCGGGAGCGGACCAGGTTCAGGTCGGTCTCGGGGTCGCAGATGTCGATGCCCTCGACCAGGATCTCGCCCGAGGTCGGCTCCTCGAGCCGGTTCACGCAACGCAGCAGCGTGGACTTCCCCGAGCCGGACGGCCCGATCACGCACACCACCTGGCCGGCGTCGACGTGGAAGTCGATGCCCTTGAGGACCTCGTGGTGCCCGTAGGACTTGTGCAGGTTGCGCACCGCGATCGCGGGCTCGCCCTTCGCCAGCTGCGTCGTCATCGCGCCACCGCCCTCTGCTGCCGCCGCTCGAGCCACGCGACGAGCTGCGTGAGCGGGATGGAGATGACCAGGTAGACCGCCGCGATCGCGATCAGCGGGGTCGGGCTGACGTACGTGGTCAGGTTGTTGCGGCCGAACTGGGTGAGGTCGACCTGGTTGTACTGCATGCCGAGCACCGAGATCAGCGCGGTGTCCTTGAGCAGCAGCACGAACTCGTTGGTCAGCGGCGGGATGACGATCCGGATCGCCTGGGGCAGCTGGACCGACGCCATCGTGTGCAGGCCGCCCATGCCGAGCGACCGCGCTGCCTCGAGCTGTCCGGCCGGGACCGCCTGCAGCCCCGCACGCAGCGTCTCGGCCATGTAGGCCGAGTAGGTGACGACCAGGGCGAGCAGGCCGGCTCCGACCACCCCGCCCGGCGGGTTCCAGCCGAAGGCCAGCGAGAAACCGAAGCCGAACAGGATGATCGTGACCAGGGCGGGCAGCCCCCGGAACACCTCGATGTAGACCGTCGAGATCCACCGGTACGGCGGGATGGGCGACAGCCGCATCAGGGCGAGCACCAACGCCAGCACGAGACCGCCGGCGAAGGCGATCGCGGTGTACTTGATGGTGTTGACCGCGGCCGTGGTGACCAGGTCGGGCCAGAGCTGCTTGACGATCCCCCAGTTGAAGAAGTTGGAGTGGATCGTGCCCCAGTCCGCGAACGCGATCGCAGCGATGATGACGCCGGCCAGGACGGCGTACAGGACGCCGTCCCGGATGCGGCGCTTGACGACGCGCTTCACTTCTTCGGGAAGTAGGTGTCGTAGATCTTCTGGTAGTCGCCGTCGTCCTTCAGCTTCTTCAGGGCGTCGTTGACCTCGGTGACCAGACCGGTGTTGCCCTTCTTCATCGCGAAGCCGTAGGCCTCGTTGGTCTTGTAGGTCTCGACGACCGCGTAGCCGCCGGCCGTGGCGTGCAGCGCGTTGACGGGGAGGTCCTGGAGCAGCGCGTCGACCTGGCCGGCCTTGAGCGCCTGGAACTCGGTGCCGTCGTCGGGCATGGCGACGATCGTGGCGCCGCTCGCGTGCGCCTTGGCGTACTCCTCACCGGTGGTGCCGCTCTGGACGCCCAGCTTCTTGCCGTTGAGGTCGGCGAGGGTCGTGATCGGAGAGCCGTCGGGAACGAGCAGCGACTGGTCCGCGTCGAAGTACGGGTCGCTGAAGTCCATGACCGCCTGACGCTCGGGGTTGATCGTCATGGCGGAGGCCACCAGGTCGCACTGGTTGGTCTTGACCGCGAGGCCGCTCTTCAGAGCGGTGAAGTCGGAGTCCTTGATGGTCAGGTTGAGGCCGAGGTCCTTCGCGATCGCGCTGATGACGTCGACGTCGAAGCCCTTGAAGCCGGTCGGGGCAGACTTGTCGAAGTCCTCGAACGGCGGGTAGGGGACGTCGGAGCAGACCGTGAGCGTGCCGGCCGCGATCAGCTGGGCGGCACCGGTGCCATCGGCGGCGGTCCCGGACTTCGAGCCGCACCCCGCGAGGGAGATGGCGGCGAGGACCACGGCAGGCAGGACGACGAGGCGTGACTTGGACATGCGCGACACCCTAGCCCCGCCACCGGTCGGGGAGCGGTCCGCGTCACAGAGATGTTCGGTAATCGTGACCAAGCCTTGCATCGCCGAGCGGGCCCGGGCGTAGTCTCTCCGCCATGAGTAGGAGCCCCCTCGTCACGCGGATAGCACGGCGTGAGGACGCGGCGGCGCTGGTCGGGCTGTGGAGCGACGTGCTGCGTCGTACGGACCCGTCCGACCAGGTGGCGGACCTCGAGCTCGTGATCAAGCAGGCCGCCGTGTCGCCCGAGCAGAGGCTCGTCGTCGTCGAGTACGACGGGGAGCTCGCCGGTGCCGTGTTCCTGCGCCTCACGACGCTCTCGCCGATCAACCTCGAGCCCTGTGTCCAGTCGGTCCAGCCGCGCGTGCTGCCGCACCTGCGCCGGCACGGCGTCGGCCGGGCGCTGATGGACGCCGCGACGACGTACGCCGAGGAGAACGGGCTCCTGCACGTCACGACCGCCGTGCCGTCGACCTCGCGGGAGGCGAACCGGTTCATGGCGCGCCTCGGGTTCGGCCCGGTCGCGACGATCCGGCTCGCGAACACCTCGGTGGTCCGGCAGCGGATCACGCCGCCGAGCGCCACCGACCGGGGCCTGAACAAGGTCCTCGCCGCGCGCCGGTCGCAGCGGCGGGCGGCCCGGGCCGCCGTCGAGCGCGTCGCGCTCGTCGACTTCGACTGAGGCCGGTCAGCCCGCGGGCGGGGCGTCGATCAGCGCGCAGGTGATCCGCGAGGTGCACACGCGCTTGCCCTGCTCGTTGGTGATGACCACCTCGAAGGCCGCGCTGCTGCGGCCGAGGTGGATGGCGGTCGCCGTACCGGTCACGACACCGGAGGTCGCCGCGCGGTGGTGGGTGGCGTTGATGTCGACGCCGACCGCGACCTTGCCCATCGTGCCCGCGTGCAGGGCCGAGCCGACCGAGCCGAGCGTCTCCGCCAGCGCGACGGACGCGCCGCCGTGCAGCAGGCCGTAGGGCTGGGTGTTGCCGATGACCGGCATGGTCCCGACGACCCGCTCGGGCGACGCCTCGACGACGGTCACGTCCAGCTTGTCGTTGAGCGCACCGCGGGTGAGGTTGAGCTGCTCGATCAGGTCTGCGTTGTCGGCCATGGGGCCGACGCTAGTGTCCGTGGCGATCGGTAGAGTCGCCGGGTGCCCAGGCTGCTGCTCCTCGACGGTCACTCGCTCGCCTACCGCGCGTTCTTCGCGCTGCCCGTCGAGAACTTCTCGACAGCGACCGGGCAGAACACGAACGCCGTCTACGGCTTCACCTCGATGCTGGTCAACGTGCTCCGCGACGAGCAGCCGACGCACGTCGC
>DATFHM010000261.1:0-14536 GCA_035248385.1 Nocardioides sp. | reverse complement strand
GAGGAGATGGTCCGCGTCTGGCGGCTCTACCTCGTCGGCGGCGGCGCCGCCTTCCGCGACGGCCGGATGGGCGTCGACCAGATCCTCACCGTGCGTCCCGGCGCCGACCACCACCTCCCGCTGGCGCGGTCGTGGTGACCTCCCTCGCCGCCGCCCTCGCGGTGGCGGTGGTGATGGCGGGCGCGGCCCTGTGGTCGCGACGCATCCAGAGGTACGCCGTCGTGGATGCCGCCTGGGGGGCGGCTTTCGTGGCAGCGGCTGCTGTGGGGGCGGTCGCTGCCCAGGCCGCGTCCGGCGGGTCGAGCGGCACCACCGCCCGTCGCTGGCTGCTCGTCGTGCTCGTCGCGGTCTGGGGCGGCCGGCTCACATGGCACCTGCTCGGGCGGGTGACGACGGCCGGCCACGACGACCCGCGCTACGAGCAGATGATGGGCCGTCCGTTCCGCGAGGTGCCCTTCGGCCGGGTGCTGGTCAAGGTGTTCCTCCTCCAGGGCGTCGCCGTGGCGATCGTGTCCGCGCCGGTCGTCGCGGGCGAGGCGCTCGCGCCCGACGGTGCCTGGGCGTGGCAGGTCGTTCCCGGGGTCATGCTCTGGGCAGCCGGCCTGGTCTTCGAGGCGGTGGGCGACGCCCAGCTCGCGGCGTACAAGGCCGACCCCGACCGCGGCCCGGTCCTCGACACCGGCCTGTGGGCCTGGACCCGGCACCCGAACTACTTCGGCGACGCCTGCGTCTGGTGGGGCCTGTGGCTGGTCGGCGGCGTCGCGTCGGGCCCCTGGGTCGCGCTCGCCACGCTGCCCGGGCCGGTCGTGATGACCTGGTTCCTCACGGTCGTGTCCGGCGCCCGGCTCACCGATCGCCGCATGGAGGGGCGTCCGGGCTGGGCCGAGTACGCCGCCAAGACGCCGATGTTCCTCCCCCGCCCGCCCCGTCGTACCTGATCCTTTGGCCCCATTTCGGCCCGAAATGGGGCCAAACGATCAGGTGCAATGCTATTCACGCCGACCCCAGCACGTGCCGCAGCGCCGGCTCGAGCGTGGGGAACCGGAACGGGTGGTCCAGCCGCTCCAGCACGGCGGGTGCGACCCGCTGGCTGGCCAGCGCGACCGCGCGCGCCCCGTCCGCACCGAGCAGCAGCTTCGGGCCGAACGAGGGCACCGGCAGGACCGCGGGCCGGTGGACCGCCCGCCCCAGCGCCTTCGCGTACGCCGATCCGGTGACCGGCGCGGGCGCGACGGCGTTGACCGGCCCGGAGAGCCGCGTGTCGACGAGCGCGCGCAGATAGACGTCGAGCAGGTCGTCGATGCCGATCCACGACTGCCACTGGGTGCCGCCGCCGAGCGGGCCACCGAGGCCGGCGGCGTACAGCGGGCGGAGCAGCGCGAGCGCGCCACCGGCGGGGCTCTGCACGATGCCGGTGCGGACGCACACCACGCGTGACGAACCGGAAGCGGCCGAGGCCGCCGACTCCCAGTCGGCCACCACGTCGGCGAGGAACCCGTCGCCCCGCTCGCTGTCCTCGGTGAGCAGCTCGTCGCCACGGTCGGCGCCGTACAGGCCGATCGCGGAGGCGGAGACGAAGGTGGCCACCCCCGACCGTGCCGCCAGCTCGGCCAGCCGTCGGGTCGGCTCGACCCGGCTGTCCCGGATCGCCGCGCGGTGCTCCGCGGTGAAGCGGCCGGCGATGCTCGCGCCGGCCAGGTGCACCACCGCGTCGACGCCGTCGAGCAGGTCCGGCGCCGGCGAGGACGGGTCCCACTTCCGCTCGTCCGGGCTCGACACGGCTCCCCGGACCAGCCGCACGACCCGGTGGCCGCCGGTCGTCAGGAACGCGGTCAGCGCGGTGCCGACGAGCCCGCTGGCACCGGTGACGGCGACGGTCAGCGGCTCGGCGCGCAGCTCGCGCGCCCACGAGTGGGCGGTCAGGTCGCCGAGCAGCTGGCGCTGCCGGTAGCCGAACATCGAATCCACGAACCGCGCCGGCGCCGTGGTCGAGACCCGGTCAGTCAGGGAGGAACCACCGGCGGCCGGCTCGATCCGGTGCTCGTGCCGCCACCGCACCGGTACGACGAAGGGCCGCGACACCAGCTCGTCGACGAACCGCTCCCCCTCGACGTACCCGTCGGGGTCGTGCCGTGCCACCCAGCGACGTCCGGCCGGCAGCGCGAAGACGGCCTGCCCGTCGCGCAGCGACGCGGCCTCCTGCAGCACCCGGATCGGCTGCCACGGCGGGGTCAGCCGGTACACCGCACCGGGACGCGCGTGCCACGCGAACACCTCCTCGGCCGGGAACGGCAGGTCCTGGATCCGCTCGAACATCGCTCTCCTCCCTCAGCGGCCGCGCCGCAGCTCGTCGTACGCCGCCAGCGCCGACGCGCGCTCCTCGCCGTGGTCGACGATCGGGGCCGGGTACCCGTCCGGCGGCCCGGCACGCCAGGGCTCGTGGATCTCCTTCGGCCCGAGGTCGCGCAGCTCGGGCACCCAGCGCCGGATGTAGTCGCCGGAGGGGTCGAAGCGGCGCGACTGGGTGACGGGGTTGAAGATCCGGAAGTACGGCGACGCGTCGGTGCCGCAACCCGCGGTCCACTGCCAGCCGTGCTGGTTGCTGGCCAGGTCGCCGTCCACGAGGCGCGTCATGAAGTGCCGGGCACCGTGCCGCCACTCGACCTTGAGGTCCTTGACCAGGAAGGACGCGACGAGCATCCGCACTCGGTTGTGCATCCACCCCTCGGCGCGCAGCTGGCGCATCCCGGCGTCGACCAGCGGGTAGCCGGTGCGGCCCTCGGCCCACGCGGCGAGCCGCTCGGCGAGCAGGTCGCCGCCCGCCCACGGGAGACCGTCGAGCTCGGGGTGCAGCGAGGAGCGCGCCGACTCCGGCTGGTGGTGCAGCACGTCGGCGTAGAACTCGCGCCAGGCCAGCTCGGCCCGGTATGTCGTGTCGTCGGGCCCGAGGTCGGCGAGCAGGGTGCGCGGGTGGATCGCCCCGATCTTGAGGTACGCCGAGAGCCGCGACGTCGAGTCCAGGTCCGGGCGGTCCCGCTCCTGCGCGTAGTCGGGCAGCCGGTCCAGGAACTCCGACCAGGCTCCGTGAGCCGCGGCCTCGCCCGCCTCGGGCAGGACCGTCCCGTCGAGGTCCGGGTCGTCGGGGATCCCCTCGCTCGGGAGCCCGCGCCACACCGTCGCGCCCGCATCGGAGGCCGCCGGCGCCCGCCAGCCGTGGGCCAGCCAGGCCTTGAGGAACGGTGTGAACACCCGGTACGGCGTCCCGCCACCCGTCAGCACCCGCCCCGGCGCCACGGCGTACGGCGAACCGGTGCGGACCAGCGGCACCTCCAGGACGTCCTCGACGCGGCGGTCGCGCTCGGCGCCGTACGGACCGAAGTCGGCGGACACGTGGACGGCCTCCGCGCCCGCCTCCGCGACGAACTCCGGGAGCACGTCCTCGGGCCGCCCCGACCGCACGACGAGCCCCGGCCCGTGCCGGCGCAGATCGGCGTCGAGGGCGCGCAGCGAGCGCAGCAGGAACGCGACCCGCGGCGCCCCGGAGGGCCGCAGCAGCGCGGGATCCAGCACGAAGAGGGGCACGACACCGTCGTCCCCGGCCGCCGACGCGGCGGCCAGCAGCGCGGCGTGGTCGGTCAGGCGCAGGTCGCGGCGGAACCACAGCACCTGCGTCGCCACGCGCACCCCTCCCCTCGTCGGTCCTCGTCCGTGGTTCGGAGCCGTGCCGATACCGGATGGCCCTGCCGTCGATCTCGACCGTAGCCTCTGCTCGTGCCCGCCCCCGACGTCCCCGACATCGCAGGCGTCCAGCGCCGCACCCTCGCCGTCGTCGTCACCGGCCAGGTCCTCGGCGGCGCCGGGCTGGCCGCCGGCATCACGGTCGGGGCGCTGCTCGCGCAGGACATGCTCGGCTCCGACGGGCTGGCCGGCCTGCCGATCGCCCTGTTCACCCTCGGCTCGGCGCTCACCGCGTATCTCGTCGGTCGGATCAGCCAGCACTCCGGGCGCCGGGTCGGCCTCGGCCTCGGCTTCGCGACCGGCGGCGTCGGCGCGCTCGGCGTCGTCCTCGCGGCCGCGCTCGACAGCGTCCCGCTGCTCTTCCTCTTCCTGTTCGTGTACGGCGCCGGCAGCGCCACCAACCTGCAGGCCCGGTACGCCGGCACCGACCTGGCCACGCCCGCGACCCGTGGCCGGGCGATCAGCACCGCGCTCGTCGCGACGACCGCCGGAGCGGTGGCCGGACCGAACCTGACCGAGCCCCTCGGCCGGCTCGCCCACCACCTGGGCCTGCCGCCGCTGGCCGGCCCGTTCCTGCTGGCCGGTCTGGCCTACCTGGCCGCGGGCACGGCCCTGTTCGTCCTGCTCCGCCCCGACCCGCTCCTCCTCGCCCGGTCGACGGCGGTAGTCGAGGAGGCCGGCCACGACGTACCCACCGCCCGCATCCCCGCCGGCGCCTACCTCGGCGCCACGATCATGGTCCTCACCCAGATCGCGATGGTGGCGATCATGACGATGACCCCGGTCCACATGCGCGAGTTCCACCACGCGGTGGGCGACGTGGGCGTGGTGATCGGCCTGCACATCGCGGCCATGTACCTGCCCTCCCCGCTCACCGGCCTGCTCGTCGACCGGCTCGGCCGGGTGCCGATGGCGGTGGCCTCGGGCGTGGTCCTGCTCGCCGCGGGCGTCGTCGCCGCCACGGCCCCGGGCGGCTCGATGACGCTGACGATCCTCGCGCTCGTCCTGCTCGGCCTGGGCTGGAACCTCGGCCTGATCTCCGGCACCGCCATCGTCGTCGACGCGACGACACCGGCCGAACGGCCGCGGACCCAGGGCACCATCGACGTGCTCGTCGCCCTGTCGGGCGCGGGCGGCGGCGTGCTGTCCGGCGTGGTGGTCGCGGTCAGCAGCTACGCGGCGCTGTCGCTCGGGTGCGGGCTGCTGGCGCTCGGCCTGGTGCCGGTCCTCGCCCTCACCCGGAGCGCGGTCAGCCCGGTTCAGCCGGCCAGGTAGACGACCCCGGCGGCGTGCTCGTGGTCGAAGCCCTCGCCGGTCAGGTCGCACACGAGCTTCTCGATCTTGCCGCCGACCAGCGGCACACTCGCCTTCACCTCGAGGTCGTAGGTCACGACCGAGCCGTCGCCCTTGGGCGCCACGCGGACCGTCCCGGACATCGAGGTCGGCTTGCCCGGGGTGTCCACGACGTACGACGCCTGCGGACCCTTCCACGACGCCGTGATGATCGCGCGGGTGCTGTCCCCGACGAACTTCTTCGCGAACGACGGCACCCCGACCACGGCCTGCTGCTGGTCGGTGACCACCTCGACGTCCTCCCCGTCCCCGGTCACCGTGGTGGCGCTCGAGATGGCTCCGGTCCTCTCCGCGACCCGGTCCCAGTACACCGGGTCCTGGAGCATGGCGAGCACGTCGGCGACGGGAGCGGCGTAGAGGAGGTCACGGGTCAGGCGCATGCGCTGACACTAGCCCCGGCGTGCGATCGCCAGGAGGTCCCGCACGGGCCCGGCGGGCGGCCGCGGGCCGCCGATCCAGGCGGCGCGGAACTCGCGACGGAGGTCCAGGTCGACCGGAACCGCGACGAGCGTCCCGAGGTCGAGGTCGGCGCGCGCGGCCTGGGCGGAGACGAAGGCCGGCGGCCCGCCCGCGCGGACCGCGGCCAGGATCGCGGCGTTGGTGGCCAGCTCGACCTCGGGCTCGGCCAGGCGGCTGCCGGCGTCGGCCATCGCCGACTCGACGACGGCCCGCGTCCCGGAGCCGCGCTCCCGGCAGATCAGCGCCCGCTGGGCGAGGTCGGCGGCGCGCACCGGTCGGCGCCGCCGGGCCCACGCGTCGTCGACCGCGGCGACCAGCACCAGCTCGTCGACACCGACCACGACGGTCGACAGACCGGCCAGGTCGTCGGGTCCCTCGATGAAGCCCAGGTCGGCCTCGCCCCGGCGTACCGCCGCCACCACCTCGCCGGAGTTGGCGGCCCGCAGGCTGACGGTGACGTCGCGGGTCTGCCGCAGCCGGACCAGCCAGCGCGGCAGCAGGTACTCCGCCGTCGTCATCGACGCGTGCACGTGCAGCTCCTGGGAGCGGCCGCGACGCAGCGTCGCGAGGGCCACCTCGATCTCGGCCGCCCGCGACAGCAGGTCGTTGCTCCACTCGACCATCAGCCGGCCCGCCGGGGTGAGCACGGACCCGCGCGGGGCGCGCTGCACCAGGACCAGCCCGGTCTGCGTCTCCATCGCGCGGATCCGCTCGGACGCGGACTGCTGGGAGATCCCGTTGGCGCGCCCGGCGGCGCCGATGCTGCCGAGCCGCGCGACGTCGACGAGCAGCCGCAGCGAGGGCAGGTCCGGGAGGGTCGGCGACATGGCCACAGGCTATCCCTGTGGGGCCACAGCGAAGCGCTCCCTACTGCGACGGCGGCGCGGCGGCGACGCTGGAGGACATGAGGATCCCCTACGGCCCGAACTGGTACGCCGCCGTCATGGGCACCGGCATCGTCGCCGTCGCCCTGGCCGGTCTGCCCGTGAGCGTGCCCGGCGCAGCCACGGTCGCGCTGGCGTTCTGGGTCGCCGCCACCGTGCTGCTCGCCGCCATCACCGCGGTCATGGTCCGCGCGTGGCGCCGGGACCCCGCCCTCCTCCGTCGTCAGTACGACGACCCGCAGCTCTCCCACTTCTACGGCGCTCCCGCGATGGCCCTGATGACCGTGGGCGCCGGCGCGCTCGCCGTCGGCCACCGGCTGGTCGGCGCGGACGCCGCCCTCGCCCTCGACGCCACGCTCTGGACGACCGGCACCCTGCTCGGCCTGTGGACCGCGGTGGCCGTGCCGTTCCGCGCGATCACCGAGCACGAGGTGCGCGACGACAGCGCGACCGGCGGCTGGCTGATGCCGGTCGTGCCGCCGATGGTCTCCGCCACCGTCGGCGCCGGTCTCGTCCCGCACCTGCCGGCGGGTCAGCCGCAGCAGACGCTGCTGCTGCTCTGCTACGCGATGTTCGGCCTCACCGTCGTGGCCGGCCTGCTCGTGCTCACCCAGCTCTGGCAGCGTCTGGTGCGGTACGGCGACCTCGCGCCGGCCGCCGTCCCCACCGTGTGGATCGTGCTCGGCTTCCTCGGCCAGTCGACCACCGCGGCCCACCACCTCGGAGCGATCGCGCCGACCGTCGTCCCCACCTACGGGCACGCGCTCGCCATGCTGGCCCTGGTCTACGGCGTCCCCGTGTGGGGCTTCACCCTCCTGTGGTCCGCGTTGGCGCTGTCGCTGACCGTCCGCCAGGTCCGCGCCGGGCTGCCCTTCGCGCCGACCTGGTGGTCGTTCACCTTCCCGGTCGGCACCGTCGTGACCGGCACCAGCGCGCTGGCGGCCGCCACCGGCCTGGACCTGTTCCGAGGAGCGGCCGCCCTCGCGCTGCTCGGCCTGCTGACCGGCTGGCTGGTCGCCGCGACCGGCACCGTGCGGGCGTTCAGGCGGGCGTTCGGGCGGGCGTTCAGCGCGCCGGCAGCAGCGCGGTCAGGGTCCGCCGCAACCAGTCGCCGTACTGCTCCGGCGACCAGCCCGTCGTACGCCGCAGCAGCAGGTGCGTCTCGGCCTGGCCGCTGAGCGCGACCGACTCCCGCTGCCAGTCCGGGTCGTCGGCTGGCACCGCGAGGCCGTCGCGGCAGGCGGCGTCGACGAAGCCGTGCAGCATCTGCCGGGTCGCGGCGCGGCCGGCGGTGAACGCCTCGACCAGCTCGGGCTCGCCCGACTGCGCCTGCAGCGCCACCTCGAAGAGGTCGGCGGCCCGCCCCATCAGCGCGACCGTCCCGTCGACGAGGGCGTCGATCCGCTCCGCCAGCGTCGGCGCACTGAGCGCCTCCTGGGCCCACTCCCGTTCGGCGACCGAGCGGTCCTCGGTGTCGCCCGCCACCGCCACGTCGACGGTACGACGCAGCAGCGCGACCTTCGTCCCGAAGCGGACATAGACCGTGCGGTGGGCCACCCCGGCGGCCTCT
This sequence comes from Nocardioides sp., assembly GCA_035248385.1. Classification (GTDB taxonomy): domain Bacteria; phylum Actinomycetota; class Actinomycetes; order Propionibacteriales; family Nocardioidaceae; genus Nocardioides. The sequence goes on along the minus strand of DATFHM010000261.1, from coordinate 6,532 downwards.
GCCACCGCGGTGAGGGTGGTGGCCTGGTAGCCGTCGCGCACGAACAGCTCCGCCGCGGCGGCCAGGATCCGCCGCTCGGTCTCGGCCACCCGGGCCGCCCGCCGGTCGGTGACGGGATCGTTGACAGGCTCGCTCACGGGGTGCAGTCTAGCTGCATTAATGCAGTGCCACTGCAACGACACAGGAGGTGGTCGCGATGACCACGACCGACATCCCGGCCCTCGACGGCGTGCACCACGTCAAGCTCCCCGTCGCCGACCTCGAGCGCAGCCGTGCCTGGTACGCCAGCCGCCTCGGCTACACGACGATGCTCGAGTTCACCAAGGGCGGCCGGCTCACCGGCATCACCATGGCCCACCCGCGCGGCGGGCCGATGATCGGCTTCGTGCACAAGCCGGACCTCGCCGCGGTGGCGGCGGGCTTCGACTACTTCGCCATCGGTGTCCCGGACAAGGCGGCCCTCGACGAGCTCGCCGCCCGGCTCGCGTCGTTCGGCGAGGAGAACGCGGGCGTCCACTTCGCCACCGTCGGCTGGATCCTGCCGATGACCCACGACCCCGACGGCCACGAGGTCCGCTTCTACACGACCGACCACCACACGGTGGTGCCCACCGACGGGCCGATGGTCATCGACGACCCGGTCGGCACCGAGGAGGAGCGGGAGCGCGCCTACCGGGAGCGCTCAGAGGAAGTAGAGGCGGTTCAGTGACACCGACTCGGCAGGCGGGGAGTCGACGAGGTCGCCCTCGAAGGTGACCCGCCCGGTGGGCGACACGTCGACCGCCCCGAGCCGCGCGTTGCGGACCAGGTCGCCCGGTCCGATGCCGCGGGTGTGTCGCACCCCGACCCGCCGACGCCTTGTGGGGAGGCCGTCGGCGGGCGCGCCGAGCGAGGCGGCCGCGGCGGCGGCCTGCGACACGAAGGCGACCGACAGCTCGGCGGGTGCGGCGCCGTACGCACCGAACTGCTTGTCGATGACCAGCGGCTGGCTCGTGTCGGTGGACGCGTTGGGGTCGCCGACCACGCCGTACGCGGGGAAGCCCGCCTTGAGCACCAGCTGCGGCTTGGCGCCGAAGTGGTCGGGCCGCCACAGCACGATGTCGGCGAGCTTGCCGACCTCGATCGACCCGACCTCGTGGGCCAGGCCGTGCGCGATCGCGGGGTTGATCGTGAGCTTCGCGATGTAGCGGAGCACCCGGACGTTGTCGTCGTCGACGTCGCCGTCGAGCGGGCCGCGCTCGAGCTTGTTCTTGCCCGCCATCGCGAACGTACGCCGGACCGTCTCGCCCGCGCGGCCCATGCCTTGGGCGTCGGAGGACGTGATGCCGATGACCCCGAGGTCGTGGAGGACGCCCTCGGCGCCCATCGTCCCGGCGCGGATCCGGTCGCGGGCCATCTCGGCGTCGCCGGGCAGGTCGATCTTCAGGTCGTGGGCCGACACGATCATCCCGAAGTGCTCCTCGAGCGCGTCGCGCCCGAACGGCAGCGTCGGGTTGGTCGAGGAGCCGATCACGTTCGGCACGCCCGCCATCTTCAGCACGTTCGGCACGTGCCCGCCGCCGCAGCCCTCGATGTGGAAGGCGTGGATGGTGCGGCCCTCGAGCACGGCGAGGGTGTCCTCGACCGACAGGCACTCGTTGAGGCCGTCGGTGTGCAGGGCGACCTGCACGTCGTGCTCCTCGGCGACCCGCAGCGCGGTGTCCAGCGCGCGGGTGTGCGCGCCCATGTCCTCGTGCACCTTGAAGCCGCAGGCGCCGCCCTCGACGAGCGCCTCGACCAGCGGCGCCTCGACCGAGGACGACCCGCGGGCGAGGAAGCCGATGTTCACCGGCCACGCGTCGAAGGCACCGAACGCGTGCCCCAGCGCCCAGGGCGAGTTCACGCCGACGCCCCAGACCGGCCCGAACTCCTGGCCGATGATCGTGGTGACGCCGGAGGCGAGCGAGGCCTCCATGATCCGCGGGGAGAGCAGGTGCACGTGGGTGTCGATCGCGCCGGCGGTGGCGATCAGGCCCTCACCGGACACGATCGTCGTGCCGGTCGACGTGACCACCTCGACCCCGGGCGTGGTGTCCGGGTTCCCGGCGCGCCCGATGCCGACGATCCGGCCGTCCTTGATGCCGATGGAGGTCTTGCGGATCCCCTGGACCGCGTCGATCACCACGACGTTGCTGATCACGACGTCGCAGGTCTCGTGCAGCGACCTGCCCTGCAGGTGCATGCCGTCGCGCGCCGTCTTGCCGAAGCCCGCGAGGAACTCGTCGCCCGGGTGCTGCGAGTCCGACTCGACCCGCACCACGAGACCGCTGTCGCCGAGCCGCACCCGGTCGCCGGCCCGCGGGCCGTGGGTCGCGATGTAGTCGGCGGGGTCCTGGTCGGCCCAGGACCCGATCGGGCCGGCCTGCCCGTGGCACCCCTGCATCGAGTGCATCCGGTGGTCGTCGCTCCTGCTCATCGCGCGTCCTCCTCGGACCCGTCGTCGGACGCTTCGTCGAAGCTCGTCAGGTAGCCGCAGGCCCGCGCCTTCTCCAGCGCGGCCTCGGCGGCGCCGGGCGCGTCGAGAGGCCCGTCGACCAGGCCCGCGAACCCGATCGCCACACGGTCGCCGCCGATCGGCACCAGCTCCACCCCGACCACCGCGCCGGGGTCGAAGCGCACCGAGGACCCGGCCGGCACGTGCAGCCGCATCCCGTAGGCCGCCGCCCGGTCGAAGGCCAGCCGCGGGTTGGTCTCGAAGAAGTGGAAGTGCGAGGTCACGGTGATCGGCACGGCGGCCGTGTTGCGCACCGACAGCTCGACCGCGGCGGGCGGCACGGCGTACCCCTCACCCTCGCCGGCGATCGCGGCTCCCGGCGCCTCCGACCCGAGCGAGCCGGCGCCGCGGAACGGGTCCTCGATCACGCACAGCCGGGTGCCGTCGTCGAAGACGGCCTCGACCTGCAGGCTCGGCAGCAGGTCCGGTACGCCGGGCAGCACGTCGTCCGCGGACAGCACGCTGCGCGCGGCGTCGATGGCCTCGGCCAGCCGGGCGCCGTCACGCGCCTTCTCGCAGGCGGTGTCCGCGATCAGCGCCGTCGCCTCGGGCAGGTTCAGCCGCAGGCCGCGGGCACGGCGCGCGCGGGCGAGCTCGGCGGCGGTGAAGATGAGCAGCCGGTCGCGCTCGGTGGGGGTGAGCCGCATCGTCGTTCCTCCAGGTCAGTGCGAACCGTGGTGCAGCGGCAGGACGCCCTCCTCGACCACGAGCAGGCGCTCGCTCTCGAGGTCGATCCGCCGCGAGAAGAGCCAGTAGAGCAGACCGGCGACGGGCAGGCCGACGAACATCGAGTAGTCGACGTCGCCCAGCCGGTGCGCGAGGAAACCGGTGAACGGGGTGGTCACGAAGAAGGGCACCATGATCGCGGTCGAGAGCAGGTAGGCGGCGATGCCGTTCCAGCCCCAGCGGCCGTACATGCCGCGCGGGTTGAAGATCTCGCGGATCACGTAGGCACCGCGGCGCACGAAGAAGTAGTCGACCAGGTTGATCGCGGTCCATGGCGTGAACAGGTAGGCCAGGAAGATCAGCGCGTTGCCGTAGAAGGAGTTGAACCGGTCGACGCCGACGGTCTGCGCGACGACGAAGACGATGAGCGCCATCGCGACGATCGTCGCGGCGCGCAGCCGGCGGCCGCTGCGGGCCGGGCGGAAGGAGTCGATGATCGAGATCATGCTCAGCGATCCGCCGTACTGGTTGATGGCCATGATCGCGAGCAGGCCGACGAAGAGCAGGAACGAGACGAGCCAGCCGAGGCCGGGCGCCAGCGAGTCGCCGATCGCGGTGAACGCCTTGACCGGGTCCGGCTCGTCCGGCGCGAGCGCGGCGACGGCCGAGCCGAGGGCGAACACCCAGATCGCGGAGACCGCGCTCGGCAGGTAGGTCCACCAGAACGTCGAGCGGGTGCCGGTGGTGGCGGGCAGGTAGCGCGAGTAGTCCGAGACGTACGGCGCCCAGCCGAGCTGGAAGCCGGCCACGATGACGAAGACGGTCATGACCGAGGCGAAGTGGAACGGACCGGGCTTCCAGAGCTCTGCCGTGTTCGCGGCGTTGGCGATGACGGCGACAGTGAGGATGACGAGCGCGACCACCATCGGGATGGCCAGCCAGTGCTCGACGTGGTGGATCCAGCGGTAGCCGTACAGGGCGATCACGGCGGCGACGAGCGCGGCGAGCGCGTAGCCGAGCGTGCTGCTCGGGACGTGGAAGAGGTGCTGGGCGGCCGCGCCGGAGAGCAGCGCGTCGGAGGTGTTGTAGGCGACGTAGTTGACCAGGGCGAAGACCCACACCGTGAGCGCGGCACCCAGGTAGCCGAACTGCGGGCGCGACTGCACGAGCTGCGGCAGGCCCAGCTGCGGACCCTGCGAGGAGTGGAACGCCATGAAGAAGGTGCCGAACAGCGAGCCGACGAAGGTCGCGACCACGGTCCAGAACAGGCCGGCGCCGACCGCGAGGGTGGCGACGCCGGTGGACATCCCGGTGAGGTTGATGTTGGCGACCCACCAGATGGCGCCGAGCGAGGACACCTTGCCGTGGCGCTCCTCGTTCGGGATCCAGTCGATCGCGTGCTGCTCGATCCCGGTGTCGGTGGCGTGGTCGGTCATGCGGTGTCCTCCGTCGGTGCCGGAACGTTCCGGCATTGCTAGCAGGCTACGAACGTTCGCGCCCGGATGAAAACCTGGGATCTCGGATCCCGAGACGTGGGCACCCTCTAACCTCGACCGGGTGACCCGCCCGACCCTCCACGACGTCGCCCGTCAGGCGGGGGTCTCGACGACCACCGCGTCCGACGCGCTCTCGGGCCGCGGCCGGGTCTCCGAGCGCACCAAGGATCGGGTCCGCACCGCCGCTGAGCAGCTGGGCTTCGTGCCGAGCAGCACCGCCCAGCACCTGCGCCGCGCCCGGGTCGGGGCCATCGGGCTGTACCTGCCCGAGCTCACGACGAGCATGAACTACTACACCCAGGTGACCTCGGGCTGCCTGCGCCGCGTCCACGAGGCCGGCTACGACCTGACCCTGCTCGCCCCCGCCACGGCCGACCGCTCGCAGGGCAACCCGCGGGTCGACGGCATCGTGATGATCGATCCCGTCGCCGGCGACGCCACGATCGAGCAGCTCGCTCGCGCGCGCCTGCCGATCGTCACCGGCGAGCGGAGCCGGCGGCTCGACCTGGAGCCGGCCGGCGTCGTACGCGTCGACCACGAACGGGTCATCACCACGGTGCTCGACCACCTCGCCGCCCAGGGCGCCCGCCGTCCCGTCCTGCTCGCGCCCGCCGACGGCTCCGACTGGGCCGCCTCGTTGCGCCGCGGCCACACCCGCTGGTGCACCGCGGCCGGCATCGAGCCGACGATCGCGACGGTCGCCTTCGCCGCGGGCCCGGACGAGATCACCGCGTTGGTGCGGGAGATCCTGCGCGGCACCCCCGAGGTCGACGCCATCGTCTCGGCCCCCGACGCCGCCGCGCTCGGCGTCGCCGGCGCGGCCGCCGAGCTCGGGCGGACCATCGGCGAGGACCTGCTCGTCGCCTCCTGCGTCGACAGCCCCGCCATGGAGCTCGCCAGCCCGCGGATCACCGCGGTCGACCTGCACCCGCTGGAGTTCGGCCGCGCGTGCGCCGACCTCCTGGTCGACCTCCTCGAGGAACGCGCCCCTCGCGGCGAGGAGCGGGTCCGCGACTTCGACCTGGTGGTCCGCGCCTCGACCGGCGGCTAGCGGGGCCCGATCCGCTCCAGCCGGGTCCACCCCGTCCAGCCCCGCTCCTCCAGCAGCTCCAGAAGCCGCGGGGCCATCGGCACGAGGTCGAGGAAGAGCGAGTCGAGCAGCGCCACCAGCTCGTCGGGGATCGCCGCGCCCTGCCACGCCTCCTCGTCGGCCGGGTCCGCCGACTCGATGGAGGCGACGAGGGCGTCGACCAGCCCGACGATCCGCGGGTCGTCGGGCGCCCAGGTGATGGCGTCGGCCAGCTCGGCGTACAGCGCGGCCGTCGCCGGGTCGTCGAGCTGGGTGTTCTTCAGCTCCATGAACAGGCCCATGTGCTCGGGGGTCTGGGCCGCGACCATGATCCAGGCGTCCCGCTCGCCCGCGATCAACCGCTCGTCGATGCCCATCGCCCGCAGCCGTGCGAGGTACGCCGCCGCCTCGGGCGGCAGCGCCAGGTTGTCGCCCGCCGCCAGCTGCGCGATCCGCTCCCGGTGCCGCTGCCGCTCCCGGATCTCCGCGCGCAGCCGCCGGTCGATCTCGGCCACCGCCATGGCGAACTCCTTCTCGTCGGCCTCGAGCAGCTCCGCCACCCGCGCGAGCGGTACGCCGGCATCGGCCAGCGTGCGGATCTTGATCAGCTCGGCGACCGCCCGGGCGTCGTACCGGCGGTAGCCGGAGTGGTCCCGCTCGGGCTCGGGCAGCAGGCCCTTGGCGTGGTAGTGCCGGACCGCGCGGATCGTGACGCCGGCGTACGACGCGAGCTCTCCGATCGTCAGCATGGGATCAGCGTGCCGCAGG
>DATFHM010000260.1:0-2800 GCA_035248385.1 Nocardioides sp. | reverse complement strand
AGCCGCTCGGCCGGCACCTTGTTGATGACGCTGACGACCTTCTCGCGCTTGCGGAACAGACCCTGGGCGACGTTGGGGACGCCGACCTGCGCGGTGAAGCGCACGCCCTCGATGACGGAGGCGTGCTTGAAGTCCTGGGGCATTTCTCTAGAGCTCCTGCGGGAGTAGTTCCTCGGGGACGCCGAACGCGTCCACGAGCGTGAGGGCGTGCTTGCTGAGGTCGCGGCAGAGGGAGTCGACGGCGCGGGTGATCGCCTTGGCGCGCTCGGTCGAGAGACGACCGTGCTCCAGCCACCAGGCGCGGTCGCGCTCGATCTCGGCGAGGGCGTGCAGGCTCGCGACCCGGGACAGCAGGTCGCGCTCGGGGCCCTCGGGCATGGCCTGGACGTTGGTCAGGAACGCCTCGAACACGATCCGCTCCGCGTGCGCGGACGCGGCCGCGAGCAGGTGGTGCTGGCAGCGGCTGAACACCTGGGCCGGGTCGGCGCCGGAGTCCATGCCGCTCTTCAGGCGCCGGGCGACGCTCGAAGTGATCCGCTCCTCGCGGGTGCGCAGCATCGCGAGCTGGTAGTCGTGGTCGACCAGGTCGCCGCCGGGCTCGTCGTCGTCCTGACCGCCCACGGCGTCGCGCAGCCGCTCGACGAGCGCGCGGGCGATGGTCTTCTCGGCGAGCGTCTCCATCGCCTGGCGGCCGACGAACCGGGCGACGGCGACACCGTCCAGCGCGCCGAACTCGTCGCGCAGGTCGGTGAGCCGGCCCTTGCCGACCAGCTGCAGCAGGATCGTGTTGTCGCCCTCGAAGGTGGTGAAGACGTCGGTGTCGGCCTTGAGCGCGGCGAACCTGTTGACCGTCAGGTAGCCCGCGCCGCCGCAGGCCTCGCGGCACTCCTGGATGGCCCGGGTGGCGTGCCAGGTGCCGAGCGCCTTGGTCGCGGCGGCGCGCGACTCCAGCGCACGTCGCCGGCGCTCCGCGGACTCGCCCTCGGGTCCGCCGCCGCTGAAGGACTCCTTGAAGTCCTTCGCCAGCCGGGCCTGGGCGAAGCTGAGGGCGTAGGTGCGGGCGATCAGCGGCAGCAGCCGGCGCTGGTGCTGGCCGTAGTCGAGCAGCAGCGACTCGGGTTCGCCGGGCGGCCCGAACTGGCGGCGCTTCGCGGCGTACCTCGTCGCGATGGTGAGCGCGACCTTGCTGGCCTGGATGCCGGCGCCGCCCACGCACACCCGGCCCTGGACGAGGGTGCCGAGCATGGTGAAGAACCGGCGGTCGGGGTTCTCGATGGGGGAGGAGTAGACGCCGTCGGCGCTGACGTCGGCGTACCGGTTGAGCAGGTTCTCGCGCGGCACCCGGACGTGGTCGAACCAGATCCGGCCGTTGTCGACGCCGTTGAGACCGAGCTTGCGGCCGCAGTCCTCGATGCGTACGCCGGGAAGGGTGCGCCCCTTCTCGTCGCGCAGCGGCACGAACAGCGCGTGCACGCCGTGGTTCTCACCCGCGACGACCAGCTGCGCGAAGACCGCGGCCGCCTGCGCGTGCCGGGCGGCGTTGCCGATGTAGTCCTTGCGCGCGCTGTCGTCGGGCGTGTGGATCACGAACTCGTCGGTCGCCGGGTCGTACGTCGCCGTGGTGCCCAGCGCCTGCACGTTCGAGCCGTGCCCGGTCTCGGTCATCGCGAACGAGCCGAGCAGCTTGGCCTGGGCGATGTCGGACAGGTAGGCGTCGTGGTGCCGCTTCGTGCCGAGCTGGTGCACGGCACCGCCGAACAGGCCGAACTGCACGCCGAACTTCACCAGCACCGAGAGGTCGCCGAAGGCGATCGTCTCGAAGGCGGCGACGTTCCCGCCGACGTCGTCCTTGCCGCCGTACGCCGCTGGGAAGCCCGACGCCGTCAGGCCGGACTCGGCGGCGACGACCACCATGTCGCGCACCCTGTCGCGGTACTCGTCGGAGGACCACGCCTCCGCGTCGCGCCCGAAGGACGCGTGCTCGACGAGGTACTCCTTCACCTGGGCGCGGAGGGCGCCGTACTCACCGTCCAGCAGGCTGGCGAGCACGGCGCCGTCCACCGCGTCGGAGTCGAGAGGGACGTCGGTGGTCTCAGCGGTCATGTCAGCCCCAGGGCAGGTAAGCCTTCACGGTGTCCGCGGCTCGGATGATCCGCGGCTTCTTGCCCGGCTCGGTCTCGCCCAGCTCGTGCCATGGTGCGAACACGCGCTCGACGTCGCCGATCACCGGCTCCAGCTCAGGGTAGTGGCGCAGCAGCACGTCCTTCATGGAGTTCTCGTTGACCCAGTCGAAGCCGGTCTTCGTGTACACCTCGGGCCGGAAGTCCTTGGTGAAGAACCGGTCGCTCTTGAGGCGGCGCGAGGCCATCAGGATGAAGATCCGGAAGGCCGTGTCGGAGAAGCCGAAGCCCTTGGGCGGCTGCTCGGCCTGCATGCCGATCTGGAGGTCGACGGCGTTCACGTCGCCGTTGTAGAGCTCGTTGATCTCCTTGGCCCACTGCTTGTTGGGCGTGATGTCGTCGATCGACTTGCGTCGCGGCATCCGCAGCGCCTCGCGGAAGTCGTTGTAGCGCGGCACGCCGCGCTCGCGGTCGCGGACGATATCGAGGGTCGCGAGGTCGGTGATCTGCCCGTCGACGCGGGTGAGGTTGCGCAGCGCGTTCGGGTAGTTGTGCAGGCAGACCGCACCGGCGCTGGCCTTGCCGATGGAGTACCACATGTCGCCCATCTGCAGGCTGTCCATGAAGTCGCGGGTGTAGCGGCCCTGCAGGTCGGTGAAGTACTTGTGCTGCAGGAACTC
>DATFHM010000259.1:0-2166 GCA_035248385.1 Nocardioides sp. | reverse complement strand
ACCTCGTGGCCGGCACCCCGACCGCGCTGCAGCGCGAGTGGCTGGCCACCACGATCGCCCACGAGATGGCGCACATGTGGTTCGGCGACCTCGTGACGATGCGGTGGTGGGAGGACTCCTGGCTCAACGAGTCCTTCGCCGACTTCATGGGGTACGACGTGGCCGCGACCGCCGCCGGGTACGACGACGCCTGGACCAGCGCCGCCGTCACCCGCAAGCCCACCGGCTACCGCGCCGACCTGCGCCGGTCCTCGCACCCGGTGGCCGAGGACGCCGAGCGGATGCCCGACGCCGACACCGCCTTCGCGAACTTCGACATGATCACCTACGCGAAGGGCAACGCCTTGCTGCGCCAGCTCGGCATCTGGCTCGGCGACGACTTCCTGGCCGGCGTCAACCGGCACCTGGGCGCGCACGCCTTCGGCAACGCGACCCTGGCCGACTTCCTGGACTCCCTCGACTCCGCGACCGAGCGCGACGTCCGCGGCTGGGCCGAGAGGTGGCTGCGGACCACCGGCTTCGACACCGTCGAGGTCACCCGCGAGGGCGACGTGCCGGTCCTGCACCGCGTCGGCACCCGGCCGCACCGGCTGGCCGTCGCGGCGTACGACGAGGACGCCCGCGAGGTCGGTCGCGTGCTCGTCGACCTGGACGACGAGCCGGTGCGGCTCGAGTCCTTCGCCGGCCGGCCCGTGGTCGTCAACGCGGGTGACGAGACCTTCGCGGCGGTGCGCCTCGACGCCGACTCGCTGGGGTTCGCCGGTCGCTGCCTCAGCTCGATCGAGATGCCGCTGACCCGTGCTGTGCTGTGGTGGCAGACGCTCGACCGGGTCGAGTCCGGCGTGCTGGACCTGGCCGGCCTGGGTGAGCTCCTGGAGCGGCACCTGGTCCCCGAGCGCGAGCCGCTGATCGTCGAGGGCGTGCTCAGCACCGTGCAGCGCATCACCCGGCTGTACGCCGATCCGGCGGCCGCCGCGGCCCTCGGCGAGCGGGTGGCGACCGTCGCCCGGGCCGCGCTCGACAACCCTGCCCTGGCGCCGGCGGCCGCCCGCGCCTTGGCCGGGGCGAGCGACGACATCGAGCTCCTCGCCGGCTGGCTGACCGACCCGCCGGCGTACGTCGACCAGGCGGTGCGCTGGGTCGTGATCCGTCGCCTCGCCGAGCTCGGCCACATCGGCTTCCTGGCGGCCGAGGAGCAGCGCGACCGCTCGGTGGCCGGCCACCACGCGGCGCTGACGGCGCGCGCCGCGATCGGCACGCCGGCGGCCAAGGCCGCGGCCTGGGACCTGCTCATGTCGGGCAAGCTCACCAACCACGAGCTCACCGCGGTGGCGCACGGGTTCTGGAGCGACGCCGACCTGGTGGCGCCGTACCTCTCCCGCTACCTGACCGAGGGCCTCGCGCTCGCGCGCTCCTCCGGGCAGGCGATGGGGCAGATCATCGGCCGCGCCTTCCCGTGGCTGCCGATGCCGGCGTCGCTGCGCCGGACGCTGCACGACGAGCTGGCCGGCATCCTCGAGGGCGACGTCCCCACGGTCCTGGCGCGCGCCTGGAACGACGCGCTCGACGACCTGGACCGGGCGCTCGCCGCTCAGGCCTCGGGCGCGTAGGGGTCGGTGATCCGCCGGAGGTCCTCGAGGGCCTCCTGCAGCGCCGCCATCCGCTCCGGCCCGAGGTGACGGGTCCACTCCCGCTCGACCTGGCGCTCGATGCGGCGCGCGATCCGCTGCACCTCGCGGCCGCGGGGTGCGATCACCACGAGCCGGGCGCGGGCGTCGGAGGGGTCCGGCACCCGCTCGACGTACGCCGCCCGCTCGAGCTGGTCGACCAGCACGCTGGCGCTCTGCTTGGTGATCCGCGCCTGGGCGGCGAGGTCGGTGACCCGGATGCCGTCCTCGCTCAACCGGGCCGCGACCCGCGCCATGGCGGGCGTCAGGTCGTCGTGGCCCGCCGCCAGGATCGCGTCACCGACGCGCTGCTCGACGTGACGGGCGCCGATGAACATCAGCAGGCCGGGATGCAGGTTCACGCGGACTCCTTGACGGATTTAGTCAGTTAGCCTGACTATATCTGCATGGACAAGGCGACGCTCTGGGGACACATCCACGCCGAGCGCGCCGCGCTCGCCGCCACCCTGGCCGAGCTCGACGACGCCGACTGGGACCA
>DATFHM010000258.1:0-8552 GCA_035248385.1 Nocardioides sp. | reverse complement strand
GATCACGTCCGGGTCGTCGAAGAACGTCGTGGCCTTCACGATCGCCTCGGCCCGCTGGGCCGGGTTGCCCGACTTGAAGATCCCACTGCCGACGAAGACACCCTCGGCACCCAGCTGCATCATCATCGCCGCATCCGCCGGGGTCGCGATCCCACCCGCGGTGAACAACACCACCGGCAGCTTCCCCGTCGCAGCGACCTCCTTGACCAGCTCGTACGGCGCCTGCAGCTCCTTCGCAGCCACGTACAGCTCATCATCCGAGAGCACCGTGAGGCGGCGGATCTGGGCCCGCAACGTGCGCATGTGACCCACCGCGTTCGAGGCATCACCGGTACCGGCCTCACCCTTGGACCGGATCATCGCCGCACCCTCGGTGATCCGCCGCAACGCCTCACCCAGGTTCGTCGCACCACACACGAACGGCACCGTGAAGGCCCACTTGTCGATGTGGTTCTCGTAGTCCACCGGGGTCAGGACCTCGGACTCGTCGATGTAGTCCACACCCAACGACTGCAGGACCTGGGCCTCCACGAAATGCCCGATCCGGGCCTTGGCCATCACCGGGATCGAGACGGCCTCGATGATGCCGTCGATCATGTCCGGATCGCTCGCCCGCGACACCCCGCCCTGGGCACGGATGTCAGCCGGCACCCGCTCCAACGCCATCACCGCGACCGCACCCGCGTCCTCGGCGATCTTGGCCTGCTCGGCGTTGACCACATCCATGATCACCCCGCCCTTGAGCATCTCCGCCATCCCCCGCTTCACGCGGGAGGTGCCGGTGCCGGTCACAGGAGACCCGCGGCTTCGGTGAGGACCTTCTCCAGGATCTGGTAGATCTCGTCGAAGTGCGACTGGTCGCAGATCAGCGGCGGGGAGAGCTGGATGACCGGGTCGCCGCGGTCGTCGGCGCGGCAGTAGAGGCCGGCGTCGAACAGCGCCTTGGACAGGAAGCCGTAGAGGATGCGCTCGCACTCCTCGTCGGAGAAGGACTCCTTGGTGTTCTTGTCCTTGACGAGCTCGATGCCGTAGAAGAAGCCGGCGCCGCGGACGTCACCGACGATCGGGAGCTCCTTGAGCTTCGACAGCGTGCCGAGGAAGTCGCCCTCGGTGTCGCGGACGTGCTCGAGGATGCCCTCGTTCTCGAAGGCGTCGATGTTCGCCAGCGCGACCGCGGTCGAGACCGGGTGGCCACCGAAGGTGTAGCCGTGCGCGAACATGTTGTTGTCGCGGCCGAAGGGCTCGAAGAGCTTGTCGGAGGCGATCATCGCGCCGAGCGGGGAGTAGCCCGAGGTGAGGCCCTTGGCCGAGGTGATGATGTCCGGCTCGTAGCCGAAGCGCTCGGCGCCGAACATGTGGCCGAGCCGGCCGTAGGCGCAGATGACCTCGTCGGAGACGAGCAGGACGTCGTACCGGTCGCAGATCTCGCGGACCCGCTGGAAGTATCCGGGCGGGGGCGGGAAGCAGCCGCCGGCGTTCTGGACGGGCTCGAGGAAGACGGCGGCCACGGACTCGGGGCCCTCGTTGAGGATCGCGACCTCGATCTGGTCCGCGGCCCAGCGGCCGAAGGCCTCCGGGTCGGAGCCGTCGAGGAAGCCGCCGGTGATCTCGGAGGCGCGGTAGACGTTGGTGTTCGGGACCCGGAAGGTCGAGGGGACCAGCGGCTCGAACTGCTGCTTGAGGCCCGGCAGACCGGTGATGGACAGGGCGCCGTGGGTGGTGCCGTGGTAGGCGATCGCGCGGCTGATGACCTTGTGCTTCATCGGCTGGCCGGTGAGCTTGAAGTAGTTCTTCGCGAGCTTCCACGCCGACTCGACGGCCTCGCCGCCACCGGAGGTGAAGAAGACGCGGTTGAGGTTGCCGGGGGCGTACGCCGCGATCCGGTCGGCCAGCTCGATGGCGGTCGGGTGGGCGTAGGACCAGAGCGGGAAGAACGCGAGGTCCTGGGCCTGCTTGGCGGCGGCCTGGACGAGGTCGGTGCGGCCGTGGCCGAGCTGGTTGACGAAGAGCCCGCCCAGCGCGTCGAGGTAGCGACGACCCTGCGCGTCGTAGATGTAGGCGCCCTCACCGCGGACGATCACCGGTACGTCGTTGCCGGTGTGCCGGGTGAAGTGCATCCAGAGGTGATCCTTGGCGGCCTGCTGGAGGCGGTCGTTGTCATAGCTCATGGAATCGAGCGTAGGGACCGGCCGACACGCGGGGCATGGACGAAATGTCGAAACTGTGCTCGACTCGGGCTACAAACCGGCAGTTGACGAGGAGTTGGGGCATGGCAGGGGAGACGTCGGTCCAGGATCTGCAGCGGATGCTGGACTACCAGCGTTCGTTGACGCGGTCGGCTGTCCGCAACGGACTGCGCGGTGCGGTCAGCGTGCTGTCCCGTGAGCTGCGCCGGGACGCGGTCGTGCTCGACGAGTACGGCGTGGTGATGGCCTCGTCGACCCGCCGGCGCGAGGTGCTCGACGCGGTGGCGGGGGAGTACCAGCGTCAGTCCGGGTCGCGCCGGGCCGGTGCTGTCGCGGTGGACACCGCGGAGGGCACCCTGGAGCTGCAGATGATCCAGGGCCGGTCGGGCGTCTGCGGCTGGCTGGCCGTCGTCCACCCGGCGCCACCCACGCACACCGAGCGGCTCCAGCTCAACCAGGCCGCCGCGCTGATCACGCTCCAGCTCGACTGGCCGACCGAGCTCGTGGCGGCCTACCGCGCGCTCGGCGGCACCCTGCTCGCGCTGCTGCTGGACACCGGCGGCCGGGCCACCGGGCTGGAGCGCCACCTGCACCACTTCGGCTTCGAGGCCAACGACCGGGTCGTGGTCGCGGTGGCCGCGTGCCGGCGCCGGGTGAGCCGGGTCGAGGAGGAGATCGCGGCCCACCTGGAGGTGAGCAAGCAGCCGCACGTCGTGACCCGGGTCGACTCCGGCGTGGCGATCCTGCTGCTGGAGCGGGACGCGGAGGCGGCGGTCGCGGGCATCGCGTCGGCTCTCTCCACGGCGGGGATCGAGGACGTCGCCCTCGGGCTGAGCGGACGCCTCGAGCAGGACGCGATCGCGACCGGCCTCGGCCCGGCGGAGCTGGCGGCCCAGGCCGCGCGCCGGGACGGTACGCCGGTGGGCGCCTTCGCGGACCTCCGGCTCGGACCGGTGCTCGCCGACGACGTGGTCCGCGAACGGGTCTGGGCGCTGGCCGCACCCGCGCTCGACGCGCTGGAGTCGAGCACCGGCGCACGCGACGCCGACCTGCTGGCCACGCTCGACGCCTTCCTGCAGCACAACGGGTCGTGGGAGGCGGCCTCGAAGGAGGTCGGCATCCACCGGCACACGCTGCGCTCCCGGATCGCGCGGGTGGAGGAGCTCACCGGCCTCGGGCTGGACGTCGCGGAGAACCGCGCCCTGCTGCTGCTCGCCCTGCTGTCGCGACCGTTGCGGACCGGGGGCTGAGGTGTCCACGGCGTTGCGTTCGTGAGAAATCTGGCGTGACCCCCTTCACACCGACGAGGTCCTGACCTAATCTGAACCAGACTTTGAACGCCATTCAAACTCTGGAGGAGCCCGGATGCCAGGTCACCGACGCCTCAGGCCGGTCGCCGCCGCGGCACTCGCCGTCACCCTGACCAGCGGCCTCACCGCCTGCACCGCGAGCGCCGGCAGCACCGGCGGGACGCCCGTGCACGGCGGCGTGCTGCACACGCTGCGCGCCAACCCGTTCGAGGGGTTCGACCTCGACAAGGGCACGCTGAACTCGACGTACCAGATCTCGCAGGCGGTGCTCGAGCCGCTGATCCGGGTGGGGGAGGACGGCAAGTCGCTCGCCCCCGGGATCGCGAGGTCGTGGGCGTACAACAAGACCGGCGACGAGCTCACGCTGCACCTGCAGCCGAACGCGACCTTCAGCAACGGCAGGCCGGTGACCGCGCAGGACGTCGAGTTCTCGATCCGCACCTGGCAGGCCGGCCCCAACTACGGCGCCACGTTCGCCGACATCAAGACCATCCAGGTCGTCGACGCGAAGACCCTGGTGCTGCACCTCTCCGGGCCCGACACGACGCTCGTCGCGTTCCTGTCGTGGGCCAACGCCGGTGTGGTGCCGAAGGACTTCGCCGGGATGAGCGCTGCCGACTTCTGGCAGCACCCGATCGGCGCCGGACCCTTCACGGTCGAGAAGTGGAGCGGCAACGGCCAGGTGGTCCTGAAGCGGAACCCGCACTACTACCGCCCCGGGCTCCCGTACGTCGACGAGGTCGACAGCCAGTTCGCCAGCGACCCGAACTCGGTGACGCTGCAGATCCTGTCCGGGCAGGCCGACATGGCCGACGAGATCCTCCCGGTCACCGCGGCCACGCTCCCCAGGAACGAGGTGTACGCCGGTCCGGAGCACCTCACGCCCGTCCTGCTGATGAACACCAAGGACAGCGGGCTCGCCGACGTGGAGGTCCGGCGCGCCATCGCCGCGGCCATCGACTACGACGCGATCTCCAACAGCGCGCTGCGCGGCTACGGCAAGCCCCCGGAGGGCGCGCTGCCCACCAACCTGCAGAACTGGGCGCCGCCGAGCACGCCGTACTTCACCCACGACGTCTCCGCGGCCCAGGCCGACATCGCGAAGGCGAGCGCGAAGCCCGAGCACCTCTCGCTGATCTACCCCAACGACGCCAGCTCGAGCGTGATGGCGCTGGTGATCCAGGACGACCTCAAGCAGATCGGGATCACCGTCGACCTCAAGCAGTCCGACTCCTCCACGGAGTTCGGCGCGATGAGCAGCGGGCAGTACCAGCTGGCGATCTTCTCCAACAACGCGATCTCGCCCGACGCCTCCGACCCGGCTTGGTACATCGCCGCGACGAACACCATGTTCACCGGCTACCCGACGGACAAGGCGTTCTCGATCCTCGGTGCGTACGGCGCCGCGACGACCCCCGCCGCGAAGCGCGCCCAGATCGCCCGGCTGCAGGACCTGTGGACCTCCCAGGTGCCCTACATCGCCCTCGCGAACACCCCGGCGCTCGAGGGCGTCGGAGCCAAGGTCCACGGCGAGCACGTCGCGCCGTGGGGCGTCTACTACTTCGACACGATCTGGAAGGGGTGACCGATGACCGGAAGGTTCGGCTTCGTCGCCCGACGCTTTGTCAGCCTGATCCCGCTGACGCTGGGCGTCCTGCTCCTCACCATGCTCCTGCTCAGCCTCGCGCCCGGTGACCCGGCGCGGATGGTCGCCGGCCCGCGCGCACCGCAGTCCCAGGTGGACGCGGTCGCGCACCAGCTCGGCCTGGACCAGCCGGTGTGGCACCGCTACGTCGACTACGTCGGCCACGTGCTGAGCGGCAACCTCGGCTCGTCGTTCAAGACCGGCCAGTCCGTCGCGAGCCAGATCGCGTCCCAGCTGCCGCTCACGCTCGCGCTGGCCGGCTTCGGGGTGCTGCTCGCGCTGCTGCTGACGGTCCCGCTCGCCGTGGCCGCCGCGCGCAAGCCCGACGGACCCGTGGACCACGTGGTCCGGCTCATCGCGGTCTTCGGCATCGGCCTGCCGACCTTCTGGGTCGCGATCATGGCGATCCGGCTGATCGCGCTGCCGACCGGCTGGTTCCCGGTGGCCGGCTTCGGCGACACCTTCTCCTCGCACGTGAGCGCGTTCGTGCTGCCGTCCTTCGTGGTGGCGCTGAGCATCATGGCGCCCATGGTCCGCAGCCTGCGCGCCACGATGATCGAGCTGCGGGAGGCCGAGTTCGTGCTGGCGGCCCGCACCTTGGGCTACTCCGGTGGGTCACTTCTGCGTCGCTTCCAGCTCCGCAACGCGATCTCGCCGCTCGTCGCCGTCACGGCCGCCCAGGCCGGCTACGCGCTGTTCGGCACCGTCGTCGTCGAGGTCGCGTTCACCCTCCCGGGCATGGGCATGGGGCTCGTGGTCGCCGCCCGCACCCAGGACTTCCCGCTGGTGCAGGGCTACGTCGTCATCTTCGCGGCGCTCGTCGTCGCGCTGTACCTGCTCGCGGACGTCATCACGGCGACCGTGGACCCGCGCGTCAGGATCGCGGCATGAGCGCCCCGGTGGCATCGCCGGTGGCGGCGGCCGCGGTGGACACTCCCCGGCGGCGTACCAAGTCGGGCAAGGCGGCCCGGATCAAGCTGGTCGTCGGCGCGACGATCGTGGCGGCGTACGTGCTCGCGGCGCTGCTGGCACCCGTGCTGGCGCCGTACGACCCGCTCCAGCAGCACATCGTCGACCTGCTGCACGGCCCGTCGTCGGCGTACCTGCTCGGCACCGACGCCGTGGGGCGTGACGAGCTGAGCCGGCTGCTGTACGCCGCCCGCATCGACCTCCCGGTCGCGGCGCTGGTCACCGTGCTGCCGTGCCTGCTCGGCACCGCGCTCGGCGTGATCTGCGGGTACGTCGGCGGCTGGTTCGACGCCCTCGTCATGCGGATCAGCGACCTGCTGCAGGCGTTCCCCATGTACGTGCTGATGATCGTGCTGGTCTTCAGCCTCGGCCCGGGTGTCCGCTCCCTGCTGATCAGCTTCACCCTCGTCGGCTGGGTCGTCTACGCCCGGCTCGTGCGGATCGAGGTGCTGCGGATCCGCGAGGCGGAGTACGTCACGGCCGCCGTCACCGCCGGCTTCCGCGCACCTCGGATCATCCTGCGGCACGTCCTGCCCAACACGCTGCGCCAGACCCTGATCTACCTGACCTCGGACCTGGTGTTCGCGGTGACCGCGCTCGCGGCGTTCTCGTTCCTGGGCTTCGGCATCCAGGAGCCCACGGCCGAGTGGGGCAACATGATCGCCGGCGCCGACCCGTACATGGGCCAGCACCCGGTCCTCACCGTCGCTCCCGGCCTCGTCATCACCGTCCTCGCGCTCGGCTTCGCCCTGCTCGGCGACGGGCTGCAGGACAGGAAGGGGAAGTGATGCTGTCGGTGAGCCACCTGCACCTCGAGACCGAGGACGGCACCGCGCTGGTGCACGACCTCTCCTTCGACCTCGGCCGCGGCGAGACGCTCGGCATCGTGGGGGAGTCGGGCAGCGGCAAGAGCCTGACGCTGCGCTCGATCCTCGGCATCCAGGCCGAGTCGATCCACGTGAGCGGTTCGGTCACCTGCACGGCGCGCACCGCCATGGTGTTCCAGGAGCCCGCCACCGCCCTGAACCCGACGATGCGGGTCGGCGCGTTCGTCGCCGACGTGTGGCGGCGGCACCACCGCGGGACCTCGCGCTCGGCGGCGCGCGCCGCGGCGATCGAGCTGTTCGAGCAGGTCGGCATCGTCGACGCCGCGAAGCGGATGGACGCCTGGCCGCACGAGCTCTCCGGCGGCATGCGCCAGCGCGTGATGATCGCGGCCGCGCTCGCCACCGAGCCGGAGGTGCTGCTCTGCGACGAGCCGACCACGGCGCTCGACGTACGGGTGCAGGCGCAGATCCTGGCCCTGCTCCGCACGCTCGTCACCGAGCGTGACATGGCGATGGTGTTCGTCAGCCACGACCTCGCGGTCGTGTCGAGCGTGTGCTCGCGGTTGCTCGTGATGCGTCACGGCGCGCTCGTCGAGGAGGGCGCGCTCGCCGACGTCATCGCCGATCCCCGCGAGGACTACACCCGCGAGCTGCTCGCGGCGAACCTCTCCCGCCGGCTGGCCGAAGGAGTCGCCCGATGAGTGCCCTGCTCGAGATCGACCACGCCTCGGTCCACTTCGGCGGTGGCGGTCCTCTGGCCCGTCGGCTCGGCCTCGGCGGCTCGCCGGTCGTCGCGGTCGACGACGTCAGCCTCACCATCCCGACCGGGACGGCCACCGGCATCGTCGGCGAGTCCGGCTCCGGCAAGTCCACGCTGATGCGCTCGGTGATGGGGCTCAACCGGCTCGCCGCCGGCGAGATCCGGTTCCGCGGGACGCCGCTCGGCGTCAAGCGGGACCTCGCCACCCGGCGCGCCATCCAGATGGTGTTCCAGGATCCCGGCACCACGCTGAACCCCGCCCGGACGGTCGGGTCCACCCTCGAGGAGCTGCTCAGCGTCCACCGGGTGGTGCCCGCCGCGCAGGTCGACGCGCGGGTGAAGGAGCTGCTCGACCTGGTGCACCTGCCCGCCTCCATCCGCGACGCCCGACCGAAGCGGCTCTCCGGCGGCCAGAAGCAGCGCGTGGGCATCGCCCGGGCGCTGGCCCTGGAGCCCGACCTGCTCATCGCGGACGAGGCCACCAGCGCCCTGGACGTGGTCGTGCAGGCCTCGGTGCTCGACCTGCTCGCCGAGCTGCGTGCCACCACCGGCGTCACCCTGGTCTGCATCACCCACGACCTCGACCTGGTCCGCTACGTGTGCGACGACGCGGTCGTCATGCGGCACGGCAGGGTGGTCGAGCAGGGTCCGGTGGGCCAGGTCTTCACCCGCCCGCAGGACGGCTACACGGCCGAGCTGATCGCGGCTGCACCGTCGCTCGTCGTACCACCTGGGAAGGTGGCCCCATGACCACCAAGCGCCAGGCGCGCCGCGCCGAGATCGCCCGCGCCGCCGTCGGACCGCTGAGCGCCGAGGGCGTCGGCAACGTCCGCCTCAACGACGTCGGCAAGAGCC
>DATFHM010000257.1:0-16525 GCA_035248385.1 Nocardioides sp. | reverse complement strand
CGCGAGGCCCGCCACGGGTACATGTTCTCGACCGCGAACGCGATGCCGGTCGACTCCTCCAGCGCGGCGATCCCGTTGACGAAGTCGGCGGCGTACTCCTTCTGCCAGCGGAACGGGGGGTGCACGACGACCACGTCGGCGCCGACCTCGCGCGCCATCTCGGCGGACCGCTGCAGCTTGCCCCACGGCTCGATGCCCCAGACCCGCTGGGTGAACAGCAGGCACGGCGCGTGCACGGCGCTGATGGGGATCTGGTGGTGGTCGGAGAGCTGGAGGAGGGCCGTCGTCTGCTGGGAGAGGGCGTCGGTGCCGACCATCACCTCGACGGAGTCGTAGCCGAGGTGGGCGGCGTACGCGAAGCCGTGCGCGGTGGACTCGGGGTAGACCGAGACCGTCGACAGGCCGACCTTCGTCATCGCGTCGTCACACCTCGTCGGCGACGCTCAGCTTGTCGATGGTCTCGAGGATGACTCCCTCGCGCAGCGCCCACGGGCAGATCTCGAGGCGGTCCTCGTCGAAGATGTCCATGCACGCCTCCGCCACGAGGGCGCCCGGGACGATCTGGTGGGTGCGGCTCGGCGAGACGCCGGGCAGGGCCGCGAGCTCGGCGGGGGTCATCTCGACCAGCTTGGGGATCCAGCGGCGCAGCTCGTCCAGCGGCAGCGCCCGCGGGGTCAGCGGCCCCTCGCCCGACGGTGCTGCCCCGCAGATCCGGGCCAGCGAGCGGAACGTCTTCGACGTCGCCGCGGCACGGTGCGTGCTGCCGGCGCGGAGCACCTGGCCGGCGTCCTTGGCGAGGTCCGCACGGATCTGGCGGCGGATCTGGCGCAGGCCGTCCTCACCGACGCCCTCGAGACGCTGCCCGAAGTAGCGGGTCGCGAGCCGGGCAGCGCCCAAGGGCAGCGACTGCGCCACGTCCGGCCGCTCGTCGCTGCCGGCCGCGATCTCGAGCGAGCCGCCGCCGATGTCGAAGACGATGAGCCGTCCCGCGGACCAGCCGAACCACCGGCGTACGGCGAGGAAGGTGAGGCGGGCCTCGTCCTCACCGGAGAGCACGGAGATCTCCACGCCGGTCCGGTCCCTCACGTGCGTGAGGACGTCCTCGGAGTTGCCGGCGTCGCGCACCGCCGAGGTGGCGAAGCTGAGCATGTCCTCGCACCCCTTCTCCTCCGCGACGACGAGCGCCTCGGCGGTGAAGGAGGTGAGCGCGTCGATCCCGGTCGGCGAGACGTTGCCGTCCGCGTCGAGGTGCTCGGCGAGCCGCAGCGGCTGCTTGTAGGAGTACGCCGGGAGCGGCGCCGCTCCGTCGTGAGCGTCGACCACCAGGAGATGTCCGGTGTTCGAACCGATGTCGAGCACGCCCAGCCGCATGCCCCCAAAGTACCCGGTTGCGACGCGGCCCGGAGGGCAGTCCGGTCTAGCCCGTTCGAGCAGATCCATCCCTCGGATCCGCTGGATTCCCAGCGATCCCCTGCCGACGCCGAAGACCTCACGTTTGCTGGTGCGCAGGGTCTCGGGGCCCACTTCCCAACGCTCCTACGGAAGGCCCTGCAGCCATGCCCAAGCCCTTGCACCGCCGGCGTAGCCATCGCCGTACGCGCATCGGCGCCGCCCTCTCCCTCGTCGCCGCCGCGACGATCACGGGTGTCGCCCTCGCTCCCCACGCCTCCGCCGACCCCAGCGGCGGCCACATCCTCCAGTGGGTCTGCCACCCGGTCAACGGCGACGGCCAGCTGGGCGACGGATGGAACCTGATCCCGCCGGACCAGGCCTCCAGCCACATCGACGAGGCGGCCTACGCCCAGTTCCTCGTCGACGGCACCACCCCGTACTGGAAGCACGAGAGCAACGACGGCCTGCGTCACGACCAGTTCGCCACCCTCGCCGACGGCACCACGCCCACCGACGCCACCACGGCGCGCGAGGATGCGACGTGCCCCGGCCACATCGACGTCGAGCACCTGATCGTCGCTCAGACGATCACCACGAGCTACACGCAGACGATCCCGTGGTCGCTGACCAAGACGGCGGATAAGACCGACTCCTACCTGTACTCACCGCACGCCAGCGGCGCGCACTCCGACACCATCAACTGGACCGTCACCGCGACGCCCGGTCCCGCCCAGGACGACCCGGGCTCCTACCACGTGTCGGGCAGCGTCGACGTCGAGAACAACGGCGACAACGCCACCACGTTCACGCTGAGCACCGACCTGATCGGCGCGACGATCCCAGACTGCGGCCAGGGCACCGGAGCGATGGCTGACATTGCCGTGGGCCAGCACGTGACGTGCACCTGGACGGACGCCCCCGGCTCGAAGATCGCCGGGCCCGTCACGGCAACGGCCACGACGGACGTCGACAGCTACGCGAGCGACCCGACCGCCATCACGTGGGGTGCGCCCGCCAGCGTTTCCGGCTCCTCCGCGACGCTCAGCGACAGCGGTCAGCCGAGCTGCAGCGGCACGGTTCTGGCCAGCGACGGCGCGACGGTCAAGCACTGCTCGACCACGGTCAGCTGGAGCGACGCGCCCTGCGGGAACAGCATCGTGACGAACACCGCGACGCTGTCCACCGTGGCCGACCCCGCCAGTGCGTCGGTCACCGTGCACCGCCAGTGCGAGACGTTCGCCGCCGACACCGCCTGGGCAGCCACGGCAGCGAAGACGAACAAGTACAACGGCATGACCAACGGCAACTGGGCGACGTGGGTCAAGGGACCGTCGGGCACCTGGAACCTGTACGCCGGTCAGACCAAGGCTGCGGGCACCGCGAGCATCTCCGCCAACGGCACGGTGACCATCACCCTCGCCAACGGCTTCGTGTTCGCACCTGCCTCCAGCGGCGCAAACGTCCACATCCAGGGCTACGCCAGCCCGCCGTCGGGCAACCCGGCACCGGGTCAGTTCGCCTTCAAGAAGACCTGCACCTCGAGCCCGTGCTCGCCCGGGAAGGTCGCCCTGGCCAACTACTACGGCATCCACCTCGCGGTCGGGAAGTGGGTCCCGGACCCGACGTTCGGTCCGTGACCCGCTCCTGATCCCGTCCTGATCCCGTCCTGATCCACAGGCCCCGCGTCCGCTCCGGCTCGGCGCGGGGCCTGTGGCTTCCTGCGCGCACTACAGTTGCGCGGTGCCCGAGGTCGACCTGGATTTCCCCCGTGCGTTCGTGGAATTCGTCAACCCCGACGACGCCACCGAACGGATGCGCTGCGACCTGACCTGGCTCACCTCGTCCTTCACCTGCATCTTCGGCGGCGGGTGCAAGGGCATCTACGCCGACTCCCCCGACGTCGGCTGCTGCACGCTCGGCGCGCACTTCTCCGGCAAGGAGGACGAGGAGCGGGTCGCGGGCTTCGTCGACCAGCTCACCCCCGAGCAGTGGCAGTTCCACCCCGGCCGGACGGTCAAGCGCCGCGACTGGGTGGAGAAGGACGAGGACGGCGAGCGCAAGACCCGCGCCCACGAGGTGGGCGGCCAACGGGCGTGCGTCTTCCACAACCGCGGCGACTTCGCCAGCGGGGCCGGCTGCGCGCTGCACCTGCTCGCCCTCGAGCAGGGCCGCAACCCGCTGGAGACCAAGCCCGACGTCTGCTGGCAGCTGCCCATCCGGAGACAGTTCCGCAACGTCGAGCTCACCGACGGCACGACGTACACCGAGGTGACGATCGGCGAGTACGACCGGCGCGGCTGGGGCGCCGGCGGGCACGACCTGGATTGGTACTGCTCGGGCAACACCGAGGCGCACGTCGCCGTCGAGCCGGTGTACGTCACCAACGAGGCCGAGCTGGTCGCGCTCATGGGTCAGGCGGCGTACGACGAGCTGGTCCGTCACTGCGAGGCGCACCTGCGGTCGCGGTCGGCCCTGGCGCTGCACCCCGCCGACCCGCACTGAGCCTCACGAACTCTCGACGTCGAGAGATCCGGACCCCCGATTCGGTGCCACCGAGCGGGCAGAGAACAATGTCGTCATGCGCCTGGATCACCTCTCCTACGCCGCCGGTCCCGATGGTCTCGACCGCACCGCCGAGCGCCTCGGCGCGGCGCTCGGTGTGGAGTTCGGCGACGGGGGTGTGCACCCGCGCTTCGGCACCCGCAACCGCATCCTGCCGATGACCAACGGCACCTACCTCGAGGTCGTCGAGGCCCTCGACCACCCCGCCTCCGACAAGGCGCCCTTCGGCCAGGCCGTCAAGGCCCGCTCGGCGCTCGGTGGCGGCTGGCTCGGCTGGGTCGTCGCCGTTCCCGACATCACCGTCGTCGAGCAGCGGCTCGGTCGCAACGCGGCGCAGGGCAGCCGGCACCGTCCCGACGGCACCGAGCTGCGGTGGCAGCAGATCGGCGTCAACGGGCTGATCGCCGACCCGCAGCTGCCCTTCTTCATCAAGTGGGAGTCCGACGGCGCGCTGCACCCGTCGGCCGACGCCGACGGCGAGGCCAGCCTGGTCGCGCTCGAGATCGCGGGCGACCCGCAGCGGGTCAGCGAGTGGCTGGGCGAGACGGTCGAGTCCCCGCTCGAGGACGTCAAGGTCGAGTGGGTCGCCCCGCACGGCACCCCCGGCCTGCTGGCCGCGCAGATCCTCACGCCCAACGGCCTGGTCCGCATCTGACCGGGATCGCCCGGGGCGCGATCGAGAGCCCCAACATCTGGCGGCACACGGCGACGTACGAGATCGAGAACCGGGCCGCCGATCCGGACGGCCGTCTCTGGTCGGGCATGGAGGCGTGCGCAGACTGGCGCGACCGGGTCGTGCTCGACCTGGGCTGCGGCACCGGGTTCCACCTGCCGCGGTTCGCGGCGACGGCCGCGCGGGTGATCGGCGTCGAGCCGCACCCGGGCCTGCTGCGGCTGGCGGCCCGACGCACGCGCGACCTGGGCAACGTCACCCTGCACCAGGGCACCGCCCAGCAGATCCCCCTGCCCGACCGCAGCGTGGACGTCGTCCACGTCAGGTGGGCGTACTTCTTCGGCCCCGGCTGCGAGCCGGGCCTCGCCGAGCTCGCCCGGGTCGTCCGGCCCGGTGGGACCGCCATGGTCATCGACAACGACGGGTCCCGGTCGACGTTCGGCGCTTGGTTCCGCCGCGGCTACCCGCACCTCGACCCGCCGGCGACCATCGAGCGTTTCTGGACCACGCACGGCTGGACGCTCGAGCGGGTCGACATGGGCTGGCGCTTCGAGAGCCGGGCGGACCTCGAGGAGGTGGTCCGGATCGAGCTCGATCCCGCGACCGCCGAGCAGGTGCTGCGGTTCCACGAGGGGGTCAAGGTGGACTACGCGGTCAACCTCTGGTGGAAGCGGTTCTGAGCGGCGGCTATTTCTCCGCGTCGGTCACCGCAGGTCCGTGAGCTGGTCCGGCTCGACCCGGGTTCCGACCATCGCCCGCAGCGTGTCGTTGACGTCCCAGATGCCGACGTTCATCCCGGCGGTGACCGTGCCGTCGCGCAGCCAGTAGGCGATGAAGGCGTTGCCCGCGAGGTCGCCGCGCACGACCACCTCGTCGTCGGGCGACCCGTGGCCGACGTACTCCATGGAGAACTCGAACTGGTCGGTGTAGAAGTACGGCGCCCAGTCGTACTCACCCTCCCGGCCCAGCATCGCCCGCGCGGCCAGCCGGCCCTGCCGGATCGCGTTGTCCCAGTGCTCGACGCGCAGCGGGCCGAACAGCGAGCTCTCGGCGCGCGCCACGTCGCCGGCGGCGAACACCCGGGGGTCGGCGGTCCGCAGGTGCTGGTCGACCACGACGCCGTTGTCGACCGCGAGCCCGGCCGCCTCCGCGAGCGCGGTGGCTGGCGCCGCCCCGACCGCCATCACGACCAGGTCCGCCTCGACCTTGCCGTCGGAGGTGACGACGCCGTCCGGCTCGATCGCCTCGACGCGTACGCCGGTGCGCAGGTCGACCCCGTGCGAGCGGTGCAGGTCGACGAGGTGCTGCGCCAGCTCCGACCCGAGGACGTTCCCGAGCGGCAGCGGTCCTGCCTCCAGCACCACGGCGTCGGTTCCCCGCGAGCGCGCGGCCGCGGCCACCTCCAGCCCGATCCAGCCGCCTCCGACCAGCACGACACGGCGTCCGGGCTCGAGGGCCTCCTGGATCCGCCGCGCGTCCTCGATCGTGCGCAGCGTGACGGCGTGGTCGGCGCCAGGTAGGTCCAGGTGCCGTGGCGTCGCGCCGGTCGCCAGCAGCAGCCGGTCGAAGGGCCGGTCGGTGCCGTCCTCGAGGTGGACCGTGCCGGCGTCGAGGTCGAGCCGGGTCGCGCGGGTGCCGCTGACCAGGGTGACGTCGCGGTCGGCGTACCACTGCTCGTCGTGCAGCAGCGCGAAGTCCTTGTCGCCCTTGAGGAACTCCTTCGACAGCTGGGGTCGCTCGTACGGCGGCTCCTGCTCGCCGCTGACGACGGTGATGCCGCCGGCGTACCCCTCGTCGCGGAGGGTCTCGACCGCCTTGGCAGCGGCCAGCCCGCCACCGACGACCACGATCTCCCGGACGCTGTCTCCCGCTGTGTCAGCCATCCCCCCATCGTGGCGCGCACGGCCGCGCCACGGAAGGGCAGCTCAGCGGTAC
This sequence comes from Nocardioides sp., assembly GCA_035248385.1. Taxonomy (GTDB): domain Bacteria; phylum Actinomycetota; class Actinomycetes; order Propionibacteriales; family Nocardioidaceae; genus Nocardioides. Next base: position 9,963 of record DATFHM010000257.1, on the reverse strand, counting down.
TCGGGGTTCTCGAAGTCGAAGCGCGTCCCGGCGTTCCACTCCGAGCGCTGGTTCCCGTACGCCGGCACCCCGCCCGCGTCCTTGAGCAGCTTCGCGAGGTGCATCAGGTTCCAGGTCATGAAGGTGGTGTTGCGGTTGGTGAAGTCGTTCTCCGGGCCGCCGCTCCCGGGGTCGAGGTACGACGGACCCGGGCCCGCCTCGCCGATCCAGCCCGCGTCCGCGTTCGGCGGGATCGTGTAGCCGACGTGCTGCAGGCTGTAGAGGATGTTCTGCGCGCAGTGCTTGATGCCGTCCTCGTTGCCGGTGATGATGCAGCCGGCCACCCGCCCGTAGAAGAGGTACTGGCCCTTGTCGTTGAGCATCCCCGACAGCGAGTAGATGCGCTCGATGAGCACCTTCATCTGGCTGGAGTTGTCGCCGAGCCAGATCGGCCCGGCAGCGACCAGGATGTCGGCGTCGAGGATCCGGGGAGTGAGCTCGGGCCACTCGTCGCTCGCCCAGCCGTGCTCGGTCATGTCGGGGTAGACGCCGGTCGCGACGTCGTGGTCGACCAGCCGGATCTCGTCCACCTCGACCCCGTGCTTGCGCATGATCGCGGCGCTCGCGTCGACGAGGCCCTGGGTGTGGCTGGGCTCCGGGGAGCGCTTGAGGGTGCAGTTGACGAAGACGGCGCGCAGGCCGGTGAAGTCGTGGTCGTCGGTCATGTCCCCATGCTGCTCTCGCGATCGCCGTACCGACAGGGGTGCGGGCTTACGGAAGCCTTACGGCCCGTCGCCCCAGCACCGTCGGAGGTCACGCCTAACGTTGGCCCCATGGCATCGGCGAAGGCTCCCCGCTCCGTCTACCGCTGCGCGGAGTGCGGCTGGACCACGGGCAAGTGGGTGGGCCGCTGCGGCGAGTGCCAGACCTGGGGATCGGTGGCCGAGCAGGCTGTCGCGGCCGTCTCGCCCGGAGGCCGTACGCCGAGCGCGGCCGTCACCGCACCCGCGGTCCCGATCGGGTCGGTGTCCGCCGAGCGCGCCGCGCACACGGCGTCCGGCGTCGCCGAGCTGGACCGGGTCCTCGGCGGCGGCCTGGTGCCGGGAGCGGCCGTGCTGCTGGCCGGTGAACCCGGTGTCGGCAAGTCCACGCTGCTGCTCGAGGTCGCCGCGCGCACGGCCGAGGCCGGCCAGCGCACGCTGTACGTGACCGGCGAGGAGTCCGCGGCCCAGGTGCGGCTGCGCGCCGACCGCACCGGCGGCGTCCAGGAGCAGCTCTACCTCGCGGCCGAGACCGACCTCGGCGCCGTGCTCACGCACGTCGAGGAGGTCCGCCCGACCCTGCTCGTGGTCGACTCCGTGCAGACGATCGGCGCCTCCGGCGTCGAGGGCGTCCCGGGCGGCGTCACCCAGGTGCGCGAGGTCGCGCAAGCGCTGGTGCGCGTCGCGAAGACCCGCAACATCACCGTCGTCCTGATCGGTCACGTCACCAAGGACGGCACCATCGCCGGGCCGCGCGTGCTGGAGCACCTCGTCGACGTGGTCCTGCACTTCGAGGGCGACCGCGACTCCCGGTTCCGGATGGTCCGCGCGGTCAAGAACCGCTTCGGCCCCGTCGACGAGGTGGGCTGCTTCGACCTCGGCCCCGACGGCATCCACGCGGTCGAGGACCCGACCGGTCTGTTCGTCGAGCGCCACCACGGCCGGGTTCCCGGCACCTGCATCGCGGTCACCATGGAGGGCAGGCGCCCGCTGCTGGCCGAGGTGCAGGCGCTCGTCACCCTCTCGCCCGCCGAGCGGCCCCGCCGCACCACCTCCGGCCTGGACGGCTCGCGGCTGGCGATGGTGATGGCCGTGCTGCAGCAGCACTGCGGCCTGGTCCTGCACAAGTACGACGTCTTCGCCTCGACCGTCGGCGGCGCCAAGCTCACCGATCCCGGGAGCGACCTGGCGCTGGCGATCGCGCTGGCGTCGGCGTACCTGGGGAGCCCGCCGCCGGCCGGCGTCGTGGCGATGGGCGAGATCGGCCTGTCCGGTGAGCTGCGGCCGGTGCGCGACGCCGAGCTGCGCATCGCCGAGGCGGCTCGGCTGGGGTTCTCGGTCGCGATCGTGCCCGCGAGCGCGCGGGACCGGCGCGGCATCCGCGAGCGGCGCGTCGACAACCTGCGGGTGATCGAGGCGCCCGACCTGCGCCAGACCCTGGAGGGCCTGCGGATGGGTCAGGAGCGCGAGCCGCGTCCGGCGACGCCCAAGGCGGGCGCCCACCTGCACAGCGTCACCTGAAACCGGGCGTGGACGTGGGACGTGATCGGTAGGGTGACGGCGTGAGCACCGAACGCACGGACGAGGAGCGGTTGCGCGAGACCCTCGCCGCCATCGCCCCCGGCACCGCGCTGCGCGACGGCCTGGAGCGCATCCTGCGCGGCCGCACCGGTGCGCTCATCGTGCTCGGCCACGACCGGCTGGTGGAGCAGATCTCGAGCGGCGGGTTCCAGCTCGACGTCCCCTTCACGGCCACCGGCATGCGCGAGCTCGCCAAGATGGACGGCGCGATCATCGTCGACGCCGCCCTCTCCCGGATCATCCGCGCCGCCGTCCACCTGATGCCGGACCCGAGCATCCACACCGAGGAGACCGGCACCCGACACCGCACCGCCAACCGGGTCGCGAAGCAGACCGGTCACCCGGTGATCTCGGTGTCGCAGTCGATGCAGATCATCGCGGCGTACGTCGGCGAGATGCGGCACGTGCTCGAGGACTCCGGCCAGATCCTGTCCCGCGCCAACCAGGCGCTCGCGACGCTGGAGCGCTACAAGCTGCGCCTCGACGAGGTCTCCTCGACCCTCTCAGCGCTCGAGATCGAGGACCTGGTCACCGTCCGCGACGTGGCCGTCGTGGCCCAGCGGCTGGAGATGGTCACCCGGATCGCCCGCGAGATCGAGGACTACGTCCTCGAGCTCGGCACCGACGGCCGGCTGCTCTCGCTGCAGCTCGAGGAGCTCGTCACCGGTGTCGACGTCGAGCGGGAGCTCGTCATCCGCGACTACGTCCCGTCCCGCAAGCGCAGCCGCGACCCGCAGGAGCTGCTCGGCAAGCTCGGCGAGCTGTCCTCCACCGAGCTGGTCGACCCGGCCTCGGTCACCCGCGTGCTGGGCCTGGCCGGGGGCGAGCACCTCGACGGCGCGATCGCCCCGCGCGGCTACCGGCTGCTGGCCAAGGTCCCGCGGCTGCCCGGCATCGTCGTCGAGAACCTCGTCGACCACTTCGGCACCCTGCAGAAGCTGCTCTCCGCCGGCATCGACGACCTGCAGGCCGTCGAAGGCGTCGGCGAGCTGCGCGCCCGCAGCGTGCGCGAGGGCCTCTCCCGCCTGGCCGAGTCGACCATCCTCGAGCGGTACGTCTGAGAGGTCAGCGAGCCTTCGGGGTCGCCGTGGACGTCGCCTTCGCGGTTCCGGTGGACGTCGCCTTGCTGGTGGCGGTCTGCGTCGGCGAGGCCGTCACGGTCTGCTGCGTCGGGACCGCCAGCGTGAAGGCCGCGTGGCCCGGCTCCCCGCCGAGCGTCGCGGCGTAGATGCCGAGGGTGCCGGGGTAGACGAAGCCCGCGTCGCTGCGGCAGCCGGCCGTGGAGAACCTGGCGTTCCACACCATCGTGACGATGCTCGGGACCACGTTGCGGATCACGACCGAGCGGGCCGGGAGCGCGGCGGGGCACTTCTGGGAGGTCCACAGCACCGTGCCGTGGCGGGCGATCTTCACCACGATGTCGTGCTGGTCGACGTCCCAGGTGCACGCGGCGGTCTTCGTCGTCTGCAGCGCAAGGTTGATCGTGACGTCCGAGCCGGCGATCGCCCGCGGCACCGACGGCACGACCTTGATGTCGCTCGGCGCGCACGGACCGCTCGGGGCCGCGAGGACGAGCGGAGCGGTGGAGGTCGTGTGCCCGGTCGGCGTGGAGTACGTCGGTCCGGCGGCCACCGTGCCCGCGGTGGTCGGGTCCGTGGGCGACCCGGATTCGGTCGAGGTCGAGTAGACGGCACCGGCCTGCTGGGCGACGGGACCGCCACCCTTGCCATTGCTGCCGCCGCCGAGCAGCTGGGCGATCACGAACACCAGCACCGCTGCCACGACGAGCAGCAGGAGGCGACGCCGCCAGTAGACCCCCGGAGGCAGGGGTCCCCGCGTGAGCGTCGTGCCGGCCTGCATGCGTTCACGCTAACCACACCCACCCGCCGAACGACGGACGCGCGCCGGACCCGCAGAATGCGGGCATGACCACATCGCCGATCGTCGCTCCGATCCTCGATTGGTACGCCGAGGCCGCGCGCGACCTGCCCTGGCGGCGCACCGATGCCTCGGCGTGGTCGGTGATGGTCTCGGAGTTCATGCTGCAGCAGACGCCGGTGGTGCGGGTGCTGCCCGTGCACGAGGCGTGGCTCGAGCGCTGGCCCGCGCCCGCCGACCTCGCGGCGGAGTCGTCGGGCGAGGCGGTGCGCGCCTGGGGCCGGCTCGGCTACCCGCGCCGCGCGCTCCGCCTGCACGCCGCGGCTCAGGCGATCGTGGAACGGCACGGGGGCGAGGTGCCGGCGGCGTACGAGGACCTCATCGCGCTGCCCGGCGTCGGCGACTACACCGCCGCCGCGATCGCCAGCTTCGCCCACGGCCGCCGCCACGTCGTGCTCGACACCAACGTCCGGCGGGTGATCGCCCGGGCGGTCGACGGCCAGGAGTTCCCGGCGCGCTCGGTCACCCGCGCCGAGCGGGACGCGGCCGCCGCGCTGCTGCCCGAGGACGAGGCGACCGCGGCGACCTGGTCGGTCGCGGTGATGGAGCTCGGCGCGCTCGTCTGCACCGCCGATCGCCCGCGCTGCGCCGACTGCCCCGTCCTCGAGCTGTGCGCGTGGCACGGCTCCGGGCGTCCGGCGTACGACGGACCCCCGCGGCCCGTGCAGACCTACGCGGGCACCGACCGGATGGTGCGCGGCCGGCTGCTCGCCGTGCTGCGCGACAGCGAGGGCAGCGTGCCGAAGGCGCGGCTGGACCAGGCGTGGGACGACGCCGACCAGCGCGAGCGCTGCCTCGCGTCGCTGCTCGCCGACGGCCTCGCAGCGGAGGACGACGGCTGGTACCGGCTGCCCTGACCGGCTCCGGCATCACCTGCCGGCGCTGAGCGAGCCGTCGGCGTGGAAGGCGCTCAGGTGGCGCAGCGCCAGGGAGACCTCGGTGCTGATCTTGCCGACCGGACGGCCGAGCAGCTCCTCGGCCTGGCCGAGCCGGTAGCGGATCGTGTTGCGGTGGACCATGAGCCGGCGCGAGGCCTCGTCCACGCTGCCGCCGCTGGACAGGTAGGCGTCGACGGTCTCGCGGATCCGCTGCGCGGTCTCCTCGTCGCTGGTGAGGCCACCGAGCGTGCGCACCACGAAGCGGTCCACCTCGGGGCTGCAGCCGAGCAGGACGAGCAGCTCCACGTCGGCGTACACGTTGATGCGAGCGGCGTCTCGGGTGCCGATGACCTGCAGCGCACCGAGCGCCTCCGTGTGGCTGTCGGCGAAGCCACGGACGCCGTGCGACGGCGTACCGACCCCCACCACGGTGGCCCCGCGCTTGCCGTTGTCGAAGGTCTCGACCAGGGTGTCGGTGCTGATCGGGTCGCGGGTCGCGACCCACACCCAGAGCCGGCGGCCGCCCGGCCGCACCAGCAGCGGGTTCCCGGAGCCGACGCTGCGGGCGAGGTCGAAGGCGACCTGCTCGAGCCGTGCGACCGCGTCGTCGTCGTCGCAGGCGAGCACCATCGCGGTGTGGTGCGCGGAGATCGGGTAGCCGCCGAGGGCCGCGGAGATCCGGCGTACGTCGTCCATCTGGCCGGCCAGGACGGCCTGCACCGTCTCGTACCGCTGGGCGTCGACGCCCGCGACGAGCTTGGTCCGCTCCGCCTGGTAGATCTCGATCGAGGAGCTGATCGACTTGTCGAGCCAGACCCCGGCCCGGTTCCAGAAGTACATGAGCACGTCGGCGCGGTCGAACTCGCTCGGAGGCAGGTCCTTGATGACCTCGCTGACGTAGGCCCACACCTCCTGCTGGGCGACCCGGTAGAACTGGATCAGCGTCTCCAGCGGGACCTGGAGCTGCGCCACCACCGCGGACAGCCGCTGTGCGGCGGCGACGAGGTGGAAGTGCTGGGCCGGCTGGGCGAAGTCGGCGAGGAACGCCAGCCAGTGCTCGCGGACCGTGACCGGCAGCAGCTCCTCGATGCCCTCGATCCGCCCGATGTCGGGCATCTCGCCGAGGATCGCCCCGGTGACGCGGTCCACCCAGGCGTCGACGCGATCCGGTTGGGCCTGCTCGGAGACGTAGGACAACAGCCACGGCTCGAGGCCACTGGGCACGGCGTCGTTGCTCACCACCACCGTGACGCTACCGGTCCGCGCCGCCGATCGCGCGCACCGGCGAGGGGTCGTTCCCGCAGGTCCGGCCGCCTGTGCGTGGGGACAAGCCCGGCCCGGATGTTTGGCCGCTCGCCCCAAGCCCTGTGACGACGGCCACTGGTGGGATGGGCGTTCCGCACAGACGACCAGGAGGCGACCCATGTCGAAGCACGAGTACGACGTCATCGTGATCGGCTCGGGCTTCGGCGGCTCGGTCACCGCCCTGCGGCTGACCGAGAAGGGCTACCGCGTCCTGGTGCTCGAGGCCGGCCGCCGGTTCGCCGACGAGGAGTTCGCGAAGACCTCCTGGGACGTGCGCAAGTTCCTCTACGCGCCCCGCCTCGGCTGCTTCGGCATCCAGCGGATCCGGTTGCTGCGCGACGTCGTGGTGCTGGCCGGCGCCGGGGTCGGCGGCGGATCGCTGGTCTACGCGAACACCCTCTACGAGCCGAAGTCGGACGCCTTCTACCAGGACCCGCAGTGGGCGCACATCACCGACTGGAAGGCCGAGCTGGCCCCGCACTACGACCAGGCGAAGCGGATGCTCGGCGTGGTCACCAACCCGACCGTCACGGCCTCCGACGAGGTCATGAAGCAGGTCGCCGACGAGATGGGCGTCGGCGACACCTACCGGCCGACCCCGATCGGCGTCTTCTTCGGCCCCGACGGCACCCAGCAGCCGGGCAAGACGTTCCCCGACCCGTTCTTCGGCGGGGCCGGCCCGGAGCGCACCGGCTGCACCCAGTGCGGCGAGTGCATGACGGGCTGCCGGCACAACGCCAAGAACACCCTGCTGAAGAACTACCTCTACCTGGCAGAGAAGGCCGGCGCCGAGATCCGCGAGCGGACCACCGTCGACGCGGTCGTGGAGCGTGCGGAGGGTGGCTACGACGTGGTCACGCACCGCAGCGGCGCGTCGGCACGTCGTACGACAGAGACGATCACCGCCGCGCAGGTGGTCCTGGCCGCGGGCACCTGGGGCACGCAGGAGCTGCTGCACGGCGGCGCCCGGTCCGGCTCGCTGCCGCACCTGTCCGAGCGGCTCGGCTACCTGACGCGGACCAACTCCGAGGCGCTGTGCGCGTCGAGCACGAAGATGCGGAACAAGGGCAAGTACGACTTCCACCACGGCGTGGCCATCACCTCCTCGATCCACCCCGACGACGTGACCCACGTCGAGCCGGTCCGCTACGGCCACGGCTCGGGCCTGATGGGTCTGCTCGTCACGCTGATGACCGACGGCGACGGCCGGGTCCCGCGCTGGCTGCAGTGGATCGGGCAGGCGCTGCGCCACCCGCTGCTGCTGCTGTCGACGATCGGCGGGCTGGGCAGCTGGCCCGAGCGCACGATCATCGCGTTGGTCATGCAGACGAGCGACAACTCGATCACGGTCTTCCCGAAGAAGCGCCGCCTCGGCCGGAGGTCGAAGGTCAGGCTCACCTCGAAGCAGGGCCACGGCGAGCCGAACCCGACCTGGATCCCGGTCGGCAACGAGGTCGTCCGAACCATCAGCGCCAAGATCGACGGCGGTTCCTACAGCACCACCGGCGAGATCTTCAACATCCCCATGACCGCCCACTTCCTGGGCGGCTGCCCGATCGGCGACTCGCCCGCGACCGGCGTGATCGACCCCTACCACCGCGTCTACGGCCAGCCCGGGCTGCACGTCGTCGACGGAGCCGCGATCTCGGCCAACCTCGGCGTCAACCCGAGCCTGACGATCACCGCCCAGGCGGAGCGGGCGATGTCGCTGTGGCCCAACCACGGCGAGGCGGACCCTCGCCCCGAGCTCGGCGCGAGGTACGCCGCCGTGCGCGCGACCAGCCCGAGCTTCCCCGTCGTACCGCCCACCGCTCCTGCGGCCCTGCGGCTCCCGCTCACCGTCATCGGCGGAGGTACGTGCGCATGACCACCACCACGCCACCGGTCACCGACCGCCCCGGACCGGCCGGCATGTCGCCGGGTGCCCGTGCGATCGCGAAGGACGCGTTCCAGGGCACCATGATCTTCAAGACGTTCAGCACCTTCGGTGACTTCTTCGGCTTCGTCGGCAAGACCTTCACGACGATGTTCACGACGAAGCTCCGCTTCCAGGAGTTCATCTCCCAGGCCTGGTTCATCACGACGGTGTCGATGGTGCCGGGCCTGCTCGTCTCGATCCCGTTCTGCGTCGTCATCATCTTCCAGGTCAACCAGCTGCTCATCCAGATCGGCGCGGTCGACCTCGCCGGCGCGGGCGCGGCCGTCGCCGTGGTCCGCGAGATCGGGCCGATCGTCTCCGTCCTGGTCGTCGCGGGAGCGGGTGCGACGGCGGTCTGCGCGGACCTCGGGTCGCGCAAGATCCGCGAGGAGATCGACGCGATGGTCACCCTGGGCATCAACCCGATCGAGCGGCTCGTCGTCCCGCGGGTACTCGCCTCGACGCTGGTGGGTGTCGCGCTCAACGGCATGGTCACCGTGGTCGGCCTGGTCGGCGGCTACTTCTTCTCGGTGGTCCTCCAGGGCGCGACCCCGGGCCTCTACCTCAACGACCTCACGCTGCTGGTGCAGTTCCCCGACTTCCTCGAGGCCGAGATCAAGGCCGCGGTCTTCGGGCTCCTCGCCGGTCTCACCGCCTGCTACCTGGGCCTGAACGCGAAGGGCGGCCCGAAGGGCGTGGGCGACGCGGTGAACCAGACCGTGGTCTTCGCGTTCATGCAGCTGTTCGCCACCAACAGCGTGCTGAGCGCGCTCTTCCTGCAGCTGAAGCTGGGAGCCTGAGATGACCGACCAGGCGATGGGCGGCAAGGCCCTCAAGGTGCTCGGCAAGCCCGCCGGCGCGCTGCAGAACCTCGGCGACCAGCTCGCGTTCCACTTCCGGTCCTACAGCCACTTCCTGATGGCGATCAAGCACTACCCGAAGGAGATCGTCCGGCTGCTCGCCGAGGTGGCCCTCGGGTCCGGTGCCCTCGCGATGATCGGCGGCACCGTGCTGGTCGTCGGGTTCCTCACCGCGGCGGCCGGGGTCGAGGTCGGCCTGCAGGCCTACACCTCGTTCGACAACATCGGGGTCTCGGCGCTGAGCGGCTTCTTCTCGGCGTACTTCAACACCCGGGAGGTCGCGCCGATCATCGCCGGCGTGGCCCTCACCGCGACCGTCGGCGCGGGCTTCACCGCCCAGATCGGCGCCATGCGGGTCTCGGAGGAGATCGACGCACTCGAGGTCATGGCCGTCCCGTCGGTGCCCTACCTGGTGACCACCCGGATCCTCGCCGGGCTGATCGCCGTCGTACCGCTGTTCACGATCTCGCTGATGACCTGCTGGCTGGCCACCCGGCTCGTGGTGACGGTCGGCTACCACCAGCCTCCCGGCACCTACCAGCACTACTTCGACACGTTCCTGATCCCCAGCGACCTGTTCCTGTCGATCCTCAAGGTCCTGATCATGGCGCTCGTCATCGTCTCGATCTGCTGCTACCACGGCTTCCAGGCCAAGGGCGGCCCGGCGGGCGTGGGCCGTGCGGTCGGCAGCGCCGTCCGCTCCGCGCTGATCTGCTCCATGTTCGTCGACCTGGTCTTCGGCA
>DATFHM010000256.1:0-11679 GCA_035248385.1 Nocardioides sp. | reverse complement strand
AAGACGATCATGAAGCGGATGCTGGAGACCGGCCGTCCGCACATGTGGCTCGACGCCCGGCACCTGGGCGCGGAGTTCTGGGAGCGGAGGTTCCCGACCATCCTCGCCACCGCGCGCAGGTACGGCGTCGACCCGGTCACCGAGCTGATCCCGGTCGCGCCCGCCCACCACTTCGCCTCCGGTGGCGTCGCCACCGACCTGCACGGCCGTACGTCGGTCCTGGGCCTCTACGCCACCGGCGAGGTGGCCTGCTCCGGGGTGCACGGTGCCAACCGGCTCGCCTCGAACTCGCTGCTCGAGGGCCTCGTCTTCTCGCGGCGGATCGCGAAGGTGCTGCCCGGTGAGCTGCGCCCGTGGGCCGAGCCGGCCGACGACCCCCGCACCGCCGGCCTGGTCTCGGGGTCGGTGCGCGACGAGATGCAGGAGACGATGAGCGGGCGCGTCGGTGTGCTGCGCACCGCTCCCGGCCTGACCGAGGCCCGTGCCGTGCTCGACAAGCTGGCCGGCGTCGCCGCCGACGAGGTCGGTCCGGACGCCTGGGAGACCACGAACCTGGTGACCATCAGCACCGCCCTCGCCGCGGCGGCCCTCCTCCGGGAGGAGACCCGCGGCTCGCACTGGCGCGAGGACTTCCCCGAGCGCGACGACGCCGACTGGGCCGGCCACTTCGACGTGGTGATGGCCGACGGCACCACCGCGGTGTCGTTCCACCCGGCACCGGCGACCGACGGGGAGGCCTGAGCATGATCGCCCGGACGCCGTACGACGAGCTGCCCACCGCCCTCGTCGACGAGATCGCGGCCGCGGGCCTGGACCCGCGCGCGGTCTACGCCCACGTCGCGCTCGCCTTCGACGAGGACCTCCCCGGCGGTGTCGACGACGTCACCAGCGCCGCGATGCCGGACATGGGCGTCGCCGTCGGCGACTTCGCGGCCCGCGAGCCGGGTGTCGTCGCGGGCCTCGCGATCGCCGAGCTGGCGTTCCGCTACGCCCTCGGCGACACCGTCGAGCTGACCGGCCGGGTCCCGGACGGGACGCACGTGAAGCCCGGCGACGTCGTCCTCACCGCGACCGGCCCGGTGAAGGGTGTGCTCACCGCCGAGCGGACGGCGCTCAACTTCGCCTCCCACCTGTCCGGCGTCGCGACCGCGACCTCGCTCTGGGTCGAGGCGCTCGAGGGCACGAAGGCACGCGTGCTCGACACCCGCAAGACGCTGCCCGGCTGGCGCGCCCTGCAGAAGTACGCCGTGCGCTGCGGCGGGGGAGTCAACCACCGGTTCAGCCTCGTCGACCGGGCGATGGTCAAGGACAACCACGCGGTCGCCGCGGGTGGCGTGGTGCCGGCGTACCGCGCCGTCGTGGCCGCCAACCCGGGTCTTCGGGTCGAGGTCGAGGTGATGGACCTCGACGAGCTGCGCGAGGTCCTGGCGGCCGGCTGCGTCGAGGTGCTGCTCGACAACATGTCGATCGACGCGATGACCGAGGCCGTCCGGATCCGCGACGAGCTCGCGCCGACCGCGACCCTCGAGGCGTCGGGCGGTCTCACCCTGGAGCGGGCGCGGGCCGTCGCCGGGACCGGCGTGGACTTCATCTCCGTCGGTGCGCTCACCCACTCGGTCAAGGTCTTCGACCTCGGCCTCGACTTCCGGACGCAGGGCTGAGCCATGGCCCTGCTCGCCGCCGACATCGGGAACGCCCACACCGTGCTGGGTCTGGTCACCGACGGCGAGGTCGGCGCGCACTGGCGGGTGTCGACCGACGCCCGGCGTACCTCGGACGAGTGGGCGGTGCTGCTGCGCGGCGTGCTCGGCGAGGCGATGGCGCAGGTCGACGGGATCGCGGTCTGCTCCACCGTGCCGTCGGTGCTCAACGAGTGGCGCGAAATGCTCGCGCGGAGCTTCGCCGACATCCCGCGCCTGGTCGTCGAGCCGGGGGTGCGCACCGGTGTCGCCATCCAGGTCGACAACCCGCGTGAGGTCGGCAGCGACCGGATCATCAACGCGCTCGCCGCCGCCGACATCGCGACCCCGAGCATCGTGGTCGACTTCGGTTCGACGGCGACGACCTTCGACGTCATCGACGCCCAGGGCCGGTACGTCGGCGGCGCGATCACGCCGGGCATCGAGGTCTCCCTCGCCGCGCTGAGTCGCTCCGGCGCCCAGCTGCGCCAGGTCGAGCTGGTCCGGCCCAAGGGCGTGATCGGCAAGAACACCGTCGAGGCGCTGCAGTCCGGCATGGTGTTCGGCGTCGCCAGCCAGGTGGAGGGCATGGTCGCGCGCCTCACCGCCGCGCTCGGGGCGGAGCCCGGTCAGGTCGCGATCATCTCCACCGGCTACCTCGCGTCGGTGGTCGTCGACGACTGCAGCTGCTTCACCGAGCACCGGCCGTTCCTCACCCTCGAGGGACTGGCCAAGGTCTTCGCCCGCAACGGGCGCTGAGCTCAGCGGGTCGCGCCGAAGCGCTTCTCCAGGAGCGGGGTGAAGTAGCCCTCGAGCCAGGCGACGTGCTCGTCGGCCGAGCTCGGCAGCATCGCGATCCGCTCGAACGTCTCGGGGGAGACCTCGCCGCGCAACGCGTCGAGGAGGTCGTGGTCGGCGCCGCGCCGGTCGGGGCGTGCCGGCACGGACGCCCCTCGCCGGCGCCACCGGGCGCGCACCCGCTGCAGCGCGGGCAGCTTCTCCTCCTCGGCGATCTCCGCCCGCCGGCGCTGCTCCGCCCGCCACCACGCGAGCTCGGCCCGCACCCGCTCGGCGGAGGCGGCGGCGAGCTCGTCGACCCGCTTCGCCAGGTCGGCGCTCAGCTCGTCGTGCAGGGCGACGCGGTGCAGCTCGGCGAGGAACCGGTGGTAGTACTCCATCGTGTAGTGGACCGGGAACGGCCCCCACGGGTGCTGGTCGAAGGAGATGTACCACTCCGGGCGCAGGTCGATGCGCTCCCAGCCGTAGGCCTCGGTCGCGTGCTGGTTCAGGCGGGCCCAGAAGGCGTTGCCGCGCCGGTGCGCGCGTCCGGCCTGCTTGCCCTTGCCGATGACGCCGGGCAGCGCGTGCCCCGCGCGCTGGTAGCGGCGCGCGTTGAAGCCCCAGTGCACCACGACCCGCGTGCTCGGGCAGTGGGCCGCCATGTGGGCCGCGAACCGGTCCATCGCGTCGGTCCACAGCGCGAAGTACGCGTCGGGGTCGTCCTGCCAACGGATCTCGACGGCGTCCGGGTCGTCGCGCAGACGTGCGTGGAGGTCGGTCTCGGGCAACCGCCACCGGTTGTTGGTGATGTAGCGGCCGTCGGCCATCCGGATGACCCCGAAGTGGATGTCACCGAAGAAGTCGAGCACGAGCAGGTCCGGCGGCGTCTCCACCATCTGGTCCAGCACCTCGCCGTACAGGTCGGCGTTGATCGTCGCCGCGCCGTGGCTCTTCATGTCGTCGAGCGGCTGCCACGTCACCTGGGCGGGCGGCGACATCAGGGAGATCATCGAGCTCTGGTTGGTGGTCGGACCCACCTCGAACCAACGGCGGTGGTCGGCGTTGAAACGTGAGTTGAAGTTGTCGCGCGTGATGCAGCTGCCGAGCACCGCGACGGTGCGGGTGCCGGTCATGGCGCGGTCGGCGTCGGGGTCGGCTCGTCGTCGTTGTGCGGGCGCTCCGAGCTCAGCACGCGGGCGACCACGCGCTCGCAGCAGCGCCCGTCGCGCTCGACGAACGTCGCGTCGATGCGCTCCTGGTACTCCGGCATCGGCGCGGGCCCGTGCTCCAGCACCTCGGCCGTCGCGTCGAGCGCCTCGCCGGCCGTCGCCGCGACCGGTCCGAACCCGTCGCGGTGGTAGTCGAAGTAGCCGGCGCGGCCGACGTGCTCGCCGCCGAGCACCGCGTCCGCGTCGAACTGGTAGTAGACCACCGGGCGCTCGAGGTAGGCCGCGTTGAAGGCCACCGACGAGTAGTCGGTGACGACCGCGCGCGCCCGGGCGAACAGCTCCTGCACCTCCGTGCCCTCGTACGCCAACGCCTCGACGTGCGGCGGCAGCTGCATCATCGGGACCAGCGGTTGCAGGATCGGGTGGGGGAGGAAGCCGATCCGGACGCCGTGCTCGGCGCAGACGGCGGCGAGCTTGTCGCTGGTGAGGTAGTCCAGCCAGGTCCGGATGAGCTCGCTGTCGAGCAGCGAGCGGTCCACGACCCGGCGCTGGACGCCCTCGACCGCCGCAGGCAGCAGGTTGTTGCGCCAGGTCGGCGCGACGAGCAGCAGGTCGCGCTGCTCGGGCGGGAAGCGCTCGCCGACCTCGAGCAGGCGGTCGAAGCGGGGCAGCCCGGTGAGCGCGACCTCCCGGGACGTGAAGATGTACGACGTCCCGTCGCCCGCGATCGAGGCCAGCTCCTGCTGCGTGGAGACCACGAAGGTGTCCAGCTTCTTGGTGTTGAGCCAGACCGAGATGTCGTCCTTGATGACGCCGTGCTGCAGGAAGTGGAAGCGCCAGCCCGGGTGGACGAACTCGCGGATCTGCGGCGGGTTCGTCACGGCGACGTCGGCCTGCGAGGACAGCAGGTGTGCGGCGTTGGCCATCAGCAGCCGCCATTGCAGCGAGCCGTGGGCGACCAGCCGGTCGGCGTCGCCGGCGGCCCGGAACCGGGCCCACTCGGGGGTGCCCTTCTCGAGCACGAACCAGGCGTTGATCTCCGGGTGGCGGCGGCGCAGGTACCGGAACAGGATCTCGGCGCTGTCGTTGGCGTCGTGCACGCGGTCCATCAGCACCCAGGCATCGGCGTACTTCTTGCGGACCGACGCGCGCTGGTAGCGCTTCTGCGCGGTCCGGCCCTCGCGGGACTCCGGCACCCGGACCCGCATGTGCTGCGGCACCAGGCTGCCGTAGGAGGAGTCGGGGCTGAGCCAGTAGCGGGTCTGGCCCGGCGAGGCGACCTTCGTCTGCACCGAGCGCGAGCCGAAGCGGATGTCGCGGGCGACGCCGTCCAGCTCGAGCCGGAGCGTCTCGGTGGCCGGCAGCCAGGCGATCCGCTCCTTGAGCAGGGTCCGTCCGTAGAAGTCCCAGTGCCGCACCTTCTGGTGCAGCGGGGAGATCGGCGTGCCGTTCGCCAGCCAGACCTCCTCCGGCAGGTCGCCGGTGAAGTAGTAGGTGGCCCGCACCGTCCGCTGCTGGGTGTCGACACCGGACAGCAGCACCTCCGGCTCCCGCCACGCAGTCGTGGCGTAGCCGTGGGCCAGCACGGCGCGCGTCATCGGGTGGATGCTCGGCGCGGCGTAGGGCAACCAGCGCTCGGGGTCGACCGTGCCGAGGATCTCGGCGGCCAGCTCGTGGAACTCCTCGGCCAGCGGCCCCGCGGTCGGCCGGCCGGCGGGGGCACTGGGGTCGGTCTGGGCGAAGTACCAGTGCAGCTCGTAGAGCAGGTACGTCGCGAGCCAGCCCGGCACGGCGCCGTACTGCTCCTGGGCGCGGCGCGCGACGTCGAGGTACCCGTGCCGCAGCACGTCGGTGTAGCGCCCCGGGTGGCCCGCGGCGGTCTGCAGCGTCGAGCTGGCGTCGGCGCGCTTGCGGTAGTGGTAGTGCGCCCGCTCCAGGAAGCCGACGCGCGGACCCGGGTGGTGGAGCAGGTAGCGGCAGTTGAACTGCCCGTCCTCGAAGTTCGGGCGTACCCGGCCGTCGAAGGCGAGGCCCAGCTCGCGGATCCGGTCGAGCACGAAGAAGCTCGCCGGTGAGGAGCCGTGGAAGCGGTCCGGGCTCAGCGACAGGTCGACATAGGGGCTGCCGTCGAACATCGCTCGCAGCGGGTGGCTGTTGCTGATCGTCCCCTTCTTCTCGTTCCAGATCAGCCGGTGGGTCGCCACGAGGTCGGCGTCGGGGTGCTCGTCGAGGAACTCGCGCACGACCTCGAGGTAGCGCGGTACCAGCACGTCGTCGGGGTCCGGGAAGGTGATCCACTCCCCTCGTGAGGCCGCGATGCCGGCGTTCCTGGCCGCGCCCTGACCGGCGTTGGCCTGGGTGATCACCCGCACGAGCCCGGGTCGCCGCTGCGCCCACTCGGCCAGCAACGCAGGGGACCCGTCGGTCGAACCGTCGTCCACCATGAGGATCTCGGTGTCCTCCAGGCCGCCGAGCTGGGCGTCCAGCGAGGCGATGAACTCGGGGAGGTAGGGCGCGACGTTGTAGACGGCGCTGACGATCGAGAAGCGCGGGCGAGACGTGTCGTCCATGTTCAACGGTCCTTCTGGTCGGTCCCGGACATCATCGCAAGCCGCCCCACGATCCGCGAAGCGGCGGTGGGACCCGGCGCGGCCGGAGGTCATCCGACCGCGGGAAATCGGATCTTCTCCGATAGTCCCGTGCATATTCGGAATCGGTCCCGAATGATTTCGACAATTGTGCGAGAACTCCCTTTGTGCAACGCTCGGATTCACCACGAACAGAAATAGGAATTCTCACCGGAGAATCCGAATGGAGAAATGTCATGGCGCAGAAGGTCAACATCGTGCTGGTTGACGACATCGACGGTACCGAGGCGACCCAGACCGTTGTCTTCGGGCTCGACGGCAGCAGCTACGAGATCGACCTGAGCGACGCCAACGCGTCGGCGCTGCGCGAGGCGCTGGCGCCGTACGTCGGGCACGGCCGCAAGGTCGGCCGGGCCGCCCGGCGTACCGCCCGCGCGGCGGCCGCCTCCACGGGTGCCGCCTCCGCCAAGGAGATCCGCGAGTGGGCCAAGTCGAACGGCCACGCCGTGCCCGAGCGCGGACGCATCCCCAGCGACGTGCGTGAGGCGTACGACGCCGCCCACTGACCCTCGGTGGCGGGCCGTATGATCGGGCCCATGACCGAGGCCCCCGGCACCACTCACGGAGACCTCTTCCAGGCTCTCGGCGTCTCGCCGGGCGGCCGGATGCGCACCTATCTCGCCCCCGGCGTGAAGGTGATGTTCCAGTCGATCAACAAGAACGCCTGCACGAGCCTGAAGTGGATGATGGCCGACCTCGCCGGCGAGGACCTCTCCGGCTTCAAGGTCGAGTGGCAGCAGTTCACCGCCGACGCGGAGGCCGTCCACGACCGTTCCCAGTGGAAGGTCTCGCCGTTCCTCGGCGACCTGACCCCCGAGCAGCGCGCGCAGATCCACCCCGAGAACGGCTGGTTCATCTTCGCGGTCGTGCGCGACCCGCGGCTGCGGGTGTTCTCGGCGTGGCAGAACCGGCTGCTGATGGAGCACCCGATCAGCCAGCAGTACCGCGAGCAGTGGTGGTACCCCCGGCACCCGCTGACGCGCGAGACGGTGCTCGAGGACTTCGCCAAGTTCGCCGAGCTGCTGGAGACCGAGCCCGAGCACAAGCTGCGGGTCAAGGACCCGCACTTCCGCGACCAGGTCGAGCTGCTGGTCGAGGACGGCGTCCCCTACTCGCGGATCTACGAGATCGGCGAGATGAAGCAGCTGACCTCCGACCTGTCGGCCCACCTGCGCGCCCAGGGCCACTCCGGCGAGCTCTACCTGCCCCGCGCGAACCCCACCCCGCTGCACGCCGTCCCGGAGCTGTTCGCGGGCGGCGTCAAGGAGCGGCTGGAGCGGGTGTTCGCCGCCGACTTCGAGCGGTTCGGCCACCTCTGGGACTTCTCCCGGGTGGAGAAGGCCGAGCCGTGGGCCGAGCACCAGCTGATCAGCTGCGAGACCGAGTCCGCCCTCGGGCTGCGGATCGCGAAGGTCCACGCGCTCGCCCGCCAGCAGCGCGACCTGCGGATCGCGTTGGAGAAGCAGCTGGCCGAGCGCGACGAGGCGGCGTCGCGACGCTGGTGGTCCCGCCGGTCGTGACGCTGCTCGGTGCGCGCCGGCGCCGACCGATGCTCAGCGTGGTCGTCCCCGTCTACAACCTCGCCTCGACCCTCGAGGCCAGCCTGGACTCGGTGCTGGCCCAGCGGGTCCGGCTGGAGGTCGTCGTGGTCGACGACGGCTCGACGGACGGATCGGGCGAGCTCCTGGACCGGTACGCCGCCGCGCACCCCGCGGTGCGGGTCGTGCACCAGTCCAACGGTGGCGTCTCCCGGGCGCGCAACACCGCGATCGGGCTGTGCCGCGGCGACTACGTGACCTTCGTCGACCCCGACGACATCGTGCCGGCCGGGGCGTGGAAGCCCCTGCTCCGCACGCTCGCGCGCACCGGTTCGGACTTCGCGGTCGGCATGATGGAGCGGGTGAGCGCCACCGGCGAGCGCTCCCGCCCGCCGCTGCTGGCCCGCAACCACGCCACGCAGCGCCTGGGCGTCGGCATCGACGAGGCCCCGCTGCTCATCGCGGACGTCTTCCCCTGCAACAAGATCTTCCACCTCGACTTCTGGCACCGCGCCGGCCTGAGCTTCCCCGTCGACCTGCGCTACGAGGACCAGGTGTTCGCGACCGACGCCTTCCTCGCCGCCGAGCGCTTCGACGTGCTGACCGAGGTCGTCTACGACTGGTACGTCCGCGAGGACCTCTCCTCCGCGACGCAGCGCCGCGGCCGGCTGGACAACCTCGACGACCGGATGCGCACCAAGCGGATGTCGCTGGACCGCGTCCTCGCCCACGGCAACCCGACGCTGACCGACGTGTTCTACCGCGAGGTGCTGCCCATCGACATGTGGGAGCACTTCCGGGCCGCCGTCGCGGCCGACACCGAGCGGCCCGACGCCTACTGGGAGCTGCTGCGGGCCGGTCTGCTGGACATCTGGAACGACGGCACCGTCCCGTTCGAGCAGACCGCCGTGCCCCCCGCGCAGCGGCTCATGGGGTGGCTGGCCGCCCGCGACCGGCGCGACGACCTGGCCCGCCTCGTCGCGGAGATCGACGGTCCCGGCGTACCGGTGGTGGACGGGGTCTACCGGCACCCGTGGGTCGGCGAGCCCGGGGCACCCGAGCTCCCGGTCTGAGCAGGCTTGCCGCTCAGGGCGTCGCCGCCGCGCGTCGCGGCAGGAGCTGGAGCAGGTACGGCTCGAGGTAGGGCGCGAGCGTGGCGTTGAACGTCGCCGTCATGTGGGACCCGTCGGCGAAGGAGATCACGCCACCGTTGACGCCGTAGCAGCGGCTCGGCCGGCAGATGTGCGCGTTCAGGTCGGCCAGGACCACGTGCGGGTCGTGCAGGCGCGCGACCGCCGCGACGGCTGGATCGTCGGGGATCCAGTACGCCGGCGTACCGGAGCACTGGCTGTAGGCGCTCCCCTTCGCGGCCACGCAGTCCGGGATGGCGCTGTGCGGGGTGGGGGTGTCGTGCAGCACCAGGACGTCCAGCCCCGCGCGCTCCAGCCGCAGCAGGACGCGGAGGTAGCCCGTCTCGTACGCGGCGTTCGAGTCGTGGAGACCGTAGCCCGAGGCCGGGACGCTGATCCGGTTCGACATCACCACGACGTCGGGTCGCTCCTTGATGAGCAGGTTGGCGACCTGCCCGGCCCACGAGCGGCAGGCCGCGGTCTCGTCGCGGGTGTCGAGCACCTGGTCGACGTCCGCCAGCGCGCACCGGTTGGCGACGGCGGTCTGGACGTGCCACCGGTGCCGGCGGGCCAGCACCTGGAGGGCGGGCAGCCACTGCCCGGCGTGGGAGTTGCCGACCAGCGCGATCGTGGCGCGCGCCTGGTTCGCCGGCACGCCGAAGTCGCAGGTCTGCAGGTCGAAGCGGGGCAGGTACGCCGAGCACTGGAGCCCGTTGCTCGCGTCGAGCGCGGGGGAGCGGTCCTCGCTCGCGAGGGCGGGTGCGGGCACCAGCTTCTTGAACGGCACGGTCGCGCAGCGGCGTCCCGGGTCCAGCGCGCCCGCGCCGAAGCAGCTCCCGCCGGCCGCGACCGCCTGGGTGAGCTGGATGCGGTCCTGCTGGATCTCGGTGTCGACGACGTGGATCTGGTACGACGCCCCTGCCGCGACCACGACCATGCCCGCCAGGGCCGCCGCGAAGGTCGTCTTGCGGAAGGTCCTCGCGCGTGCGGTGAGGAAGGGGCGCTCGACGTACTTCTCGGTGATCACCGCCGCGGTCACCGTGACCAGCAGGACGTCGCCCTTCGCCCACCACGAGGTGTCGTGCTGGAGCATCCACGGCGCCAGCACGACGAAGGGCCAGTGCCACAGGTAGACCGCGTAGGAGATGTCGCCGAGGCGCTGCACCGGCCGCAGCGCCAGGACGCGCCCGATGACGTCGCGCCCGGCGGCCTTCGGGTTGCACAGGATCACCAGCAGCGCGCCGCCGACGGGCAGCGCGGCGCTGTAGCCGGGGAAGGGCGTCGTGGAGGAGTAGCCGGCGGCGGTGAACGCGATGCACCCGAGGCCCAGGATCGTGCCCAGGGCGCGCAGGAAGGGCACGACCGGGCCGCCCGGCGCGGGCACGTTGTGGGCCAGCCAGGCGAGCAGGCCGCCGAGGGCGAGCTCCCACATCCGCGTGGTCGAGACGAAGTAGGCGGCGGCCGGGTTGGTGGCGGTGTCGTGGATCGAGTACAGCAGCGAGGCGACCACGACGGCGGTGATGACGATCCCGACGACGGTCTGGCGGCGCAGCGGGGACCAGCGTCCGATCAGCACGGCGAGCCCGATCAGCAGCGGCCACAGCACGTAGAACTGCTCCTCGACCGACAGCGACCAGTAGTGCTGCACGGCGGTCGGCAGGTCGTCGGAGCCCAGGTAGTCCACCGCGCGCGCCGCGAGCTCCCAGTTCACGACGTACAGCGCCGCGCTGCGGGCATCGGTCGCGGTGATCGCCCACTGGGTCTGCGGAGCCACCCAGCGCACCAGCAGCAGCGTGACGCCGAGGACCAGCAGCGCCGCGGGGAGGAGGCGCCGGATGCGGCGTCCCCAGAAGTCCGCGAGGTCCCGGAGGTGGACGGGGGGCGACTCCAGCAGGTGGGCCGTGATGAGGAAGCCGGAGATGCCGAAGAAGACGTCGACGCCGGTGAACCCGCCGGGGACCAGGCTCGGCTGCAGGTGGTAGACGACGACCAGGGACACCGCGATGGCGCGGAGTGCCTGGATGTCGGTGCGGACGGCGCGAGAGGCCACTAACGACCCTTCGTGCCGCACCGCAGGACGTGTTGGACGACGCGCTCGCAGCACTGGCCGTCGCGTTCGGGGAAGCTCTCGCGGATCCGGCTGAGGTACGGCTCGGCCGGGTCGGGGCCGTGGGCCAGGCCCTCGACGACGCTGGTGACGGCGTCGTCGAGCGTGGTCGCCACCGGCCCGTACCCGTGCTTGCGGTAGTCGAAGTAGCCGCGCTTCCCGACGTGCGCGCCGCCGAAGACCTCGGCCTCGTCGAACTGGAAGTAGACGACCGGCCGGTCCATGTAGGCGGCGTTGAACGCCATCGAGGAGTAGTCCGTCACGAGCACGGCGGACCGGGCGAAGTACTCCTGCACGTCGGCGCCGTCGAACGACAGGCGCAGGACGTGGTCGGGCAGGTCCATCTTCTCGAGGACGGGCTGGATGTTCGGGTGCGGCAGGAAGGCCACCCGGCGCCCGGTCCGCTCGGCGAGCTCGGCCAGCTCGGGGCGGCGCAGGAACTCCGTCCACGACCGGGCGTACTCGGTGTCGAAGAAGTGCCGGTCGATGACCCGACGCTGGCTGCCCGGCTCGAGCGGCGGCACGAGCCAGTTGCGCCAGGTCGGCGCGACGAGGATCAGGTCGCACGCCGCGCCGGTGATCGCCTGCGCCTTCTCGTGCAGGCGGTCGAAACGCGGCAGGCCGGTGA
>DATFHM010000255.1:0-3719 GCA_035248385.1 Nocardioides sp. | reverse complement strand
GCCGTCGGCGGAGAACGCCGGCTTGCCGGGCAGCGCGGAGAGCCCGTTCACCTTCGCGAGCGGGTACGACGTCGGCGTACCCAGGGTGCCGTCGGCGTTGACCGGGAAGCGGGTCAGCGCGTCCTGCTGGGAGAGCCACAGCCACTTGCCGTCGGGAGAGTAGACGGGGCCTTCCTGACCGACGGTGCCGTTGCCGATCTTCTGGTACTGCAGGCCGGTGAAGCCGGCCTTGGTGATCGCCGTCGTCGCGCTGGCGACCGAGGCGGTTCCGGCGGCCGCGATCGGCTTGTAGGAGGCGAGGTCGAAGACCTGCACGTCGAAGGACCGGTCGGCGCTGGAGGCGGCCAGGAAACGGCCGTCCGGGCTCACCGAGGAGCCCATCATCTTGCCGAAGGGCGTCATCAGCCGGTCGCCCAGCGGGTTGATGACCTGGTCGTCGGAGACCTGGAGGCCGGCAGCGGTCTGGTCGCCGACGTGGTTCGAGCCGAAGCCGGCCGTCGACCCGTAGGCGACACCGGTGGAGGCCAGGGCCAGCGAGGCCAGCCCGGCGAGGACCAGGCGGGAGCGCCGGGTCGTGAGACTGCGTTCCCCGTGACTGACACCGGTGACGCGTCGTCGCGTGACGTTCAATGGATCATCCTTATCGATCGGAGCGGGGGAGCAGGTCGACGAGGCCGTCGAACTGCCCGAGCGGGTTGGGTACGTCGCCGCGCGGCGTACGCACCGGGAAGCTGCCGTTCACCTCCTTCGGTCCGTCGCCGTCGGCGACGTACTTGCCGTCGGCGGTCACGTCGAGCTGGTACGTCGCGTGGCCGACCACGGTGGATCCGGGCAGCCGCCAGGACACCAGGCACTGCCAGCCGCCGCCGGCGCGCTGGCCGCAGCGGGCTGCGGTCCGGAGCTCGGCCTCGGTCACGGGCGGGCGGTGCAGCTCGTCGGTCTGCAACCGGTACAGGTGGCCGAAGCTGGTGGCGAGGTTGTCCTCGAGGTCGGCGCGGTCGATGCCGGGGCCGGTGCCGGCGCCCGCCGCGGCCAGCCCGCCGGTGGCGAGCACGACCAGGGCGCCCAGCGGCAGGGCGGCGGCGAGAAGGGTCAGCCGCGCCGATCCGTCGTACGCCGTGTCGGTGAAGTCGCGTCGCCGGAAGACCAGGTAGCCGGCGGTCGAGGCCACCCCGGCCCAGACCGCGCACACGACGACGCCGGCCCACAGCCCCGCGGTGTCCGCGGGCGAGGTGAACAGCCCTCGCCAGCCGAGCAGCCCCTGGCTGGGCAGCGCGAGCCGGAGGGCGACCGGCAGCGGGAGCAGCTGGGCGAGCGCGAGGCCGAGGGCGAGCAGCGCGGGCAGCGCGAGCCCCACCGGCGAGCGGCCGAACAGCACAGAGCCGAGCAGGCCGACGGCACCGAAGGCGGCGGTGGGGGCGAGCGCGCACAGCCAGGAGAGCACCACCGTGCGGCCGGCGTCGGGTGCGGACAGCTGGTGCCCGTCCAGGCCGATGAGGGAGTGGCTTCCCGCGGCCGTGAGGCCACCGACCACGCTCGAGGCGGCGAGCAGCACCAGCAGGAGGAGCAGGACGGAGGCCGCCGCCAGCGCCTTGGCCAGGTAGATCCGGCGCGGCGAGCGCACCGCCACGACCAGGTGGCGCCAGGTGCCGAGCCGGTCCTCGGCGGCGAAGACGTCGCCGGCCACGAGTGCGGTCAGCAGCGGCAGGCCCCAGCTGCAGGCGAAGGACAGCACGACCAGCGAGCCGGCCCAGCCGGTCATCGGCATCTGCCGGCCGAAGACGGTGTCGGAGGGCAGCGAGGCCTGCCGGCTGATCACGAGCACGAACACCGCCGGGACCACGGCGCAGACCAGCAGCACCGCGCGCACCCGCCACTGCGCGAGCAGCTTGACCAGCTCGAACCGGAAGAGGCTCATGCGACCCCGCCTCGCTCGGTGAGGGCGAGGAACGCCGCCTCGAGCGGCGAGGTCACCGGCGCGAGCTCGCGGATCGCCACGCCCTGGCGGACCAGGCCCGCGACGAGGGTGTCGAGGGCGGAGGTGCAGGCATGGACGAGCACGCCGCCGGCGTGCTCGGGGTCCAGGAGGGTGACGCCGCCGATGGCCGCGGCGACGCGGCGCGTGGTGGCCGGGTCGGTGGTGACGAGGCGGTAGTCGAGGTCGCCGCTCTCGGCGGCCAGCTTGGTGAGGGGGCCGGAGAAGACGACGCGACCGGCGGCGAGGAGGGTCACCTCGCGGCACAGCGCGGTGAGGTCGTCCATCCGGTGGCTGGAGAGCAGGACCGTGGCACCGGCAGCCGCCAGGTCGGAGATGACGCCGTGGATCTGTCGCTTGCCGGACGGGTCCAGGCCGTTGGCGGGCTCGTCGAGGACGAGCAGCCGCGGCTCGGTCAGGAACGCGGCGGCCAGGGCGAGGCGCTGCCGCATGCCGAGCGAGAAGCCGCGGACCCGGTCGTCGGCGACCTCGATGAGACCGACCCGGTCGAGGGCCGAGGACACCCGGGCGCGGGACGCGGCGCCGCGCTCGCCGCGGAGCCGCTCGAGCGCGGTGAGGTTCTGCCGGGCGGTCAGTGCGGGGTAGAGGCTCGGGCCGTCGAGGAAGCCGGCGACCTCGCCGCCGATCTCGAGGGTCCCGGCGTCGGGGGCGGCCAGGCCGAGCACCAGCCCGAGCAGGGTCGTCTTGCCGGCGCCGTTCGGCCCGACCAGGCCGTGCACCTCGCCGGCGGGTACGTCGAGGTCGACTCCGTCCAGCGCCAGGACGTCGCCGAACGTGCGGACGACGCTCCGAGCCCGGACTGCGGGGGCGGCAGGCATGGGAGTTCCTCTCCGAGAACGCTGCGGTCAGGAGGGGGACTGACCGCCGGAGAGACGCTAGGAGCCGGCTGTGCCGCGGAGGGTGCGCGGAGAAGAACGATCGGCGAACGACCGCCGTACCGAAGGTTGCGGAGTGAAACTATCGGCGCGTCGCGAGGAAGTCGGCGATCCGGCCGATGCCCTCCTCGAGCATGTCGACGTCCGGCAGGGTGACGAGCCGGAAGTGGTCGGGGGCGAACCAGTTGAAGCCGGTGCCGTGGGTGACCAGGATCTTCTTGGCGCGCAGCAGGTCGATGACGAACTGCTGGTCGTCCTCGATCGCGTAGACCTCCGGGTCCAGGCGCGGGAAGCAGTACAGCGCCCCCTGCGGCTTGACCGAGGAGACGCCCGGGATCTCGTTGAGCAGCTTGTCGGCCAGCATGATCTGCTCGTAGAAGCGGCCGCCGGGCACGATCAGCTCGTTGATCGACTGGTAGCCGCCCAGCGCCGTCTGGATCGCGTGCTGGGCGGGGACGTTGGAGCACATCCGCATGTTCGCGATAAGGGTGAGGCCCTCGAGGAAGTCGCCCGCGAGCTCCTTGGGGCCCGAGATCATCACCCATCCGGCGCGGTAACCGCACACGCGGTAAGCCTTGGAGAGCCCGGAGAAGGTCAGGCACAGGACGTCGTCGCGGGCGGCGGTCGCCGCGTGGTGGTGGACGGCGTCGTCGAACAGGATCTTCTCGTAGATCTCGTCGGCCATCACGACCAGGTCGTGGCGCCGGGCGATGTCGACCAGCGACTCGACCATCTGCCGGCTGTAGACGGCGCCGGTGGGGTTGTTCGGGTTGATGATGACGATCGCGTGGGTGTTCTCGGTGATCTTGGACTCGATGTCCTCGAGGTCCGGCATCCAGCCGTTCGAC
>DATFHM010000254.1:0-25234 GCA_035248385.1 Nocardioides sp. | reverse complement strand
GTGATCTCCCACGGCTCCCCGAGGTCGCGCCGGTACGACGGGACGGCGGCCAGGCTCGCGGCGTACGTGGCGACCCGGTGGGCCTGGACGTGGTCGGGGTGGCCGTACTGGCCGAACTCGTCGTAGGTGACCATGACCTGCGGCCGGACCTCGCGGATGACCTCGACCAGGTGCGCGGCCGCCTCGGTGAGGTTGGCGTACCAGAACGCGTTGTCGTGGATGTCGTCCGCGGCTACGGCGTAGCCGTCCTCGTGCCACTTCATCCCGGAGTCGCGGTACGTGCCGAAGCCGCCGAGGAAGCGGTGGTCGGTGACGCCGAGCGCCTTCATGGCGTCGGCGAGCTCGCCCCTGCGGTGCTCGCCGAGCGTGTCGTCCTGGTCGGCGGCCAGGTGGGCCAGCTCCGGGACGAGCACCTCGCCCATCTCCCCCGCGGTGCAGGTCACCAGCGTGACGCCCCGGCCTTCGGCGACGTACCGGGCCATCGTGGCGCCCTGCCCGATCGACTCGTCGTCGGGGTGGGCGTGGACCAGGAGGAGGCGGAGGCCCGGGGTCTGACTCATGCCGCCCAGCGTAGTGTCGCGCCCATGCAGCGTGGGGTGCGCCGGGTCGCCGTGACGATCTCCGTGACGATCGCAGGGATGACCGTGGCCACCGGGCTGACCGGCTGCGGGCTCCTCCACGACACCCCGCGCATCGACGCCGCCGCGAAGTTCCTGCCCAGCGACACCACCGCCATCGTGTTCACCGATCGGCAGGCGGTCGCCCAGCGGCTCGGCGTCGACGTCAGCGGGCGGGACGCGACAGACGAGCAGGTCGTCAGTTACAACAAGGCGCTCGCCGACCAGGGCTGGGGCACGACCCAGCTGGCGACGTACCTGACGGTGATGAAGGACGCGCCCTTCAACGAGCTCGACATCCGCTGGGAGGCCGCGGCGCGCTGGGGTTCGGGGGCGGACGCGCGGTCGGCGTACGTCTGGCGCGTCAGCGACAAGCTGGACCTCGGCGGCCTGGACCGCAGCCTGACCGAGGACGGCTGGAAGAAGGACACCGTCGACGGGCTGGCGCGCTACACGATCGACTTCGCCAAGGCGGCGGACCCGAACACCGGCCTGGTGGCGGGGATGTACCCGGCCGCGATGACCGACGTGCTCATCGACTCCGACGACCACCTCGTCGTGGGTTCCGGTGATCCGGCGGCGCTCGCCGACATCGCCGCGGTCGCGAACGGCGACGCCACCTCGCTGGCCAAGCAGCGCGGGGCGTTCGCGCCCTTGCTCGACAAGGCGGAGAAGGCGGAGTTCGCGGCGATGTCGACCGGCAGCGGGATCTGCCAGCAGGTCACGGCGTACGGGACGGACAAGCCGACGAAGCCGGGCCCGCTGTACGACGCCCTCGGCCACCCCACCGCCCGCGCTCTGGTGGCGACGGGCGACCCGATGGCGACCACCAGCTACCTGGAGTTCGGGTCGGCCGACGAGGCCGCGGCGGACGCGACCGCGCGGCAGGCGCTCATCGCGCAGGGCAAGGAGCTGCGCTCGGAGCAGCCGTTCCGCCACCTCGGCACGTTCACCGTGACCCACGACGGATCGCTCGAGGCCATCGCGTCGAGCTGGGCGACCGGGCCGCGTGCGGCGGTCAGCACGGAGATCACCGGGGGCGGCCCGGCGGCCTGCCTGCCCAGCTGATCCCTCGGACCTAGGGCTTCTTGATCCGCTTCGGCGCGTCGGGCAGCGGCGCCGGCGGGAGCTCGACCCGGGTGGGCTCGGGCAGCGGGGCGTCCAGCCAGCCGTCGTACCTCTCGACGAGGAGCTCGAGGGTGATCTCGGGGGCGTCGGTGGTGACCGCCCAGGGGTGGCCCTCGTCGTCGTCCTCGCCCGCCAGCCGCTCGCGGCTCAGCTCGGCGCGGTAGCCGTCGGCGACGAGCGCCGCCACCGCGGCGCGCGCCTCGTCCTCGTCGAAGAAGATGCCCCGCACACCCCCATCATCGCCGAATCGTTAGTTGTGGTCAGCCGAGACTGGCGTTTCGGCGGACCACAACTCCGGATTCGCGCGACAAGAAGTACGGATTCGCGGGTGGGGTCAGGGGACGACGGGCAGGCTGAGCGTCTGGGTCGAGCCCGAGGCCACGGTCACGGGGACCGCGGTGAGGCCGCCCCGGTAGTTGACCGAGCCGCCGGCGACCTGGAGCTCGATCCTGTGGCCGGCCGCGAACCGGTGCACGATCCCGGGCACCTTGACCGTGAACGGCTGGGTGACGTCGGGGATGCGGACCGGCGCCTCGAGGCCGTGGATCAGCGTGGCGGTGCCGTCGGGGGCGACGTCGGCGACGCGGACGAAGAGCACCAGCTCACCGGACTCCCCGAGAACCTGGGTCAGCGCCGCGGTCGGCGCGCTCACCTGGAGCCGCACCGTCGGCGAGCCGGCGACGTCGACCGGGGAGGTCAGCGCGGCCGTGTCCCAGTGGACCATCGTGCCGGGCAGGTCGCCGGGGAGGTCGGGCGTGCTGCCGAGGTAGCTGCCGAGGACGTCGGCGTGGTCGAGGCTGGTGGGCGCACCGGCCGCGGGGGTGATCAGGGTCTGGCTGCCGGCGGCGCTGGGCGTCGTACCGGTGACGAGGTCGCCGGCGCCGGAGAGCCGGTAGACCTGGGCGGTGCCGACCGGGAAGCTGTTCGAGGTGGCGTACGCCGGCGTGGCGATGCCCGAGTAGTCGACCCAGTCGCGGAAGTAGGCGAAGTTGGGCCCGGTGGGGGCGTCGGCGCCCTTCAGGTAGTGGTCGAACCAGTTGGCGACCCGGGCGGTCTCGTACTGCGTCGCCGGGTCCGGCGAGGACAGGCTGATCTCGCCGGGCGCCGCGGTCGAGCCGGAGTGGCCCCACGACTGCCAGACCATCTTCACCGGCGTGCCCTGCGCCTTCAGCGCGCGGTAGGTGGCGGCGGCCTCGTTGAGGTTGAACAGGGTGTCGTTCTCGCCCTGCATGAGCAGGGTCGGGATCTTGATCTTCGCCATGTACGACGCCACCGACGCGTGCTGCAGGTGGGCCGTGGTCGCGGCGTCGGTGTAGCCGGTCGTGCCCGCCCAGACCAGGCCGGGGCAGATCCAGTCGGCCATGTTCGCGCACGCCACGAGGTCCGGCGGGACCTGCTGGTTGGTGATGTCGCCGGTCATGCCGATCAGCGAGAAGCCCGCGGCCCAGATCAGCTTCGCGGCACCCGAGTGGGCGGTGGTCACGCCGGTCGCGGTGGTCTGGTCGGTGTTGTTCGGGGCGAGGCTGTAGCTCAGGTCGTTCCAGGTGATGATCGGGATCATCGTGTCGAGCCGCTTGTCGACGCTCGCGGTGGCGAACTGGAAGGCGCCGCCGTACGAGCCGCCGATGGTGCCGACCCGCGGGTCGAAGGTGGAGGCGTTGTCGAGCTGGACGACGTCCAGCGCCGGCGCGGCCGTGGTGTGCGCGGCGTCGGTGTAGGCGATGCCGGACTTCCCGCCGAGGTAGCTGATCAGCTGGCTGCCGGCCTTGCCGTCGTAGTCGGGGTCGTCGAGCGTGACCTTGCAGGACGAGCCGCCGAACCCGAGGCCGGAGTAGGACAGCACCTCGTAGTCGCGCGCCGCGAAGCCGGCACCGATGCCGGCCTGGTCGTTCTTCGACCCGCCGAACCCGTTGGTCGTCAGGATCGCCGGGACACGGTGCGTGGGCGAGGCGACGGCGGGCGTGTAGAGGTCGCCGACGATGTCGCACGTCTGGTCGTCGTTGGGCCCGACGACGACCTTGAAGTGCAGCGTCGTGACCGAGTACGCCGGGTCGGCGGCAGCATGCGCGAGGGTGCTCGGCGCCAGGGCACCGGCCAGGAGGAGTGCCGACGTGGCGGCGTACAGGGGGGTCTTCCGCATGGGCGTCCAACGACGGGTGTGTGACCGGCGTTACGTTCCTCAGGAGCCGAGCGGCTGCTCCGCCAGCGCCGCGACGAGCCGGCGGCCCGCCGCCCGGCCCGCCTCCAGGGCGGTGTCGATCTGGTGGAACTCCAGCAGGCCGATGTTCCGGGTCTGGATGCGGACCACGAGGTCGGCGGCCGCCGCAGCCCGCTTGTCCTCCTCGGCCGCGGCGAACAACAGGGTCCGCATCAGCGTCTCGGGAAGGGTTGGGACCCGCGGCGGGCGGGGCCCGCCGGAGCTCCGGGGCTCGCCGCTGCCCACCGACAGGTCGAGGGCGATCACCGGGCCGGCCGACTCCGCCGCCAGCGGCAGGGCGGGCAGGTTGCCGGTGACCGCGCCGTCGACGTAGACCCGGCCCTCGTGGACCACCGGTGGCAGCAGGCCCGGCACCGCCGCGGAGGCACGGGTGATGTCGCGCAGCAGCCCGCGGCGCAGGGCGACCGCCTCGTGGCTGTGGATGTCGGTCGCCATCACGGTCAGCTCGCGCGGGAGCGACTCGGCCGTCGCGTCGCCGTACACCCGGGCCGCGGCAGCGGCGATCCGGCCGCCGCGGGAGAGCGCGTACTTCGGCAGGCCGTAGTCGCCCACCGGGTTGTGGTGGACGAACTCCTCGCGGACCACGGCCTCAATGTCGGCGGCGCTGTGGCCGGCGGCGTACAGGGCGCCGACGTAGGAGCCGACGCTGGTGCCGGCGACGCGGTGGACGACGACTCCGGCGGCCTCGACCTCGTGCAGCACGCCGATGTGGGCGAAGGCGCGGGCGCCACCACCGGCCAGCGCGATGCCCAAAGACCGGCCGGCGAGCCGGGCGGCGAGCTGCTCGCGACCGCCGAGCGCTGCCTGGTGGACGCGGCGGGCGCCCGTGGCATCCAGCCAGGCCGTGACGCGGCGGGAGCTGGTCGGGCCGTCGAGGAGCACCTCGCACCCCGGCACCGGCTCGACCCCGCGCGGGTCGCCGTGGACGACGAGCACCACCACGTCGGCGTGGCGCCGGCAGAAGTCGGCGTGGGCGCGGTCGGTGCCGGCGACCAGCAGGACCCGGTCGTGGTCGGCCTCGACGGCCGCCAGGGCGGTGGCGTCGAGCGGCTGGTCCAGGACGGCCACGGTGCGGTGGACCTCGATCAGGGCGGCCAGCTTTGCCGCCGCGTCGCGGGCCGGCGCGTTGCCGAGGCCGAGGACCGCGATCGTCGAGGGCGGGCCGGCCTGGCGGGCGGGCGCGGGCAGCCGCGCGATCTGCTCGGCGAGCATCCCGGCGAGGCCCCAGCCGGCACCCGGTACGTCCTCGAAGGCGGACCGCAGGTCGTCGACGCCGACCTCGACGACGACCGAGTCGCGCTCCGCGACCACGTCGGCCGAGCGGGGGCGGCCCGCGAGCACGCCGAGCTCGCCCACGACCGCTCCCCCGCCGACCCGGTCGACGACCACGCCGCCCTTGACGATGGCGAGCCGCCCGGCGCCGACCACGTAGACGACCTCGGCGGGGTCGCCGGCACGGCAGAGGGCCTCGCCGGCGAGCACCTCCCGGCGTACCCCGACGGCGGCGAGGCGGTCGACGGCCGCGGGCGCGATGTCGCGGAAGGCCGACAGCTGGCCGACGCCGCGCTGGTCCGCACCGACGACGTCGTTGTGGTGGAGCTGGGGCTCGGCGGTGACCACGGCACCCTCGTCGACGCTCTCCTGGCGTCCGGTCATCAGGGCCGCGACGACGGCGACCGCGACGAAGCACCACAGCGACAGCCGCCAGCCGTCGCGGAACATCTCGACCGCGGCGGCGGGGTGCAGCGGCGAGGCCTTGCCGACGATCACGACGAGGACCGAGACGCCGAGGACGCCGCCCATCTGCCGCACCGCGGACACCACCGAGGACGCGGTCGCGTAGCGCCCGCCCGGGACCGCCGCGAGCGTGGCGCTGCCGAGGATCGGCAGGGTGGCGCCGGCCCCGGCGCCGGCCAGGATCGCTCCGGGCAGCCACTGGCTGACGTAGTGCGGCGACGTACCCACGTGGTGGACGAACCACCACAGACCCGCCGCCCACACCAGCGCGCCCGGTACGGCGACGTTGCGGAACCCGTGCTTCTGCGCGACCTCGCCGAGGCGGGGTGCGACCAGCGCGGTGACCAGGGCGCTCGGCGCGACCGCGAGGCCGGCCTTCCAGAGCGGGAGGTGCCACACGTAGTCGAGCCAGAGGATGTGGTTGAGCAGGTAGGCGTACATGCCCATGCCGGCCAGCGCGGTGGCGAGGTTGGCGACGGCGAAGGTGCGGATGCGGAGCAGCGACGGGTCGACCACCGGGACCGGGTGGCGCACGGTGCGCAGCCCGACGACGACCAGCAGCGCGCCCGCGACGACGAAGCAGCCGAGGGTGCTCGGTGACGTCCAGTGCCAGTCCGGGCCGCGGATGATGCCGAGGCTGAGCGCGGCGAGGGCGAGCGCGAGGACGCCCACACCGGGCAGGTCGGGCATGCTGCGCTTCCCCGGTGAGCGGCTCTCGTCGATCATCCGGGAGCCGAACCAGAGCGCGGCCAGGCCGAGCGGAAGGTTGACGAGGAACGCCAGCCGCCAGCTCGAGGTGGCGACGATCGCGCCGCCGATCGGCGGGCCGAGGCCGGCCGCCAGTGCCGCGGTGGCACCCCACAGGCTGACCGCGTGGCCGCGCCGCTCCTCGGTGGCCGCGTGGATGACGACGCCGAGCGACGCGGGCACCAGGAGGGCCGCGCCCAGCGCCTGCCAGACCCGCCAGAAGATGAGCAGGTCGAGGGAGTGCGCGCTCGCGCAGAGCACCGAGGCAGCGGTGAAGAGCACGACGCCGATGGAGAACATCCGGCGGCGGCCGATCACGTCCGCGAGCCGGCCGCCGGCGACGAGCATCGCGGCGAAGACCAGGTTGTAGGCGTTGAGGACCCACGCCAGGGCGCTCGTCGACGAGCCGTGGAAGGTCTGCTGGATCGCCGGGAAGCAGATGTTGACGATGGTTGCGTCGAGGAACGCGAGGAAGGCTCCGAAGGACGCGACGAGCAGCGCCCCGCGCGAGCGCTGCGCGCGCCGGTCTGGACCAGTCGACCCCCACTGTGACGGGACAGACAGCGGCGTCGGATCGGTGCGAGCGGTCAACGGGACCTCCTCGGCCCGAGGTTCCCGGAACGGCGGAATCAGGCCTGGTTGAGCGGGTTCCCGAGCACTCGCGTGGCGCCGGCGACGTCCGGAGCAGGACGCGTCGCACCGATCGTTGCGCATCCATTACCGCTTTGTCAGCGAGAACACAAATCAGATGACTGTCGACCCTCCGTAAAGGGTGCTTGACTCCGAAACATCTCGACTTGATCCACCGGCTCGGCGTGGACCGCTCACTGAAGGTTCCCCCTTGAGCACAGGAGACATGGCGATGACGCGAGCACGGAGCGTTCAGCTGCAGAGGCCCCAGGCTGCGATCGCGGCCGCGATGGCGCTGGCCTGCGGCCTGCTGATCCAGTCCGGTCCGATGGACCGGCTGATCGCGGCCGGCGAGCGGATCGGCGATGCCGTCGCGAGCAGCTCGCCGAGCACTACTGCTCCCGACACGCCTGCGCCGAGCCCGACCGCCTTCCACCGCTCCGCGGACGGGTCGCTGCGCGTGGTCAACCGCGCCGCCGGCCTGCGAGCGACGTACGACGGACAAGGGCTGGCCGTGCGGCCCCGCACCGGCGGGGACACCGTCCACCTCACCGCGACCACGCTCGGGCGGGCGGGGGTTGCGACCACCCTGCCCGCGGTCCCGCCGATCGCCACCGACGAGACCGTCATCGCCCGTCGCGGCGTCGCGAACGAGTGGGTGCAGAGCCGCGCCACCGGCCTCGAACAGGGCTGGACCATCCCCGCGCGGCAGCCCGGTTCCGGGCCGCTCACGCTCACCCTCGGCATCCGCGGAGCAGCCGTCCAGCGAGCGTCCCGCACCGCGCTGTCCCTCGTGCCGCCCCACGGCTCCGTCATCTCGTACGCCGGGCTGGTGGTCCGTGACGCGCGCGGGCACCGGCTTCCGGCGTACTTCACGACGGGCCGGCGCGGCACCGCGATCCGGATCGACGACGCGCACGCCCACTACCCGGTCGTGGTCGACCCCGACCTGACCGCGGTGCAGGTGATCGGCTCGCCCCCGACGGCGAACGGCAACCAGCTCGGCTCGGACGTCGACGTCAGCGGCCGGTGGATGGCGGTCAAGGAGCCGGGTGCGCGCCTCGACTCCGGCGCGACCCGGCTCGGGCGCATCGACGTCTACCACGACGCCGACGGCACCGGGGCGTGGCAGCTGGTCAGCCAGCTGGGCGACTTCCAGAACAGCGCCGCGGCCGTCACGAACACCGGCGTCGCGATCACGACCGAGGCGGCGGGCGTCACGGTCTTCGCGATCATGTCGACCGGGGCCATCTGGTCGTGGACCTTCGCGGGCGACCCCGACACCGTCGCGCCGAACGCCTCACCGGTGCAGCAGCCGCCGCTGACCGGGGTCTCCCCCGCCGGGGCGTTCATCCTCAGCCCGACCTCGATCGATGCCGGGATCGACACCCTCGACGGCACCGGCCTGCTCGTCGCCGGCTACCCGAACGCGGGCGACCAGGGCGTCCGGACGCTCAACCCCGACGGCAGCGTGGGTTCGCCGAGCGAGCAGATCGGCACGGCCGAGGTCTTCCGCCGGCACGGCCCCTTCGGGTCGCCGTGGGCCTTCGAGGCGCGCATCGACCCGCCGGGCGGCATCACCCAGCCGCCGGCCAACCGCGACATCCTGCAGCTGTTCGGCACCAGCGTGTCGATCAACCCGGTCGGCGCGATCGCGATCGGCGCACCCGGTGACGACGGCGTCCAGACCCACACCGGCGGCACGATCGCCAACCCCGCTCCGTTCGGCACCACCACGAACGAGGGGTCGGTCTACACCTTCAACTTCCAGGGCGCGAGCTGGGTGCAGGAGGGCCGGCTGACCTCGTCCCCGACCGTCGCCGGGGCCAAGCTGGGGTCCTCCGTCGCCGTCGCGCCCGACGACACGATCGTCGCCGGCGCGCCCCTCGAGAACAGCAGCACCGGTGCGGCGTACCTGTTCACGGTGACGGCAGGACCGGGCACGTACGTGTGGAACCAGGTCCAGCGGGTCATCCCCGACGACCCGACCACGCCGGCCAACGAGGCCGTGGCGAGCTCGGGGATGGGCACCCGGGTCGCCATCGACACCACCGGCCGACGGTTCTCCATGGCCGCGCCGAACCAGGCGATCGCGACCGGAAAGAACGGCGCGGTCTACGTCTACACCCGCGCCAATTCGGGCCCGGCGACCACCGGGACCTTCACGGCCCGGCTGGTCCCGGCCACGGCGAGCGACCAGCACGGCGGTCTGGCGCAGGGCTTCGGCACCGCCCTCGCCGCGAGCGACAACGACGTCGTCGTCGGCGCCTCGGGCTTCGGCTCGGCGCTGGAGACCCTCGTCGGGCGCGTGGTCGCCTTCCACCGCACCGGCACCTCGTACGCCGTGTCCCGCGAGCTCCAGCCGCTCGGCTCGAACGTCGACGGCGACGCCTTCGGCACCGCGGTCGCGCAGGACGGTGACGAGCTCGCGGTGTCGCTGCCGGGCAGCAGCCGGGGCAGCGGCTTCGGCCAGGGCGCGGTCGCGATCTACCACCGCGACACGACCGGCGCCTGGGTCTTCGAGCAGATGCTCTTCCCGTACTCCAACATCAAGAGCACCGGCAACACCTGGGGCAGCGCCGTCGCGCTGCACGTCACCCGCGACGCCCAGGGCCACGACATCGGCCTGACCGTCGCCGTCGGTGACCAGCTGGACAGCTTCTTCGACCCCGACGGCAACGGCCCCACGGCCGGGTCCACGATCACCAACGCCGGCTCGGTGGCGCTCTTCGGGCGTGACGGGCCGCCCGGAACGGCGTACCAGAACGGGTACAAGATCTGGGCGGACGGTCGCGAGAGCACCAGCCCGCTCAGCAACCTGAGCGGCGTGCAGGCCGGCGCTGGCTTCGGCTTCTCCGTCGCCTTCACCGCCGACGGCACCCTGCTCGTGGGCGCGCCCGGCGCCGACGGCGACAGCGGAGCGGTCTACCGCTTCGACAAGGCGACCCCGACGACGTCGGTCCAGAACTACTTCGCCCAGCAGAAGGTCGCCGCGCCCAGCGGCTCGACCGGCTTCGGCGAGGCCGTCGCGGCCGACGGCACCAACGTCCTCGTCGCTCCGTCAGACGGCAGCGGGCTGGCTCGGTTCACCGACGGTGGCCCGACCGCGAACCTGGTCTCCGCGGGCGGCTTCCCGATGGACATGTCGGACGGGGCGGTCAACGAGCCGATCGCCCTCACCCTCGTCGGCAACCGGTACGCCGTGAGCGGCGACGCCCCGGGCGACGACACCAGCGTCTACCGCGTCCGGATGTACCGGATCGTGGGGAATGTCGCCGTCCGTGAGGCCGACGTCCGGCCCACCAGCTTCGGCGGGGTCGGGCTCGGGCTCTCGCTCGACCACGGCGGCTCGGTGCCGACCCTCGTCGTCGGCAGCCCGGACGTCAGTGGCGACGGCGGCGACGCGACGGTCTACGTCGCCAAGGTGAGGTCCGACGGCTCGGCCCAGTGGTCCAAGAGCGGCAACCTGACCATCCCCGCGGCCGACACCCCGGCCATGCAGTTCGGCTACTCCGTCACCAACTGGCCGACCAACGGCGGAGCCGTCGTCGGCGCCCCGCAGGCCGACGTCCAGGGAGTCGCCTCGGGTGCGGTGTTCACCTACGACACCTCCGGCGTCGTACCGCCTCCCGGGCCGCAGGCCTTCGTGGACGTCACCCTCCCGACCACGGTCCCGGTGGGCGCGTCCCAGCTGAAGACCGCCGGCCTCCCGCCGTCGCTGCTCACCCAGCACAGCACCACCGACGGCTCCATCGCCGCCGCCCCGCTCGGAAGCATCGACCTGAGCCAGGCCCCGCAAGGTTCGTCCCTGAGCGCCTCGCCGATGTCCGCGATCCCGATGTCCGCGATCCCGATGTCGGCCATCCCGATGTCCGCCATCCCGCTCTCCTCGATTCCTCTGACGAACGTCCCAGGAGGCTGGGGCGCGCTCCTCGCGGGTACCGCATTCGCCGGTGTTCCACTCCAGAACGTGACGCTGTCGGAGGTCTACTCCCTGCCGTCCGTTCAGGCCTTGCCCCTCGGCGCCCTGACGCTGGCTGGATCACCGCTCGCGTCCATCCCCATGTCGGCGATCGCCCTCGGTGCGATGCCGTTGGCGGGCCTCCCGCTCGACCCAGCATCGTCGGCCTCTGCCATCGCTCAGTGGTGCGCCGCGATCACTGCCGCCCATGGGGATCCGGCCGCGCTGGGCATCGATTGCGCGAATCCGGATGCATCGCACAACACGGGCGCCACCGTCCTGTCGGTCGGGATGAAGGGCGCACCCATGTCCGCGATCCCGATGTCAGCCATCCCCATGTCCGCGATCTCGCTCGCGGGCACACCGATGTCGGCCATCCCGATGTCCGCGATCTCGCTCGCGGGCACACCGATGTCCGCCATCCCGATGTCCGCCATCGACATCTCCGGAACCCCGATGTCGGCCATCCCCATGTCCGCCATCCCCATGTCCGCCATCCCCATGTCCGCGATCCCGATGTCAGCGATCCCGATGTCAGCGATCCCGATGTCCGCCATCCCCATGTCCGCGATCTCACTCGGCGGCACACCGATGTCCGCGATCCCCATGTCCGCCATCGACATCGCCAGCACCCCGATGTCCGCCATCCCCATGTCGGCGATCCCCATGTCGGCGATCCCCATGTCGGCCATCCCGATGTCCGCGATCCCCATGTCGGCCATCCCGATGTCCGCGATCCCCATGTCCGCGATCACCATCGGCGGCACCCCCATGTCGGCCATCCCCATGTCCGCCATCGACGTCCTCGGGTCGCCGATGTCGGCGATCAAGCTCGCAGACCTCTCGGGCGCACAGCGGGACGCACTCGTCGACTGCGCTCTCGTCGACTGCGCAGCGGCCACCCTCGGCGATGCCGTCCGTGGTCAGGCCGTCAAGACCTCCGCAACGCTCGGTGACCTCCAGGGACATCTCGGCGGTGCCCGCTACAGCGACCTGATCGGCGCAGGCGGCATCACCGTCGACCAGCTGCGTGCCGCACTCGGGAGCAGGACGCTGGCCGACGTCACCGACTTCGGCAACCTGACGCTCGGTGACCTCCCCCAGGTGTGGCCGTACCTGAAGCTCGGCGACGCCCGGACTCAGCTAGGCGGGGTGAGGCTCAGCGACATCGCCCGACACCTGCGCGACTTCACGGCCAGCCAGGTGCAGGAGGCGCTCGCCAATGCGAACCTGCACCTGTCGGACCTCAGCGGATGGGACGACGTGACGCTCGGGCAGGCCGACACGCTGCTGCAGTACCTGAAGCTGGGTGACCTCACCCCAGCCCTCAAGGGCATCCGCCTCGCCGACCTGGTCGGCGCCATTGCCAAGCCGGGCGGCGGGACGTACAGCGCCGAGGAACTCCGGGCAGCCCTGAACCAGGCCATGCCGAACGCGACCCTCGGCGACCTGACCGACCTGGACAACCTCACGCTCGGCGAGCTGGGGGCGTACGGCGACACGACCCTCGGCCAGCTCTTCGGCGCTATCACGTCGGGCGCAGCATCGAAGATCACGCTCGGCGACCTGTTGCTCGCCATGCTCAACCCGAAGCAGTACCCGTGGTCCTCCCTCGACCTGTCCCAGGTCGAGGCCCAGGCCCTCGACAACACGCCGACGGGCTCGCCGGTGACGATCGCGTACCGGTCGGATGCCCCGGACGGACTCCCGCGGACCGTCCGGGTGACCGTCGAGCTGCCCCCGGGCGCCCGCCTCGACCGCTCGACGATCGCCGGGGACGCGAGCGCCGACGAGCTCGGTCCGACGATCAGCGGCAGCACCGCCACCTGGACGTTCACGAACGTGCCGGCCGGTGCACCGCAGTCGCTCACCTTCGCCATGGACGCGCCACTCACCATCGGTCCGAAGTCGGTCCGGGCGACGGCGTTCCTGGTGGACGACGACGCGACCGACAGCGACACGGCGAGCACCACGGTGACCGAGGCCTTCGAGCCCAACGACACGGTCGCCACCGCCACTCCGCTGCCCGACGACACGATCATGCTGTCGCACGTCTCGCACGCCGGTGATCTCGACGTCTACAAGTTCGACGTCACCGACCCGGGCACCCGGGTCTCGCTGAGCCTCAGCAACCTCGACGCGGACCTCGACATGGTCCTGTACGCACCACGCGACGGCTCCATCGTCGCCACCGGCGGACGGACCCTCACCCCGGTGAACGACCAGGGCGGCACCGGTCTGCCCGCCGCCAGCCAGGACGGGACCACGACGCCCCAACCCTCCGCCGGCAACGACATCCCGGATCCGGCCGGGCTCGGCGACCACGCCGTCATCCAGGCCTCGTTCAACCGCGGCCGCACCGACGAGCAGATCGACACCGGCGTGCTCACCAAGACCGGCACCTACTACCTCGCGGTCTCCGGCTACAACGCGGCCTCCGACACCCAGCCGTACGCGCTGCGGCTCAAGAGGTTCGTCTCCCACGACCAGCCGGCCTGCCCGTCGCGGAACGTGCCCGCGGGCACCCTCGGCACCGAGCTCCCCGCGACACTGCCCAGCGGCACCAACACGGTCTTCGTCGTGAACCGGTCCCGGATGGCCGGGCTGTACGGCGAGGACAAGGCCGCGGCCCTGATGGACCAGCTGCACGCGTTCACGACCTGGCTCAACAGCCACAACCTCGGGCAGAAGGCATCGGTCCTCACGGTCGACGCCGACCCCGCGGTGCGCGACGCCTACAGCCGGTGGGACGCCAGCCCCTGCCTGCCCTCGGGTGCGAACGGCGTGGTCAGCGAGATCGCCCGGATCCTGAACGGCTACCGCACCAACGGCGCCAACCTGAAGAACGTCGTGCTGGTAGGAGATGACGACGCGGTCCCGTTCGCTCGG
Source organism: Nocardioides sp. (assembly GCA_035248385.1). Lineage (GTDB taxonomy): Bacteria > Actinomycetota > Actinomycetes > Propionibacteriales > Nocardioidaceae > Nocardioides. The sequence continues at coordinate 11,307 of DATFHM010000254.1, read as the reverse complement.
GTCCCCGACCGCACCACGGTGGCCAACGAGACCGGCTACGCCAGCACCTTCTCCGACGCCGGCAACGCGCTCTACGCCACCTTCGCGACCAGCAGCGTGCAGACCGACAACGTGTACGTCGACCGCTCGCCGTACGCGTTCGGCGACCGCACCCTCTACATCCCGGACGCCAGCATCGGACGGCTCGTCGAGACGCCGAACGAGATCGGCAACCAGCTGACCGACTTCCAGAACGCGAACGGCAAGCTCGCGGTCGGCACCGGGCTGGTGACCGGCTACGACTTCCTCTCGGATGGCGCGCGGAACGTGTCCGCCCAGGTCGATCGGACCTACGGCAGCGTCGACACGCACCTGATCTCGGACACGTGGACGCGCCAGGACCTCGAGAACGCGATCGCGTCCATCAAGCCGAACCTGCTCTCGATCAACGCCCACTTCGACCACTTCCGGTCCCTGCCGGGCGCCGGCAACACGACGCACGACGAGACCGACCTGTTCACCGCCGCGGCGGTGCGGGGGGCCCTCAACGGCGACCTCGCCGGCTCCGTCGTGTTCTCGATGGGCTGCCACAGCGGCCTGTCGGCGAGCGACCTCCTGCTCGGCGGCACCGACAGCCGTGCCCTCGACTTCGCCCAAGCCGTGTCGAGCCAGGGCGGCGTGTTCGTCGGCAACACCGGCTTCGGCTACGGCGACACCGACACCGTCGCCCTGTCGGAGCAGCTGATGGGCGATTTCGCCCAACGGCTCGACGGCAGCATGACTGTCGGCGACGCGCTGCTCTACGCCAAGAACGCCTACTTCTCTGGGCTGGCCCAGCAGACGCCGTACGACGAGAAGGTGCTCGAGGAGACCACCTTCTACGGCCTGCCGTTCTACACGCTGGACGTGCCGAACCCGCCCGCTCCGCCGGCTCCGGTGTCCCCGATCCTGGTGCCCGACGACGCCACGTCGCTCTCCGCGACGACGACGCACATCCAGCCCACCTATGCCGACCGGACCGCGAGCGACGGGACGACGTACACCGCGGCCGTCGACCCGGTGACCGGTCAGGACGACCTGACGACCGTCCAGGGCCGGCCGGTCGAGCCGCGGGCGGACCAGGAGTACGCGCTGCCGACCGGGACCGCCGCGCACGACGCGCTCGTGCTCGGCCTGACCAGCGTCGACCACCCGGGCACCGACCCGTACGTCTTCCAGCCGATCGTGGACAGCAGCGGTGAGCGCACGAGCGTCGGCGTGGACACGGCGTTCCCGACGCGGGCGGTGCAGGTCAACGACGGGCTGTCGCCCGCCGGCCCCACCTTCCACGTGGCGGCCACGACGGGCTACTTCCGCACCACCGCGCCCGACGGCAAGGGGCTGCAGCGCACCTACCAGTCGATGGACGTGGAGACGTTCCTCGCGCCGAAGGCGAACACCGACTGGACCGCGCCGACGTTCTCGCAGGTGACCGGGCAGGTCGCGAACGGCCTGCTCACCATCTCCGCGCACGTCATGGACGACCGCGGCGATGCCTCGCGGGTGAAGCGGGTCTACCTGCTGGTCCTCCAGGACCCGCCGGCCGGCGTCGCGACCACCTGGCGCAGCCTCGACCTGACCCGCACGTCCACCACCGATGAGTGGACCGGGTCGATCCCGACCACCGGCCGGAACCTGGAGTTCGTCCTCCAGGCGGTGGACGCGGCCGGGAACGTCGCGGTGACGACCGACAAGGCCGACAACTTCGCCGACGGCGCGGTCGTCGGCGGGACCACCGATCCCGGCAGCACGGGCGGCACCGGAGGCGGCACCATCGCCCCGCTGAACGTCTCCCTGAGCGGCCCGCAGGGCAACGCCGGCTGGTACACCGGACCGGTCACGGTCACCGTGACCGGCGGAACGCGGATCGTCTACGAGGTCGTCGGCGAGAAGGACCCGGCCGGTTACCAGCAGCCGTTCCAGGTGAGCGGGACCGGGCTCCACACGGTCCGGGTGACCAGCGGCGACGGGCAGAACCAGACGGTGACGATCCCGATCGACAGCGTCGGTCCGACCGTCCGGCTGGACAGCCCGGCCGTGGGACAGCTGATGCCGGCCGCGCCCGGATCGCTGATCCTGTTCAGCTGCCCCGACGCCGGCTCCGGCTCGTCGTCTTGCACTGCCACGCTCGACGGCTCGCCGGTGACCAGCGGCTCCACCGTCCCGCTGCCTCCGGGCCAGCACACCGTGGTCGTCACGACCGGTCCGGACAACGCCGGCAATGCGCCCAGCCAGCGCACGCTGACGCGCACCTTCACCGTCGTCCCGGCCCCGGCGACGGTCGGCACGATCGGCGTCACGAAGCCGAAGGACGGCGCGACGACCACGCTGACCGTGCCGTTCACCGGCTACACCGTGCTGACCTACAGCGGCACCGTGGCGTGGGGCGACGGCGCGACGACGAACTGCGCGATGGCCGGCTCCGGCTGCACGGTGACCCGCAACGGCTCCGGTGGCGGCACGCTGACGGCGACGCACGTCTACCCGACGTCGTACGTCGACACCACGGCGACGGTGAGCATCGTGGACAACCTCGGCCAGAGCGCCTCGGGGACGGTCCTCGTCAACCGGAAGACCACCATGACCGCGACGGCCGCCCTGCTGCAGATCAAGGCGGGCACCAGCACGGTGACCCTCAAGAGCGGTGCCATCTCGGCGACCCTCAAGAACGGCTCCGGAGCGGCGCTGAGCGGCCAGACGATCACGTTCTCGTTGCCGGACGGGACGACGATCTGCACCGCCACGACCAACGCCAGCGGTACGGCGGCCTGTCCGACGACCATCACCTTCACCGTGGCGATGGTCCTGGCCGGCCGCTACAACGCGACCTTCGCGGGCAAGGACACCTACCACGGCTCGACGGCGTCGGCGAGCCTGATCGGCTAGAGAGGCACGGGGAGCGCTGGGAGCCGGACCACTCCCAGCGCACTCAGCTCCTCGGCAACCTCGTGCTCGACAGCCGGATCGTCCAGGATGCCCGCCACCTCGTTGAGTGCGACCGCACGCTCGAATCGGACGCCGGCGAGCGCCGCGAGGTCCACCGCCGTCCGGGCCTCCTCCAGGGCCACGTCGGCTCGGCCTTCTTGTCGCTCGATCCAGCAACGCAAGCGAGCGAGGAAGGCATCGGATCCCGGGAAGCCTCCACCGTTCTCGACCGCCGGAGAGATGCACACCAGCTGTTCGGCTGCCGCGGCGGTGTCACCGCTCAGCAACAGTGCCTCAGCGATCCGAAGGTCGGTCTCCACGGCAAACGTCGAGGAACCGATGGACTCGAAACGTGCGCGCGCCTCGCGCAGCGACTCCAAGCCTTCCGCCGCATCACCCGCACGCGCCTGTGCCCTCCCGAGATTTCCCAGCGTGTAGGCCTGTCCTGGTCCGTGTGCCGCCCTGCGGAACGTCTCGTGGGCCGCCCTGAACTCGGCCGCTGCCTCTGTCACGTGACCCTGGTCGGACAGGATCTCCGCCAAGTTCGTCCTGGCCATAGCACCGAAGACGAGGTCCCCCGCGGTACCGGCTCGCTGTGCCGCGCCGCGATAACGATGCGCGGCCTGCGACCACCGCCCTCCGAAGTACAGCGCGTTGCCCTCGTTGATGAGCACCTTGGCTTGGGACAACGCATCGCCGAGCTCGACGAACAGCTCGAGGGCTCGGCGACCATAGACGTCATCGGGCTTGCCGAGCTCACCGCAACAGGCCTGCGCCACCAGGCACGCCTGTGCCTCGGACTCGGGATCCTCACAGCGGGCCGCGTACGCAGCTGCATCAGCGGCCATGGCGAGTGCCTCGTCCTGGCGTCCCAAGCGGAGCAGGATGCCGGCCGCGGCGGATCGGAAGGGAGCGTCGTTGCCGACAGAGCCTCCCGCCTCGAACGCCGCACGGCCGCGGTCGTACCACCGCCCCGCCTGCCGGAAACGCCCCATCCGTTCGCGCAGGACTCCTCGCTTGTGCATGAGGAGCAGGGACCGCGCTGGACGAGCAGCTCGAATCAGGTCGGTCGCCGCCCGGTACCGCTTGTCCGCCACCTCGTAGTTCCCCGCGCGCTCGTTCACATCGCCCAGGGCCTCCATGACCCGCGCAACCTCGATCGGTGAGATCTCAGGGATGCCGCGCCGCACCTGGAGGGCCCGCTCGTACGCCGCAACGGCCTCGGCGACCGCCATCTGCTTCCACGCCCGGTCCCCGGCCGCCACCGAGTAGCGCCAGGTGCGCTCGTGGTCGCCGGCGCGGAAGAAGTGCTCGGCGAGCAGGCCGACGTCGTCGGCGTACGAGCTGGCCTCGAGGAGCTCACCGACCTGCTGGTGCAGCTTGGCGCGCGGGCGGTAGGGCAGGGCCTCGTAGGCGACGTCGCGGTAGAGCAGGTGCCGGAAGGAGGCGGTGCTCTCGCCGCTGAACTCGACGAGGTCGCCGAGCCGCTCCCAGGCGGCCGGCTGCGGTGTCGGCAGACCCGCACCGGTCAGCACCAGCGACAGCAGCCGGGTGTCGAAGCGCGGGCCGAGGACGGCGGCGTACCGCAGCAGGGTGCGGTCCTCGGGGACGAGCCGGTCCAGGCGCTCGGCGATGACGCGCTCCACCGACTCCGGCAGGTCGGCCGTCTCGACGCCGGCGCGCACGGCCTCCATCAGCTGCAGCACGAACAGCGGGTTGCCGTCGGCGCGTTCAGCCGCCCCCAGGTCGTGACGTACGACGGACGCATCCCCCAGCGCGTGGGCCGCGAGCTCCGCGACGGCCGTGGCGTCGAGGGGCTCCAGCTCGAGCCGCTCGACCTGCTCCAGCTCGCCGAGCACGACCGCCGTGCCCGGCCGGGCGGCCGCGACCATCAGCCACGGGTGCTCCGCGACCGACTGCGCGAGCGTGCGGAAGAGCGCCGCGGAGGCCTCGTCGGCGTAGTAGGCGTCCTCGGCGACGATCAGGGTGGGCGTGGCCACCATGACCGTGAGCAGCTCGAGCACCGCGTCGTGGGTCCGGGCGACCACGAACTCGTCGGCGATCGCCGCGGCCTCCTCGGTCGGCGGGACCTCCGCCTCCACGGGCACCGCCAGCAGCGGGAGCAGCGGCAGCAGGGAGGGCCGCACGCGGGTCACGGTCCGGGTCAGCGCCTCGCCCGCCTCCTCGCGCGAGGCGCTGTGCTGGATGCCGAACAGGCGGCGCAGCAGCACCTTCGCGGCGGCGTACGGGGTGGTCGAGAGGTAGGGCTGGCACTCGACGGTGACCCGCGTGAACAGCCGCTCGTCGGCGGCGACCTCCTCGACCAGCCGGGACTTGCCGATGCCCGCTGCTCCCGACAGCACGACCGCGCGGCCCCGGCCGGCCACCGCGTCGGACACCCAGCCGCGCAGCACCTCCAGCTCGGCGTCGCGACCGACCAGCGGGAGCCGCTCGGGCGCGGTGTCGGGCAGGCGCTCGGCGTCGACGTCGTGGACGACGTACGCCTTGATGGGCTGGGTCTTGCCCTTGACCAGGAAGGGCGGCAGCTCGTCGGCCGTGACCCGGACCCGGCCGTTCTCGACGACGGCGGCCGACGCGACCACCTGGCCGGGACGCGCGTGCGCCATCAGCCGCGCCGAGAGGTTCACCGGGTCGCCCATCACCGTGTAGGTGCGCCGCCCCGGCGCACCGAGGAAGCCCGCGAAGATCCGGCCGCCGTTGACCCCTCCCTTGAGCCGCCCGAGCGGGTCGCCGTGCACGACCTGCACGGCGTACCGCAGCGCCGCCTCGTCGTCGTCGACCGTCGACCGCGGCGCTCCCGCGGAGGCGATCAGCTTGATGCCGTCCGCGATCACGTCGGTGTAGAGGAACTGCACGCCGAACACGCGCTGCAGGCCCTGGACGGCGCGCACCAGGCTGTCCAGCGAGCGCGCGAACACCTCGGCGCCGTGCTCCTCCAGGCTCGCGTCGGTGCCCTCGACCTCGAGGAAGACGATGGACGCGATCCGGTGCTCGCCGCCCAGCCGCGACAGCGCACGGATGTCGTCGCGCAGCCCCGGCGACACCAGCTCCTCGGGGGCCGGCCCCCGCTCCTCCTGCGGTACGACGCGCGGGCGGCGCAGCGGCGGAGCGGCGAGCAGCACGCCGTGGTCGGTGCGCTCGCCGAGCCACGCCGGAGGCAGCCCGGCCGCCAGCTCGGGGCTCACCAGCACCTGTCCGGCCTCGGCCGCCGACTCCAGCTCCACCGCACGGGTCACGGGAGCACCGGCCAGCACCAGCTCGCGCCAGGTCGGCTCCCCCACCAGGAACAGGTCGAAGTCGCCGAAGTGGCCGCCCACCGACATCTTCAGCCCGATCCGCGCGAAGCGCGGAGCCCGGATCGTCTGCTGCATCCGGGCCGACGCCCGCGCCGCCGCGAGCGCGGAGTCGGCGCCGGGGAACCAGATCAGCAGGGCGTCGCCGCCGAACTTGAGGACGTCGCCGCCCTCGCTGTCGGCGATGGCGATGAGCGCCTCGAAGCAGCCGTTGACGATGCCCGTCAGCCGCTCGGCACCCTCGCGGCCGAGGGCGGCGAGCCGCTCGGACATCGCGGTGAAGCCGGACAGGTCGGCCGACACCAGGGTGCCGGTGAGGCGCCGGTGGATCAGGTCGGGGGCGTCACGCAGCCAGTCGACCGTGACCCGAGACGCATACGGTCGCCAGTCGTGAGGACTCGGCGAGGTCACGAGCGCATTCTGGCATCGCGGATCGCGCCGCCCGGGCACTTCGCCGAGGCGGCCCCCATCGGCCTAGACCACCACCTTGATCGTCCCCCGCATCATCGGGTGCACGCCGCACTTGTAGCGGTACGTGCCCCGCACGTTGAAGGTGTGCGAGAACGACCCGCCGGGCAGCAGCAGCGACGAGTGGAAGAGCCGTGGCCCGCTCGTGATCACCACGCTGTGCACCAGCAGCAGGTCGCGGTTGGTCCACACCACCGTGCGGCCGCGGTGGATCGTCACCACCGACGGCGTGAACGCCATGTTCTTGATCGTCACGTGGACCGGCGTCGCGGCCTCGGCCGGGGCCTCGGTCGGCACGACGGCGAGCAGGCCGCTGAAGGTGAGCGCGAGCGCGAGCAGCAGGTTCCGGAGCCTCATGTCGGGTGACACGAGGCATGGGACCGGATGGTTCAGTGCGTCAGCGCCATCACCGGCCAGCCGAGCACCTGGGCGCCGTACCCGGCCCACGAGGCGGGGCCGGACATCCCGGCGACGAGGAGCGTGTGGCCGGCGGCGTACCGGAACCCGATCACCACGTAGACCACGGCCGCGATGGCGAGCAGCACCATGAGTCCCTTGCCCCGTGCGGAGACAGGCCGCTGGACCTTCTCCTCCCGCGGCGTGACGGTCTTCGTCTCGTCGTACTTCATGCTCATCGCTTCCCCAGGATCGGCTCGGACTCGACCAGACCCGCGTCGCTCGGCGCCTCCCCGGCACCGAACACGCGGTCGTGCTGCTTGGCCCGCCACTCGAGGTGGGCCTCGGCGGGCTTCGCGTAGCCGAAGCGCTCCCGCGCCTCGGCCGGCGTCAGCACCTCCGGGTTGCGCGGGGCGATCCCGCGCAGCACCGGCTCGACGATCGGCACGCTGCCGGGCGAGAGGGCCCGGAGCGCCTGCACCTGCAGGGCGGTGCTGAGGCGGGACAGCCGGAAGACGACCATCAGGATCGGGCGCACCAGCGCGTCGACCCACCGCGGCTGCGGCACCTCGCCCATCTCCCGCATCCAGCCCGGCAGCGTGGCGATGACGCCCGCGCGCAGCACCTTGTTGTTGACCCAGGTCACCGGGGCCAGCCAGCGCGGCAGCGGCGTGACGAGCTGGCCGCCGTTGAGCAGGTGCTGCATCGCCTGGACGGCGATCGGCGACCCGGCGAGCTGTGGCCGCATCCGCTCGAAGTACGCGATCACGCCCTCCCGGGTCCGCGGTACGTCGGCCGGGTCGCACGTCTGCAGCTCGGCCGCGACCGCGCACTCCTCCCAGTAGCGCGCCTCCTCCTCAGCGCTCAGCCGCCCGGGCCCGTAGCGCTCGTAGGAGTAGAGGATCGAGTGCCAGGCGGTGAGGTGGATCCACAGCTGCGAGTGCGGCGCGTTGGCGTCGTACCTGCCGCCGCCGTACGGCTCGGTGCCGATGGCCTTGGAGTGGATCTTGACCAGGATGTCGGCCGCCTTCAGCGTCTGCTCGGACCCGCCGAACGCGACCATCGAGAAGTAGCGCAGGGTGCGGTCGTAGCGGGTGCGCGGGCGCTTGTAGATGTCGTGGGTCTTGTCGACCGACGCGACCAGGTCGGGGTCCAGCTCCTCGACGACGACCGCGCGGATGAACCCGACCGTCAGCGAGGTCGGGTAGCTCCAGACCTTCCACGTGACCGAGTCGGGCCCGAAGAACCCGTAGTCCTCGGCCGGCTCCACGTCCCTGCGCCCCATCGGAGGTCCTCTCGACATTTGCTACGGTTGCGTAGTAACGTTTTCTACGCGGCCGTAGCAATGGTTGTCAAGAGGTCTTCGGAAGAGGTGGGGCGATGGGTACGACGACGCGGACCCGGCGCACCTACGCGCCCCGGATGCCCCTGGAGCAGCGCAAGGAGCAGCTCCTCGACGCGGCGCTCACCCTGATCGGCCGGGTCGGCTACGGCGGGGTCACCATCGAGGCCATCGCCGCCGAGGCCGGCGTCACCAAGCCGGTCGTGTACGGCGCCTACGCCAAGCTCCCGCTGCTGCTCGGCGACCTCCTCGACCACACGTACGCCGACGCGCTGACCCAGCTGCTCGCCACCTTCCCGGACACGACCCCCAGGCCCGCCGAGGTCACCCGGGCGTGGGCGGCCGCCGTGCGCGGCAACCCGCGCACCTGGGTGCCGATCCTGCTCACCGGCGCGCACACCCCGCAGGTCGTGCTGGACCGGATCGAGGACGGCCGGCAGCTGGTGCGCGACAGCCTCGCGCAGCTGCTCGCGAACGGCGCCCCGATCACGAGCCGCGACCGGGTCGCCTCCGAGGCGATCATCGCGGCCGCCGAGCACTTCGGCCGGCGCATGCTCACCACCCCCGACGAGGTCGACGACGACGAGCTCGCGGAGCTCTTCGAGGACTTGGTGCGGGCCGCGGCACGCCGCCCTCAGGCGTCGCGGACCTCGAGCTCCACCCCGTCCGCCAGCCGATAGGGGTTCGTCGCGATCAGGGCCCCCACCGCGCGCCGCAGCCGGGAGATCTCGGCGCGGACGGTGACGAGGTGGTCGGCGTCGCCGTACAACCTCGTGCTGAGCTCACCCGCGGTGAGCCCGCGCGCACCGGCCGCCGCGAGCTGGCCGAGGATGTCGGCGTGCCGCCGGGTCAGGGCGGTGCGCCACGACTCGTCGCCGGTGACCTCGAGGACCGGCTCGCTGCCGCCGGTCAGCCGGGCGCGGAGGCGGGTGTCGGTCGTGCCGGGGCGGACCAGCCACCCCTCCCCCAGGCGTTCGGGCAGGCACAGCCCCAGGCCCGGTACGGCGATCGCGCGGTCCGGCCGCGGCACCTCGATCCGGTCCCGCGCGGCGATGCCGGACTGGTGCGCGACCCAGCCGTGGTCGTCGACGACGAGCAGCGGGCCGTTGGTCGTGCCGACCAGCGCCTCGCTCGCCTGGCGCAGCCGCGCGAGCCCGGCCAGGTGCTGGCGCCACAGCGACGCCTCCGCGATCCGCACCGCGCTCTCGACGAGCGCACCGATGGCGGGGTGCAGCGTCATCGCGGGACCGCTGACGTCGACGACGCCGAGCAGCTCGCCGTCGCGCGGGTCGTGGATCGGCGCGGCCGTGCAGTACCAGGGGTGCTGCTGGGCCTCGTAGTGCTCGGCGGCGAACAGCTGCACGGGCGCGCCCTCGGCGAGGGCGGTGCCGATGGCGTTCGTGCCGACCACCTGCTCGGTCCACAGCATGCCCTCGAGGAAGCCGAGCCGGTCGGCCGTGGCCCGCACCCGCGCCGAGCCCTCGCGCCAGAGCAGGAAGCCGTCGGCGTCGCACACGACCATGAGGAACAGGGACGCGTCGGCGACGCTGGTCAGCACGCTGCGCAGGTCGTCGATGACCAGCGACAGCCGGGAGGTACGCCGGCGGCGTACCAGCTCCTCGGCGGGCATCGGCCGGCGTGCGTTGACGCGATCGGCCGCCAGGCCCATGCCCATGACCCGCGACCAGGACCGCGCCACCAGCGCCCGCGGTCGCTCGGGGGGACGGCTGCCGCTGAGCACGGCGTCGTGGATGCGGACCAGCTCGCGTGCGTGCATCGTCAGGTCCGTGCCCGGCACGACGGCGCCCATCGCCTGGTTGCCCATCCGCACCCCCTCTGTCCCCGGCCACGCTACTCCGGCCATTGTGACGGCGGCCACGTTGCAACGCGCTGCAACGCTGTCCCGGCACCTGGCCCGAGGAGTGTCCTGAGCCCATGACCCAGATCGACGAACGACCCGCTCCCTCCCTCGCGGAGCAGCCGGTCGAGAGCACCCCCAGCGAGCGGGCCGAGGCCTGGTTCGCGTCGTTCGAGGCGGCCCTCGCAGCCCGCGACGTCCCCGGCGCCGCCGCCCACTTCGCGACGACGAGCTTCTGGCGCGACCTCGTCTCCTTCACCTGGAACCTGAAGACCGTCGAGAACCGCGAGGGCGTAGCCGACCTGCTCACCGCGACCCTGGACGGCACCGCACCGCGCGGGTTCGAGCTCACCGAGCCGGCCACCGAGGACGGCGGCGTCGTCACGGCGTGGTTCCGCTTCGAGACCGCGACCGGGCGCGGCAACGGCCTGCTCCGGCTCGTCACCGAGGACGGCGACGATCGGGCCTGGACCTTCCTCACCGCCCTCCAGGAGCTGACCGGTCACGAGGAGCCGCGCGGCACCCGACGCCCGATGGGCGCCCAGCACGGCATCGACAAGGACAGGCAGACCTGGCTCGAGCGCCGCGAGGCCGAGCAGGCCGCGCTCGGCGTGACCGAGCAGCCCTACGTGCTGGTGATCGGCGGCGGCCAGGGCGGCATCGCGCTCGGCGCGCGGCTGCGCCAGCTCGCCGTACCGTCCCTGGTGATCGACAAGCACCCGCGCCCCGGCGACCAGTGGCGCAACCGCTACAAGTCGCTCTGCCTGCACGACCCGGTCTGGTACGACCACCTTCCCTACCTGAAGTTCCCCGACAACTGGCCGGTCTTCGCGCCCAAGGACAAGGTCGGCGACTGGCTCGAGTCCTACGTGAAGACGATGGAGGTGCCCTACTGGTCGAACACCGTTGCCACGTCCGCGTCGTACGACGAGGCCTCGGGGCAGTGGACCGTCGAGGTGGTGCGCGACGGGGAGGCCCTGACCCTG
>DATFHM010000253.1:0-13854 GCA_035248385.1 Nocardioides sp. | reverse complement strand
CGCTGAACAGTGGCGCCTGACGGAGCACGTCGTTGTCCACGCTGCCTCCAAGTTCACGTCGACGACGTACCCCGACCCCCCGCTGAGGCCGACACACACGTCGTCTCGCCGAATCCTAGCCAGTGGCACAGTTCACACCTAACAGCAGACGTACGTCGGGAGCGTCGGTGTCGCCCCGTAGGCTGACCCGCGTGCGGCCGATCGACACCTCCGGGGAGACCCCGACCCAGCTGGTGCGACGGGCCCGCAAGATCGATCGGGTGCTCGCCGTGACCTACCCCGACGCCAAGGCGGAGCTGGACTTCGACAACCCGTTCCAGTGCCTCGTCGTCACCGTGCTGTCCGCGCAGACCACCGACAAGCGGGTGAACCTGGTCCGGCCGATCCTGTTCGCGGCCTACCCCGACCCGGCCGCCATGGCCGCCGCCGACCGGGCGCACCTGGAGCAGATCGTCGGCCCGCTCGGCTTCTTCCGCGCCAAGACCGACAACCTGCTCAAGCTCGCCGCCGCCCTCGTGGAGCGGTACGACGGCGAGGTGCCCGGCCGGCTCGAGGACCTCGTGACGCTGCCCGGCGTCGGCCGCAAGACCGCGAACGTCGTGCTCGGCAACGCCTTCGACGTCCCCGGCATCACCGTCGACACCCACTTCGGCCGGCTCGCCCGCCGCCTGGGGTGGACCGAGGAGACCGATCCGGTGAAGGTCGAGCACGCGATCGGGGCGCTCTTCCCGAAGAGCGACTGGACCATGCTCAGCCACCACCTGATCTGGCACGGCCGCCGCCGCTGCCACGCCAAGAAGCCCGCGTGCGGAGCATGCCCGGTGGCGAAGTGGTGCCCGTCGTACGGCGCCGGTCCGACGGACCCGGTCGAGGCGGAGAAGCTGGTCCGCACCGAGGGTCCCAACTGATGCGCCGCCCCCTCGCAGCGGCCGCGGTGGCCGCTCTCAGCGCGGCCGTGCTGCTGACCTCGTGCGGCGCCCGGGACGCGGCGGGGGCGTGCAACGTGACGGTGAGCAGCGCCGACCTGGTCGCGGCCCGGCAACAGGCGGGCATCGCCGACTGCACGGCGAAGGACCTCGCGGTCGACGCGAGCGCGCCGGCGGCGCAGCTGCCCACCGTCCCGCTCGGGTGCCTCGGCAGCACCGCCACCGCGCCGCTGTCCGACGTCAAGGGGCCGGCGATCATCAACTTCTGGTCCTCGACGTGCGGCCCGTGCCGCAAGGAGATGCCGGCCCTGGCCGCCTTCGCGAAGAAGTACGCCGGCCAGGTGACCGTCGTCGGCGTCGACTACCTCGAGACCTACCCCGGCGCGGCGCTGGACCTCGCGCAGCAGAGCGGCGTCACCTACCCGCTGCTCGCCGACGCGTGCGGCGACCTGCAGCAGACCGACCTGCTCCAGCCCCCCGGCCTTCCGTACTTCTACGTCGTCCACCCCGACGGCACCGTGTCCAAGCCGATCGCCGGCGGGCTCGGCTCCGAGCAGGACATCGTCGACCTCGCCGAGCACAACGGCATCACGCTGAAGCAGGCCGGATGAGCGCCCCCGACGGCCCGAAGTGGCTGGGCCAGATCGCGGCCGGTGCGGCCCGCATCCAGGGCAAGGACCTGACGGCGTTCCTCCCGCCCGAGGGCAGCGATCCGCGCCGCGGCGCGGTGCTGATGCTGATGGCGGACGGGCCCGAGGGGCCCGACGTGCTTCTCACCGAGCGGGCGCACGACATGCGCTCGCACCCCGGGCAGGTGTCCTTCCCGGGCGGCAGCATCGACCCGGGGGAGACCGCGGTCGAGGCGGCGCTGCGCGAGGCCGAGGAGGAGGTCGGGCTCGACCCGACCGCCGTCGACGTCTTCGCGACCCTGCCCGAGCTGTGGCTGCCTCCGTCGAACTTCGCCGTCACGCCCGTCATCGGCTACTGGAGCGACCCCGTGGACCTGGTCGTCGTGTCGCCCGCGGAGGTGCACGCCATCCACCGGGTGTCGATCCGTGAGCTGGTCGACCCGACGCACCGCATCCAGGTGCGCCACCCCGGCGGCTGGGTGGGTCCGGGCTTCCTGATCGGCGAGGACAAGGACGTCATCCTCTGGGGCTTCACGGGCGGCATCCTCACCCGGTTCCTCGACTTCATCGGCTGGTTGCCGCCCGTGGCCGACCCGCCGGTGCATGATCTCCCCGACTACATGTTGGCCGAGTACGTGCGGCGTACGGGGGACCGATGAACCTTCTGGACTGGCTGCTGGTCCTCCTCGTCCTGGCCTACGCCCTCTCCGGCTACTGGCAGGGCTTCGTCACCGGCGCGTTCGCGACGGTCGGCCTGCTGACCGGCGGCCTGTTCGGGATCTGGCTCGCGCCCACGGTGCTGCGCAGCGCGAACCCCTCGCTCCTCGTCTCGCTCGGCGCGCTGTTCATCGTGATCGTGAGCGCGTCGCTCGGCCAGGCGCTGATGCAGTACGTCGGTGCGCGGGTCCGCGACAAGATCACCTGGCGCCCCGCCCGGGTCCTCGACGCGCTCGGTGGTGCGGTCCTCAGCTCGCTGGCCGTGCTGCTGGTGGCGTGGGCGCTCGGCGTCGCGATCAGCGGCACCCGGATCGGCCCGATCACCGGCCTGGTGCGCAGCTCGGAGGTGCTCGCCAAGGTCAACGGCGCGCTCCCTGGCGCGGCGCCGAAGGCCCTGCAGGCCTTCAACAACGTGGTCGGCACGGGCTTCTTCCCGCGCTACCTCGAGCCGTTCGCGCCGGAGCAGATCACCAACGTGCCGGCGGGTCCGAAGGATCTCCCCGGGACGGCCAAGGTGCTGGCCACCCAGGCCAGCATCGTCAAGATCCACGGCGCCAACTCGTGCGGTCGCGGCGTCGAGGGCAGCGGTTTCGTGTACGCCGAGAACCGGGTGATGACCAACGCGCACGTCGTCGCCGGCGTCCACGACCCCAGCGTCCAGATCGACGGCGAGACCGAGCTGGCGCGGGTCGTCCACTACGACCCCGAGCTCGACATCGCGATCCTCGAGGTCGACACCCACGGCGCCACGGGCCTGAAGTTCGCGACCGGCTCCGCCGCGGTGCAGGCGCAGGACCCGGTCGCCATCATCGGCTACCCGCAGGACGGGCCGTTCGACATCCAGACCGGTCGCGTGCGCGGTCAGCAGCGGCTGCGCTCCCCGGACATCTACGGCTCCGGCACGGTCCTGCGCGACGTCTACTCGCTGCGCGGGCTGGTGCGTCCCGGCAACTCCGGGGGCCCGATCGTGACGCCGGCGGGCAAGGTGGCGGGCGTGGTCTTCGCGGCCTCGGTCACCGACCCGGACACCGGCTATGCGCTCACCGCCGACCAGGTCCAAGGGGCTGCCGCCCAGGGGCGGACCGACGACACCGAGGTCGGCACGGGCACCTGCGCGGGCTGACCGGCTGCCGGCTCAGCCCGGCAGCACCACCGAGAACCGGCAGCCACCCAGGCCCGTGAGGTTCTCCACCGCCACCCGGCCGCGGTGCGCCTCGACGATGCCCTTGACGATCGCCAGCCCCAGACCGGCGCCCTGACCCAGGTCGGTGCCGCCCGGCGTACGGGCGTGGCTGCCCTGCCAGCCCAGGTCGAAGACGCGCTCGATCTCGTCGGAGCGGAGGCCGCCACAGCCGTCGCTGACGTAGACCTCCACGGCGTCGCCGCGCTGCCGGCCGACCACCTCGACGACGCCGTCGGCGGGGGTGTGCCGGATGGCGTTCATCAGCAGGTTCGACAGGACCCGGGAGAGCCCGGCCGGGTCGGCGGTGACCTCCAGGCCGACGTCCACCGAGCCGCCGATCCGGACGTTGCGGGCCCGCGCCACCGGGTCGGCGCCCGCGATCGCCTCGCTCACCAAGTCGCCCACGGCCAGCGTGGTGGGGTTGAGCTTGAGCACGCCGGCATGGATCCGGGAGAGCTCGAAGAGGTCGTCGACCATCGCCGCCATCCGGTCCACCTCGGCCCGGATCTGCTGGTGGAAGCGGGCCGGGTCGGCCGCGAGGCCGTCCTCGAGCGCCTCGGCCATCGCGCGCAGCCCCGCCAGTGGCGTGCGCAGGTCGTGCGACACCCAGGACACCAGCTCCCGGCGGGCCTCCTCCAGACGCAGCTCGCGCAACCGCGCCTGCTCGAGTCGGCGCTGGGTCTCGGCCAGTTCCTCCGACACCGCTCGCAGCTCGCGCGGACCACCCGAGCCGGCCGTGCTCACCACGCCCGGGCCCATGCCGCGGACCTGCGTCCGCAACGCGGTCGACCAGCGGGCCAGCGGCCAGCCGACGGCGAGCGCGACGACCACCGCGACCACGGTCGCGACCGAGGCGACCACGGTGACGACGAGCAGGTCGTGCGAGGACAGGAACATCAGCTGCGCGATGGCCAGCGTGCCGGCGTACGAACCGACGCCGGCGATCGCGACGAGCAGGACCACGTGCCAGCGCAGCGACCAGCCGCGGGTCAGCCAGGCCAGCACCAGGCCCACGGCGCCGACGGCCACCGCCGCGAGGGCGGCCACCCAGACGATCTCGAGGAACGCACTCGTGCTCATCGTGGCTCCCATCGGTAGCCGACGCCCCACACCGTGAGCAGTCGGGTCGGGTTGGTCGGGTCGTCCTCGACCTTCTCCCGCAGGCGGCGGACGTGCACGGTGACCGTCGAGCGGTCGCCGATCGTCCAGCCCCACACGTGGTGCAGCAGGTCCTCCCGGGTGAACGCGGTGGACGGGTGCGCGACCAGGTAGCGCAGCAGGTCGAACTCGCGCACGGTCAGGGCGAGGGGCTCGCCGGCGAGGGTGGCGACGTGCCGGGCCCCGTCGATGACGAGGTCGCCGTCGACGAGGGTCTCCTCGACGGCCGCCGGGGCGGCGGTACGCCGGAGCACGGAGTCCACGCGCAGGGCGAGCTCGCGCGGGCTGAACGGCTTGCCCACGTAGTCGTCCGCCCCGAGCTCGAGACCCACGACCCGGTCCGCCTCGCTGCCCAGCGCGGTCAGCATGATGATCGGGACGTCGCGCTGCGCGCGCAGCTGCCGCGTCACCTCGAGGCCGTCCATGCCCGGCAGCATCAGGTCCAGCACGACGAGGTCGGACGGCTGGTCGGACATCAGGAGCAGCGCCGACTCGCCGTCAGCCGCCTCGACCGTCTCGTGGTCGTGGGCGCGCAGGTACGTCGCCAGCACCTCGCGCACCGTCGCGTCGTCGTCGACGACCATCACCCTCGCCACCCGCGCGACCTCCTCAGTCGATGCACCGCCGGCGCGACCGCTGCCGTCACCGCCACCGTGCCGATGACGACCAGCGTGACGGCCAGCAGCCCGATCGGGTAGTCCCGGTCCAGCAGCGTGCCGTTGCTGCCGCCCTGGTGGGACCGGGTGAGCACCGCGAAGGCGGCGATCGCGACGGTCCCGACGAGGGTGAGCGCGATGGCGACGGCACGAGCGGCGCTGGCCGGCAGCCGGCCCTGCACGAGCCAGCCGACGGCGAGCGTGAGCGGCGCCAGCACCGCGTCGTGGACGACCACGGCGGCGGCCGCCCACTCGCCGACCTGGACAAGCTGCGGGGCGGTCTGGTCGCGGACGAGCAGCCAGGCGGCGTACGCCATCAGGAGGGCGCCGGCTCCGATCAGGAGGGCTCGCACGGTGCGCATCAGAGCACCTCGATCCGGGCGATCCACTTGGTCTGCAGCGCTCCGGGCCGGTCCGGGGCGATCAGCCTGACCGGGTAGCCGTGGTCGAGCGACAACGGCTCGCCGTCCAGCGCCAGGGCCAGCAGGGTGCGCGGGTCGTCGGCGAAGTCGGCCGGCAGGGTGCTGACCCGCTCGGGACCCTGGGGCTCCAGCGACGTCACCACCACCGCCCGGCCGCGGGGAGCACCGACCCGGTCCAGCACCTCCCGCAGCGGTACGCCGGTCCACGACCCGTCCGCGCTCCAGCCCTCGACGCAGGCGATGGCGAGCGTGTGCGTCGACTGCGGCAGCGCGAGCAGGTCGGCCCGCGTGAAGGCCGCGCTCCCGCCGGCGTGCTCGACCCGGCAGCGGTAGCCGACGCCGAGCGCGGCCGGCGCCACCCGCGCATCGGCGGCGGTGCGGTTGACCGGAATGCCCGAGCGACGCGAACGCGGCGAGAGGACCGCGAGCCGGTCCAGGCCCGGCACGGTGCCGGCGGCCGAGCTGGCGGTCACCACCGCGACGGCGGCGGCCAGCCAGCCGGTCCGGATGACCGCGCGACGTCCCACAACGCCCGCGGCGACAGCCTCCGGCCGGTCCGCGCCGATGCTGTCGACATCGCTGGTGAGGGCGTCCCGGATCACCGGCAGCTTGACCGCGACGTGCACCAGCAGCGCGCCGATGACGGCCCAGGCCAGGGCGTAGTGGGTGGCGCGGAAGTCGAAGCGCCAGAGGTACCACTGCGCCACGTTCATGACCCCGATCCCCAGCTCCAGCAGGGATCCGGCGACCAGCACGGCGATGGACCCGCGCTCCAGCGCGGAGAGGACCACCTCGCCGAGCCGCCGGGGAAGGGCTTGGAAGAGCCGCGGGTACACCGCCCAGAGCTTGAGCAGCAGCAGCGGGATCGCGGCGGTCCCGCTGACCACGTGCAGGGTCTGCGTGAGCCGGTAGCCCCAGCTCGGCGAGGTGGGGAACGCGACCGGCTGCTGCGGGAGCTGGGCGTAGTGGCTGATCAGCCCGGTGACGAAGCAGACGCCGAAGCAGATGCCCACCCAGACCCCGAGCCGGGCGGCGACCGCCGGGCTGCGCAGCCGGGAGCTGAACGTCGGGACCTTCATGCTGCCTCCGTCAGTACGCCGACCCAGCGCCCGTGCGCCGTGAGCCGGTCGATCTCGACCAGCCCGGCGGCGTCGGCCAGGGCCGGCAGGGCGTCGATCGAGACGACCGCCCAGGGGAACCGCTCGCTGTGCCCGCACGCGCACTCGAGCCGCGCGTCGAAGTGGGCCGAGCGCTCTCCGGGGCCGGCGACCTCGACCACGACGCGGCCACCGGGGTGCAGCAGCCGGCGAGCGCGGGCCAGCAGCGCGGCCGGGTCGCCGCCGATGCCGATGTTGCCGTCGGCGAGGAGCGCGGTCTCCCACCGGCCCTCGCCGGGGACCCGTGCGAAGACGTCGCGCATCAGCGCTGCCGCGCCGCGGTCCACGGTCTGCCGGACCGCCTCGCCGACGACGTCGATGCCGAGCGTCACGTGCCCGCGCGCGGCGAGCTCGGCGACCATCCGGCCGGGGCCGCAGCCGATGTCGAGGGTGGCGCCGAGGCAGGCCTGGAGCAGCAGGTCGTCGGAGCCGTCGGTCGCGCGGGTCCAGTCCGCGACCGGGAGCCGGAGCCGCTGCCGGTCGGGCGTGGAGAGGTAGCAGGTCTCGCCGCGCAGCGCGTGGCTGAACACCTCGCCGGCGGGCATCGTCGCGGTCATCGCGGCACCGTCCCCTCGATCGCGAGCAGCGCCCGGGCGAAGCGCGTGCCCGGTGCGGCCGCCGCGATCCGGCGCGCCTCGGCGAGGTGGTCGGCGTCCTCGAGCACCGGGGCGTCCGCGACCCGGAGGCCGCCGCCGGTCAGCGCGGCGCGTGTGTCGTCGTACGTCGCCGGGCCGGACATCGGCACGCCACGGAGCAGCCGTCCGTCGCTGCCGGTGCGCAGCGCCAGCGCCCACCACCCGCCGTCGGCGGCGGGCGCGAGCACGGCGTCGTGGCCGGCCAGGCCCGCCGCCATGCAGAGCAGCAGGGCAGGGGTGAGCTGGGGCGTGTCCATCCCGACCTGGACCACCGGCCCGCGGACGTGCTCGTGGGCGTGGGCGAGCCGGTCGGCGAGGTCGCCCGGGCACTGGCGGACGACGGTCCAGCCGGCGAGGGCGTCACGGAGCTCCGCCCCGTGCGGGCTGTCGGCGAGGTCGCCGTCGAGCGCCAGCCGGCAGCGGTTCGCCCCGAATGTCGCCGTGGCGGTGGCGATCGTGTCCAGCAGAGCGGCCGCGGCGAGGTCGGCGGCGAGGTCGAAGCGGTTGCCGAGGTCGGCGGCCAGCCGGGTCTTCACCCGCCCCGGCACGGGCGACTTCGCGAGCACGAGCAGGGTCGTCATGGCTGGACCGCCAGCACGCGCCCGAAGTCGCGGGCCGTCCGCAGCGTGCCCCGCACCGACCCCGACACCTTCGACCGCGTGCCGGCCGTGCGCGGCAGGTAGGCGACATCGCGCTCGACGATCCGCCAGCCGGCTCGGGCCGCCCGGTCGAGCAGCTCCACCGGGTAGCCCATCCCGCGGTCGGTCACACCGAGGTCGAGCAGCATCTCCCGGCGTACGACGCGCAGCGGGCCGATGTCGCGCACGTCCACCCCGAGCCGCCGGCGGAGCAGGGCGAGCACCAGGCGGTTGCCGAGCCGCGCGTGCCAGGGCACCAGGCCCCGGCGTACCGGAACCCGGCGGGCGGTCGCGAGGTCCGCGTCGCCCGCGCGCACGAGCGCGACGAGCGGTGCGATGTCGTCGGGATCGAGGGACCCGTCGCCGTCCATCACCACGACGATCGGCGCGGTCGCGGCCAGGACACCGGCGTGCACCGCGGCGCCGTAGCCGCGGCGCGGCTCGTGCACCACGACCGCACCGGCGGCGCGGGCGACCTCGGCCGTGTCGTCCGTCGAGCCGTTGTCGACGACGATCACCCGCATTCCACCAGGGATCCGGGGCAGCAGCGCCCGCAACGACGGCCCCTCGTCGAGGCAGGGGAGCACGAGGTCGACGTCGGCGTACGGGCTCATCGCACGACCTCCCGCAGCCGGTCGGTGGCGAGCTCGCGCAGGCCGTCCTGCGGCCGCACGACGGCACGGAACCCCAGGTCCCGAGCGGCCGCCTCGGGGGAGGCGACGACGTGCCGGACGTCCCCGAGCCGGTAGCCGCCCGTCGTCACCGGGGCGATGCCGGCGCTCGCGCCGAGGACGCCCGCCACCTCGCCGATCGTGATCGGCGTCCCCGACGCGATGTTGTACGCCGACAGCGCCCCCGCCGCGGCCGTCCTGACCGCCCCCACCGCGGTCAGGTTGGCCGCCGCCACGTCGGCGACGTGCACGAAGTCCCGCGCCTGCCGGCCGTCCTCGAGCACCAGCGGTGCGAGGCCGTGCTCGATGCGGGAGCGGAACATGGCCGCGACGCCGCAGTACGACGTGTCGCGGGGCATGCCCGGGCCGTAGACGTTGTGGTAGCGCAGCGCGATCGCCCGGCCACCGGTCGAGCGGGCCCACGCGGCGGCGTAGTGCTCCTGCGCGACCTTGCCGGCGGCGTACCCGCTGCGCGGGCGCAACGGTTCGTCCTCGCCCACGGGCAGCCAGTCCAGGTCGGCGTCGCAGCGCGGGCACGGGTTCTCGAAGAGGCCCGCCTCGAGGCGGGCCACCGACCGCGCGCCCGGCTGCTGCGGGCCGTGGACGGCGCACGCGTAGCGGCCCTCGCCGTACCCGACCATCGAGGACGCGAGGACCAGGTTCCCGACGCCGTGCGCCGCCATCGCCGCGAGCAGCGCGGCGGTGCCGAGGTCGTTGTGGGCGGCGTACGCCGGCAGGTCGGCCGGCGACGCCTCGACCCCGACCATGCCGGCCTGGTGGCACACCACGTCGATCCCGCGCAGCAGCGCGGCCCATGCGGGGTCGACCGCCGCGCGTCGTACGTCGAGCAGGTGGGTGCCGTCCGGCGCCGCCGGTGTCGCTCCGTGCGCCGCGGGGAGCATCAGGTCGACGGCGACCACCTCGTGGCCCGCATCCTCGAGAGCGGAACGGACGGCCGACCCGATGAACCCGGCCGACCCCGTCAGCAGCACCCTCATCGCTCGGCCCGCCCCGGCACGCCGTACGCCAGCTGCAGGCCGTCGGCCCACGAGGAGCAACGGCAGCCGTCCGGATCGGGCAGCTCCTTGATGGTCGCGGTAAGGACGTCCCCGAGCCGGGCGAGGTTCGCGGCGAAGAGTGCGTAGACCTCCTGCTCGTCCACGCCGTCGCCGGGGTCGACGCCGGCGTCGAGGTCGGTCACGAGCGCCAGCGGCGAGTAGCAGAGCAGCATCTCGCGGGCCAGCACGGCCTCGGGGTGGCCGGTCATGTTGACGAGGTCCCAGCCCTGGGCGGCGTACCAGCGCGACTCGGCGCGGGTCGAGAAGCGGGGTCCGTCGATGACGACCATCGTCCCGCCCCGGCGGACCTGCGGATCGGCATCGGCCAGCGCGCTGCCCAGCCGCGCGCAGTAGGGGTCGGCGAACGGCACGTGCGTCGCGCCGGTCTCGACGAAGGTCTGGATGCGGCCGCTCGTGCGGTCGACGAGCTGGTCCGGCACCACCAGCGAGCCCGGCGCGACCGAGGGCCGCAGGCTGCCGACCGCGCACGGCGCGAGCACCTGGCGCACCCCGAGGCTGCGCAGCGCCCACAGGTTCGCGCGGTGGTTGATCGCGTGCGGTGCGAGGGAGTGCCGCTCGCCGTGACGGGCCAGGAACGCGACGCCGCGACCGGCCACCGTTCCCACGTGCACCGGCCCCGAGGGAGCGCCGTACGGCGTCCTGATCTCGACCGTCTCGGCGTCGTCCAGCCATCGGTAGAAGCCGGTTCCGCCGATGACCGCGACGGTGGCCCGAGGTGTGTCCATGGCAGCCAACGTGACAGCGGAACCCGCGTGGCAATAGGGTTCCGGGCCATCCGTCACCGCCTCGTAAGAACTTCCTTACGGACCTCTTACGGCCTCGCAGCGATCCTTCAGCCGCACCGCGACGGCTGGCACGCTCGCCCCTGTGACTGACATACGACGCCATGCCCTGCTCGCGGGTGCCGTCGGCTGCCAGCTGCTCCTCACCGCGGCCCTGTACGCCGGTCCGCACGTCGGTCTCGACGTCTCCCGGGCCGGCGTGCTCCAGCCGCTCAACGCGATCCCGTTCGCGGTGGCCGTCGCCGCCCTCGCGCGGTCGGGCATCAGCCGCCGGTCCACCGCGGTCCTGGTCCTCGCGGTCACCGCCGCCCTGCAGCTGCTCGCGCTCACCCAGCCGCCTCTCACCTCCAACGACGACCTGCGCTACGTCTGGGACGGCAAGGTGCAGCTGGCCGGCGTCGACCCCTACCGCTACGCGCCGGACGACCCCGCCCTCGCCCGGCTGCACGAGCCGGACCTGTTCACCACGCAGGGATGTGACGTCCCCACCGGCTGCGCGCTGCTCAACCGCCCGACCGTGCACACCGTCTACCCGCCGGTCGCGCAGGCCGCCTTCGACCTGGTGCGGATCGTGACGTTCGGCGGGCACGCGGCGTACGGCGGGCAGCAGGCGTTCCAGGTCGCCGCCGCCCTCGCCGTCCTGCTGCTGACCGCCCTGGTCCTGCGCCGGTGCTGGCAGCGCGGCGACCCGGCGTGGTGGGCCGCGCTGTGGGGCTGGTGCCCGGTCGTCGTGTCCGAGATGAGCAACAACGCGCACATCGACTGGGTCGCGATCCTGCTCTGCTACGCGGGTCTCGTGGCCTACGCGGCGGCCAGGCCGGTGTGGGCCGGCGCGCTCGTCGGGGCGGCCGTCGCGACCAAGATCTACCCCGTGCTCGTCGGTCCGGCGCTGCTGCGCCGGCATCCGGTCAAGGTCGTCGCCGCGGCCGCGGCCGTCGGCATCGCCGGCTACCTCCCGCACGTGGCCGCGGTCGGGACGCGGGTCATCGGCTACCTGCCCGGCTACCTGCACGAGGAGGGCTACGCGAACGGCAACCGGCTGACCCTGGTCGGTCTGCTCGCGCCGCACCCGCTCGACTCCGTGGTCGGCGCGCTGCTGCTGGGCGCGGCGGCCTGGTGGTGCTGGCGTCGTACCGACCCCGAGCGGCCGGAGGTCGCGGCCGTCGGGCTCGTCGGCGTGGCCTTCCTGGTGTTCACCCCCGGCTACGGCTGGTACGCCGCCCTGCTGGTCGCGCTCGTCGCCATGACCGGCCGCTGGTACTGGCTGCCCGTCGCCCTCGCGCCCACCTGCGCCTACCTCTACGCGCGGTCTGCCGGCGACTCGGCCGCCCTGTACGGTGCGGCCCTGGTGGCCACTCTCGGCTGCTGGTGGGTGTGGCGCCGGGTCCCGGCCGGAACCCCGGTGCGATACGGCATGCTGACCGCATGACCGGCAACGTCCGCTACGAGTACGCCGATGGCCTCGCCACCATCACGCTGGCCGACCCGGCCGGCGCCAACGCCCTGGGCACCGAGGTCGGTGCGGCCATGGTGTCGGCGGTCCTCCGGGCCCGCTCCGACCGGGCGCGGGTCATCGTGATCCGCGCCGAGGGACGCTTCTTCTCCGTCGGTGGCGACCTGTCCGGGATGGGCACCGCCGATGACCCGTCCGCCTTCGTGCTCGAGCTCGCCGAGGGCGCGCACCGCTTCATCACCGAGCTCATCAAGAGCGACGCGATCGTCGTCAGCGCGGTCCAGGGCGTGGCGGCCGGCATCGGATTCTCGATCGCCGCGGCCGCGGACATCGTCGTCGCCTCCGAGAAGGCCGCGTTCAACCTGGCCTACGTCAAGGTCGGGCTGAGCCTCGACGGCGGCGGCAGCATGCTCGTGCACACCCTCGGTCTGCACCGGGTGCTCCGCCTCGCCCTGCTGGCCGAGAACCTCACGGCGCAGGAGGCCGCGGACTGCGGCCTCGTCGCCCGGGTCGTCGCGCCCGAGGAGCTCGACGCGACGGTCGACGGCATCGTGCGGACCCTGCTCGCCGGCTCGCGCGACTCCCTCGCCGCCACGAAGCACCTCGTCCGTCGTACCGCCGAACCGGCCGCGCAGGAGGCCCTGCGCCGCGAGTCCGAGTCGATCAGCCGCCTCGCCGGCGGCCCCGACGGCCGCGAGGGAGTTGCCGCCTTCCTGGCGAAGCGGGCCCCCGACTTCTCCTGACCGCGAATCGTTAGTTCTCGTCGCGCGAATCGTTAGTTCTCGTCCACCGAGAACGGCATCTCGACGGACCAGAACTAACGATTCGGTTGCCTCTCCAGCCGTCGCCGATTCGTGTACGTCGGACGCAGAGCTCGCCTCACCTCGAGGATCCAGCGATCCAGTCGCGCACCCGTGAAGTCACCGTTGCGAACGACGATCACCGTCCACCCGTTCGCGGACAGCCACGCCCGTCGCTCCTCGTCGGCGCTGGCTTGCTCCGGCGATTCGTGCTCCTCTCCGTCGTACTCGACCGCAACACGGTGGCGTCGATAGGCAAGATCAAGCCGGTACGTCGGCATCCCGTCCCGGTCGACCCACACCTGCGGTTCCGGCATGGGCAGACCGGCGTCGATCATCGCGATCCGCACCCACGACTCCCGGACCGACTCGGCTCGTGGGTCGGCGAGCGGCACCAGCGAGCGGGCCTGGATGACGCCTCGTCGCCCTCGGAACCTTCGCTTGAGTCCGTCGGCGAGGAGGCCGGGCGCGAGAGCGTGGAGCCGGCAGAACGCGTCGAGGGCAGCCATCGCATCGCGGCGCTCGAGGATGCAGGCGAGATCAAGTGCCGTTCTGAGCGGCGACGTCGCCGAAACGCCACCCACTGCCACGACCTCTCCGGGAAGCAGGCCTCGGCTGTGACAATCGATGCCCGAGCAGTGCGAAGGCTCACGGCGTGGATCGACGCACGTCTCGACGACCATCCCGATGTCGTGCTCTGCGTAGGTGTAGAGGTCGATGCCATGCAGCCACGCTGCCGTCCGGTCGCACGCAACCTGTCCGTCAGGGACCACCAACGCCGCGGCGCGAGCACGAACGTCGAGCCCGTCGCCGAGCAGCGTCGGCGCGTAGACGCCCCGGAGCACTCGGCGTACTTCCCCGTCGGCGACCATCGTGCGCAGCCGCCGCGGGGTCAGGCCCAGATCGCCGAGATCTCGATGCGAGAAGGGTTCCGTGATTTCGATCAGT